>JAUNRZ010000029.1:0-11291 GCA_030539455.1 Paracoccus sp. (in: a-proteobacteria) | reverse complement strand
GGCAGAAACGCGAAGGCGAGCGCCAGAACGACCGCGACGAATGCCGCCGCGATATGGGCGATCGTGCGTAGCGCCGGGGCAACCATCGCCAGAAAGGTGATCGGGATCGCGAAATCGAGCCCCATCTCGACCGGGATCGCCCGTCCAATCGTGGCGCCCGCGACCGTCGCGCTCAGCCACGGCACCGCAAGCGCGATCGCGGTGCCGCCGAAATAGGCGAGACGCTGCGGCAGGCTCATCTCGGGATGGCGCTGAAAACGCTCGACCGAGATCCCGTAGGTCTGGTCAGTGGTCAGGAACGCGACGAGCGCTCGGGTCGGCGCCGGCGCCTGCCCTAGATGCGGCACGAGCGCGGCGGAATACATCGCGAGCCGCAAATTGACCGCAAGCGCCGACAGGATCACCAGCCAGACCGGCACGTTGTCCGAGATAAGCTGCACCGCGGTGAACTGCGACGCCCCGGCCAGCACGAGCGCCGAGAACCCCATGATCTGCGCCATGTCGAGCCCCGTCTCGACCGCGACGACCCCGAAGAGAACGCCAAACGGCACGGTCACGAGCAAAAGCGGGATGGAGTGAAGCAAGCCAAGCGCCACGCAGCGGCGCAGGCTGGTGACGGCCCCTTTGGGCGTCGGTGTGCCGGGGGGCGAGGTCGGGGCGGGCGCGCCGGGCGGGAGGGAGGCGGTGGTGCCGCTGCTGGCGGCGGTCTCGTCCGTCGCTATGGGTGTCGGTTGGGTAGTGGTGCTCGGCATGACGGCGGCGTCGCTGTCTCTCAGCGGAGCAGCACCGCTGGGGACCACGTCTGGCGCCGGAATAGCGGCGGCGGCACCCTTTGGTAAAGCTGCGGCGCTGCTGGAAGCAGGATCTGGTTGCGGCACGGCGGCGGATGCGCCCTCTGGCCGTGCGGCGGCGGAACCGTCTGCCGCTGCTGCGGCGGCACCCTCTGGCGAGGCTGCGCCGGCGGTGGAGGCCGCATCTGGCGGCGGGCGCATCTAGCGCGATTGCCCGAAAAGCCCCGCCGCGCGGCCCATCAGCATGAAGGCGCGGGCCGAGCGTGTCTCGGCCAGCCAGCCAACCGCGCGGTCGTCGAGCTCGGGGATGAGGCTCGATGTGCTGCGGTCGAACAGCCGCAGGAAATGGTGGACCGCATCGCGGAACACGTCATCGCCGCGCAGCGCCTGCGCCGCGCGCTCGATCGTGTCCGGCTCGGCGATCGCGCCGACACCGGCGACGGCCTGCCCCCGCTGCCCGTCAGCAAATCGCCGCCACGCGGGCACGTCGACCGGATCGGGGCTCAGCTCGTCCATGAAAAGACCGCGATCGGCCAGCAGCGAGACGACATCCTGCGCGCTGCGCAAAAGCCGCGCATAGCTCTCGTCGCGCATCGTCTCGCGCCGCGCGGCAATCGCCTCGTGATCGTCGGGCCCATCGGGGAAATTAAGCGCGAGAATCACCGTCTCGGCCGGCAGCGATACGTTCTCGGGCGAATCGAAGCCGAGCGTTTGCTGCGCCGTCTCGGGCGCGCGGGCCGGGGCGGCGGGCTTGGCTGCGCGGGGCCGTGCCTCGGGGTGCGGGGCTTCGACCGGCGCTTGCGGGGCGCCCGCCTCGCGCGGCGGCGGCGAGGCAGCGGGCCGACGCTCGCCGATATCGCTGTCGGGCAGGGCGCGGCGCAGCATGGAGAGCTGGGCGCGCAGCGCGTCGGCCTCGGCCTGCATCGTCTCGACCGCGCGGGCCATGCCGACCGCCAGCCAGATGAGCGCCAGCGGCATCAGGGCCGCGATCACCGAAACCCAGGCCGCGCCGCCGGTCCCGCCTGCGGGCGCGGCCAGCCAGAACACGACCAGCATCAGCAGCCAGAGCGCGCTCAGCGCCAGCCCGATGATCGCCGCCCGCCCCGAGCGCGCCAGCATATCGGCCAGATCGCGCCTCACTCGAACTTCACCGCCAGAACTTCATAGGATTTCCGCCCGCCCGGCGTCGTCACCTCGACCACATCGCCCTCTTCCTTGCCGATCAGCGAGCGGGCCAGCGGCGAGCGCATGTTCAGCAGCCCCTTTTCCAGATTTGCCTCGGCCTCGCCGACGATCTGGTAGCTTTTCTCTTCCTCGGTGTCCTCGTCCAGCAGCACCACGCTTGCGCCGAACTTGATGCTGCCCGACAGTTTCGCGGGGTCGATCACCTCGGCGCGCGAGAGGATCACTTCAAGCTCCTTGATGCGGCCCTCGAGAAAGCTCTGCTTCTCGCGGGCGGCGTGGTATTCCGCGTTTTCCGACAGATCGCCATGCTCGCGCGCCTCGGCAATCGCCTTGATGACGGCGGGGCGCTCGGTGGTTTTCAGAACGCGCAGCTCTTCGTCCAGCTGGTCGAAGCCTGCGCGGGTCATCGGGATTTTTTCCATGTCAGTCCTGTCGTCAGCAAAATGCACCCGGCAAGGGCGCGGTGATATGGCAAACCAACACCCCCGCCAAGCAAATGGTGGGGGCGCCCGTTCCGTTGTCCCGACCGTGGACCGAACC
This sequence comes from Paracoccus sp. (in: a-proteobacteria), assembly GCA_030539455.1. GTDB lineage: Bacteria > Pseudomonadota > Alphaproteobacteria > Rhodobacterales > Rhodobacteraceae > Paracoccus. Next base: position 8,775 of record JAUNRZ010000029.1, on the reverse strand, counting down.
GGCAGCGCTTGCAAGCCTGACGCACCGTCTGGGCGGCGATATGCCCAAATCCGCGCCGCCGCGCGGGCGCGTGTGTGTTGCCCTGCGCCCCCGCAGCGTCTAGGAAAAACCTAGCCTATCCCGAGGAGATCAGCGATGAGCCAGTCCGAGACCGAAATCGAACGCGAGTCGATGGAATATGATGTCGTCATCGTCGGGGGCGGCCCCTCCGGTCTTTCGGCGGCGATCCGGCTCAAGCAGATCAACCCCGATCTTTCGGTCGTGCTGCTGGAAAAGGGTTCGGAGATCGGGGCGCATATCCTGTCGGGCGCGGTGCTGGACCCGTCGGGGCTGGACGCGCTTATCCCCGACTGGCGCGAGCAGGGCGCGCCCGTTCAGCAGGAAGTGACCGAAGATCACTTTTACATCATGGGCCAGCATGGCGAGATCCGGGTGCCGAATTTCCCGATGCCGCCGCTGATGTCGAATCATGGCAATTACATCGTGTCGATGGGCAATGTCTGCCGCTGGCTGGCCGAACAGGCCGAGGCGATGGGCGTCGAGATCTTCCCCGGCATGGCCTGCTCGCAGCTTGTGATGGAGGGCGAGCGCGTCGTCGGCGTCGTCGCGGGCGAGTTCGGGCGCAACCAGGATGGCTCGATCGGCGAGGGCTACGAGCCGGGGATGGAGCTGCGCGGGAAATACGTGATGCTGGCCGAGGGCGTGCGCGGCTCGCTTTCGAAGATCGTGATCGAGCGGTTCGGTCTGTCCGAGGGCCATTGCCCGCAGAAATTCGGCCTTGGCATGAAAGAGATCTGGGAGGTGGACCCGGCGAAATTCGTGCCTGGCAAGGTCATGCATTCGATGGGCTGGCCGTTGGGCGGGAATGCCGGGGGCGGCTCGTTCGTCTATCATTTCGAGAATAATCAGGTGCTTGTCGGCTTTGTTGTCCATCTCAACTACGCCAACCCCTATCTTTACCCCTATGCCGAGTTTCAGCGCTTCAAGCATCACCCGATGATCGCCGAGCTGCTGGAAGGCGGCAAGCGCGTGGCCTATGGCGCGCGCGCGATCACCGAGGGCGGCTGGCAGTCGATCCCGCAGATGGATTTCCCCGGCGGCGTTCTGCTCGGCTGCGCAGCGGGGCTGGTCAACGTGCCGCGGATCAAGGGCAATCATAACGCGATGCTGTCAGGCATTGCTGCCGCCGAAGCGGCGGCTGCGGCCATCGCCGAGGGCCGCGCGGGCGACCGGCTGGCGGATTACGACGCGGCCATCCGCTCGGGGCCGGTCGGCAAGGATCTGAGCCGGGTGCGCAACGTCAAGCCGATCTGGTCGCGGATGGGGCTGTGGCCGAGCCTGATCCTTGGCGGGTTCGATATGTGGGTGGCCAATCTGACCGGCTGGAACCCCTTAGGGACGTGGCGGCACGGCAAGACCGACGCGGCCGCGACCGGGAAGGCCAAGGATTTCAAGCCGATCGAGTATCCCAAACCCGACGGCAAGCTGTCCTTCGATCGGCTGACCAACGTGGCGTTCAGCTTTACCAACCACGAGGAAAGCCAGCCCTCGCATCTGAAACTGCGCGATCCCTCGATCCCGATTGCGGTGAACCTGCCCGAATATGCCGAGCCGGCGCAGCGCTACTGCCCGGCGGGGGTTTACGAGGTGGTCGAGGATCAGGGCGGGCCGCGTTTCCAGATCAACTTCCAGAACTGCGTGCACTGCAAGACCTGCGATATCAAGGATCCGCTTCAGAATATCGTCTGGACGACGCCGCAAGGCGGGGACGGGCCGAACTATCCCAATATGTAGGGCTCGCAGCCTGTTGAAGCACCATCCGGGCGGGCTGAGGAATGGCGCGTTGCAGCCACGCGCGCGGGCCGCTAGGGTCGTTGCAATTCTGCGAAGCCGGAACGGGAAATGAAACTGCTCCACTCTCTTGCGCTTTTTGCGCTGCTCAGCTCCGCCATGCCGGCGGCGATTCTCGCGCAGGATGATCGCGCGCCCCTGCCGCGCCCCGAGCGGCCGGCCGAGCCGGGGGATGCGCCCGAAACCGAAGGTGCCGCGCCCGAGCTTCATGACGCTGAGGGCGAGGCGCCGGGCGATGACGCGGCGCCGGCGCCCGATCCGGCGCCCATCACCCGCGATCTGGCCGGCCCGTTCCTCGCCGCCCGCGCCTCGGCGTTCAACAATGATTTCAGCGCGTCGGCGCAGTATTTTCAGCGCGCGCTGCGGCAGGACCCGACCAATCTCTATCTGCTCGACTCGGCTCTCGTCGCGATGATCGCGGCGGGCGATGTCGAGGCGGCGATCAAGCTGTCAGGCGCGGGTGGGCCTGCCGCGCTGCCGACTCCGCCGACCGAGCTTCTGGCCCGCGCGAGCCTCGCGCAGCGCGAGGATTGGGCCGGGCTGGTCGATCTTCTGGACGCGACGCGGCCCGCCGAGGATGCCGATATTGACGGAACGCAGCTTCTCGACGGGCTGATCCGGGTCTGGGCGCTGCTGGGGGCGGGAAGCGCCTCGGAAAGCGCGGCGGCGCTGGAGCAGCTTGACCAGATCGGCCCCGCGCGCGAGCTGATCGCCTATCACAAGGGCATGACCCGCGCGATGGTCGGCGATTTCGAGGGCGCGCTTGAGGTCATGCCGCCCGATCAGCCCTTACCGCATTTGCAGGGGCTGCTTGCGCAGGCGCAGATCCTCGCGCTGCTCGAGCGGCGGGATGAGGCGATCGCGCTGCTCGAGGCGCAAGAGATCACCGAGACCGAGCCGGCCCTTGCCGGGCTGCTGGAACGCCTTAACGCGGGCGAAGAGATCGCTTTTGACGTGGTGCGCGATGCGCGCGACGGGATTGCGCAGGTGTTTCTGACCTTCGCCTCGATCCTGAACATCGACGCCGGCTCGAGCGCGCTCAGCCTCGTTCACGCGCGGCTCGCGGCCTATGTCTCGCCCGATCTGACCGACGCAAGGCTGATCGTCGCGCAGCTTTTGCAGGATATGGGGCAGTTCGACGCCGCCGAGACCGAGTTCACCGCGCTCCGCGCCGAGGGCAAGATGCGCCCGATGGCCGAGCTGGCCCGCATCGACGCCCTGTCGCGCGCCGAGCGGAAGCCCGAGGCCGAGGCGGCGGCGCTTGCGCTGACAGAAGCCTATCCGGACATTCCCGAGGGCTGGATCGCGCTTGGCGATATTCGCCGCCAGCAGGACAGCTTCGCCGAGGCGGTTCCCGCCTATGATCGCGCGATCGAGCTGATCGAGGACGGCACCGACGCGCAGTGGTTCCCGATCTATGCGCGCGGGATCGCGCAGGAACGTGCCGGGCGTTTCGATCTGGCCGAGGGCGATCTGCGCCGCGCGCTCGAGCTGCGCCCGGAAGAGCCGCATGTGCTGAACTATCTGGGCTATTCCTATGTGGACCGGAACGAAAATCTCGACGAGGCGCTGGATCTGATCGAGCGCGCGGTCGAGCTTGCGCCCGATGACGGCTATATCCTCGATTCGCTGGCATGGGTGTATTACCGCCTTGGCCGGTATGAAGAAGCCGTCGAGCCGATGGAGGCGTCGGTGCAGGTGATGCCCTCGGACCCTCTGGTGAACGATCATCTGGGCGATATCTACTGGATGGTCGGCCGCAAGCGCGAGGCGTCGGTGCAGTGGCAGCGCGCGCTGAGCCTCGAGCCCGAGACCGAAGAGGACGCCTACCGCATCCGCATGAAGCTGGAGCGCGGCCTCGACGCCGTGAAGGCGCTGGAGGCCGAGCATGGCGGCACGCTCCCCCCTCCGCCGCCGGCGCCCGAGGATGAGGACGAGGATGCGCCCCAGTAGCGGGCCGCGCGCGGGCGGATGATGCGGGAGCCTCCGGCGGGGATATTTGGGGACAAAAGAAGCGCTTTGACCGAGCAGGCGCGTGCTAAGCTGAACCTTGCGCTGCATGTGACGGGGCGGCGGGCGGATGGCTATCATCTGATTGATTCGATTGTTGTCTTTGCCGAGATCGGCGATGTCGTGACAATCGCGCCCGGCCCGCTTTCGCTGACGGTGAGCGGCCCTTTTGCCGCCGGGCTGGAGGGGGAGGGCGATAATCTCTGCCTGCGCGCGGCGCGGCTTGCGGGGGCGGAGGTCGCGATCACGCTGGAAAAGAACCTGCCGGTTGCTGCGGGGATCGGGGGCGGGTCGGCCGATGCGGCGGCGGTTCTGCGCGGGCTGGCGCGGGAGGGCTCCGCGATGCCGCGCGATGTTACCGCATTGGGCGCGGATGTGCCGGTCTGCCTTGCGGGCGCGCCGGCAAGGATGCGCGGGATCGGCGAGGTTCTGGATCCGCTCCCGCCGCTTCCTGCGCTGGATCTGGTTCTGGTCAATCCTGGAGTTGCGGTCTCGACGCCAGAGGTTTTCACCGCCCTCGCGCAGCGGGACCACGCGCCCCTGCCTCCGCCGGAATGGCGTGATCGCGGCGAATTGCTGGACTACCTACGCGCCTGCCGGAACGATCTCGAACCCGCCGCGATGGCGCTCGCGCCGCCCATCGCCGATGTTCTGGCCGCGCTGGAGGGGGCCGGGGCGGAGCTGGCGCGGATGTCTGGCTCGGGCGCCACGTGCTTTGGCATATTCCCCGGCGCGCGCGTCGCTGCTACGGCTGCTGATGCGCTTTCGCAGCGGGGCTGGTGGGCTGCTGCGACGAGACTCGCGCCGCAGCCCGCCTCGGGTTAGACTGCGCGCAAATCAGGAGGGCCTCATGCTGCGTCTGGGTGTGAATATCGACCATGTGGCGACGATCCGAAACGCGCGCGGCACCGCCTGGCCGGACCCGCTGCGTGCCGCGAAACTGGCCGAGGATGCGGGCGCGCAGGGGATCACCGCGCATCTGCGCGAGGATCGGCGGCATATCTCGGACCGCGATATCGACGCGCTCATGGCCGGGCTGCGCCTGCCCTTGAACCTCGAGATGGCAGCGACCGCCGAGATGCAGGAGATCGCGCTGCGCCACCGCCCGCACGCCGTCTGCCTTGTCCCGGAGCGGCGTGAAGAGCGCACCACCGAGGGCGGGCTGAACGTCGCGGGTGACGAGGCCGCGCTGGCCGCCTTCATCGCGCCGCTGCGCGACGCGGGTTGCCGCGTGTCACTGTTTATCAGCCATGATCCGCGCCAGATCGAGGCCGCATCGCGGGTCGGTGCGGCTGTGGTGGAGCTTCACACGGGCGCCTATGCCGACTTCCACGCCGCGCGCGAGGTCGATGCCTGCGAGGCGGAGCTCGCCGGTCTGCGCAAGGGTGCGAGCTATGCCCATGCGCTCGGGCTCGAGGTTCACGCAGGCCACGGGCTGACCTTCGAGAACGTCGCGCGGGTGGCCGCGATCCCCGAGCTGGCCGAGCTGAATATCGGCCATTTCCTGATCGCGGAATCGGTGTTTATCGGGCTCGGCCCGGCGATTGCCGAGATGCGCCGGCTGATGGATGAGGCGCGGCGATGAACGCGCGCGCTGCCATCGTTGCGGGCGTGCTGGCCGGGGCGCTCGCGCTGCCGGCGCAGGCCCAGATCGTCCGGCATTGCCATGACGACGCGGCCCCCGCCTGGGCAATCGGCGAGCCGTGGGAGGAGAACACGGCGGTTTACGCCGAGGGACGCGTGCGTCTGGCCGTGATCGACCGGATCGAGCCGGCGGCGGCGGCCGTGTGGCTGCTGATCCTGTCGCCCCCGCTGGACGAGGTGGGCGGGCGGCAGTGCCGGCTTGTCGGGCTCTCCGAAGGGTCGGGCTTTCTCGACCTCGATTTCGCCGCCCGCACGGCGGAGTATGACGCGGCGTCCGGGCTGAGCGTGTCAATGCCCGCGCTGCATTTCGACCCGGACAGCGTCGACGGGATCAAGCGGCAACTGACCGTCACGATCAACCAGTCAACCGGCGAGATCGCGGCCAGATCGGTGAAATGAGGCCGATCCGCTTCATCCTGCGCAGCGTGGGCGGGCTTTGGTCGGCGTTGATGATCCTGCTGATGGTCGGCTCGCTCGCGCTTTCGGTGGCGATGACGCTTGTGCCGGCGGTGTTTGCGGCGGTCTCGGCGACGGTGGGCGCGGTGACGGGCGCGCAGACCGTCCACCGCCGCATGAGCGGGCAGATCGCGACCGAGCGCAGCGGGCGCATCGCCGCCAATGCCCGCGCCGACCGGCTGACGCGCGAGCTGGCGGACAGCCGCGTCACCTATCGCGGCGCCCGCGTTGCCGCCCGGCAGGCGGTCAGCGACACCTCGCGCCGGGTCTCGCGGCGTGTGTCGCTTTCGGCGGCGCGCACGGTCAGCAGCGCGGCGGGCGAGGCGCTGCCGGTGATCGGCATCGGCGTGATCGTCGCCGCCACCGCGTGGGAGCTGCGTGAGGCGTGCGAGCTGATGAAAGACATGCGCGAGCTCGACGCGGCGCTGAACCCTGATGATCCGATATCGCCCGACGAAATCTGCGGCATGACGCCGCCGACGCGGGCCGAGATCTGGCACAGCGTCCGCCACAGCCCCGCCGCGGCATGGAACGGCGCGCGCGGGCTTTATGACGGCTTGCCCGAGCTGTCCTTCGGCAGGCTTTACAACGGCACGATCGGCGCGGCCGGGCGGCTTTACGGCTGGGCATTCGGCGCCGAGGACGAGACGGGCCAGAACATCGCGGAGAGCGTGCAATGATCCTTGGTATCGGCACCGATCTGGCCAATATCGAGCGGATCGAGCGCACGCTCGCCCGTTTCGGCGATCGTTTCCGCAAGCGCGTCTTCACCGAGACCGAGCTTGCCAAGGCCGCCCGCCGCGCGGATGAGGCGGGCACTCTGGCGAAGCGTTGGGCAGCGAAAGAGGCGTGCTCGAAGGCGCTTGGCACCGGGCTCGCCATGGGGATTTCGTGGCGCGATATGGCGGTCAGCAATCTGCGCAGCGGGCAGCCGGTGATGGCCCTGACGGGCTGGGCGGCCGAGCGGCTGGAGCGGATGACCCCGCCCGGCCATGAGGCGATCGTCCATGTCACGCTGACCGACGATCACCCTTGGGCGCAGGCGTTCGTCGTGATCGAGGCGCGGCCGCTGCCGCGCTAATGGTGGCGCTTTGTCTCGGGCAAAGCGGCTAGCCGGCGCCGCGCCCGCGCTGAACGCAGCAGCGTCCAGCTATAAACCACAAGCGCGGCCCAGATCAGCGGGAAGGCGAGCGCGCGGGCGCGGTCGAACGGCTCGTTGAAGAGGAAAAGCGCGGTCAGGAAGATCATCGTCGGCGCGATATACTGCAAGATCCCCATCGTCGACAGCCGCACCAGCTTCGCGCCATTGGCATAGAACATCAGCGGAATCGCCGTGACCGGGCCGCAAAACAGCAAGAACAGCGTATCATGCCAATTCGCGCCAAACCGCGATTGGCCGCTCATCGCCATCCAGAGCAGCACCGCAACCGCGATCGGCGTCAGCAGCGCAACCTCGAGCGTGAAGCCCTGATTCGGGCCAAGCGGGAGGCTGCGCTTGAAATAGGCGTAAAGCCCCCAGGATAAGGTGAGCCCAAGCGCGACGATGGGGAGCGAGCCGGCCATGAGGGTCAGCAGCGCCACACCCGACGCTGCCAGCAGAACGGCGACGATCTGCGTGCGGTCCAGCCGCTCGCCCAGCAAAAGCGCGCCGAGAAGGATGCTGAATAGGGGGTTGATATAGTAGCCAAGAGCGGCCTCGACCGCCTGATCATTCGCGATCGCCCAGACATAAATCAGCCAGTTGATCGAAATCAGCACCGCCGTCAGCCCGGCCATTGCGAGAAGGCGCGGGCGGCGCACCGCCTCGACCAATTGCCCGCCGCGCCGCTGCCACAGCAGGACACCCGCCGCGATGGGCAGTGACCAGATGATCCGGTGAGCGATGATCTCGACCGGCGGGATATGCTCGATCTGCTTCATGTAAAGCGGCAGGAAGCCCCAAAGCCCGTAAGCCGCGATGCCGTAAAGCAGCCCGCGCGGAGAATCGGTCTGGTTGTCAGATGCGCCCGCCATATTCGGCCATTACGAAACAAGCGGGCGGGGCGCCAGAGGCATCGGGCGGTTTGTGAGTATTTAGGCGCAGAAGAACGGGCAGGCTGCTCGGGGTTTCTTCTGCGCATAAATACTCATGGCGCGGACGCTGCCTAAAGCCCCGGCTCGGTCAGGAGTGTTTGGCCGTCGCGGCTTTCGATCTCGATCACCCAGATATCGGGGTCAAAGCCGGTCTGGCGGGCGATGGCGGCTTCGATGTCGCGCTCCGGCCCGTCAAGGGTCATGCGCCATTCGCGGCGATCCGTCTCGAGGTCCCATTCGCGCGCCCAAAGCTGAGCGCGGCCGCCCGGAAGCGCGGCTTTGACCAGCACCGCGCCGGCCGTGTCGTCGCCTCGGCGGAGGATATAGGCCGGGATATTCGCCTGCGACAGCCGCGCGAGATAGGCCGCGACCCAGATCCCGGCCGCGAGCCTCGGCTCAGGCGCCATCGTTGTAGTCGAGCCCCATTTCCTTGTAGCGCTCGGCTTCATCCAGCCAGTTTTCGCGGACTTTCACGGTCAGGAACAGATGGACGGTGCGGCCCAGAAACTCGGCGATATCGGCGCGCGCGGCCTGCCCGATGGCGCGGATCGCCTCGCCCTTATGGCCCAGCACGATGCCCTTATGCCCCTCGCGCGCGACATAGACGATCTGCCCGATCCGCACCGAGCCGTCCTTCTTTTCCTCCCAGCTTTCGGTCTCGACCGTGAGCTGGTAGGGCAACTCCTCGTGAAGGCGCAGGGTCAGCTTTTCGCGCGTGATCTCGGCGGCGATCTGGCGCAT
>JAUNRZ010000028.1:1854-20047 GCA_030539455.1 Paracoccus sp. (in: a-proteobacteria) | reverse complement strand
TCCGATATCAACCAGACGCCTTTCCGCTCCGCGCCGCCCGGCAACCGCGCGCGCCTTGCGCCACTCCGCATGGCATGCATGCGACAGCGCTCCAAAACGTTGCCGGAGTAGCGGCGCGGCCCCTCAACATCCAAGCCCAGCCGCACCAAGCAGCCCCCGCCTGACATTGCGAGCAAGCGCCTGATCGCGCCGCGCTCGCCCGCTAACTGCACAAGCCCTACGCCCTCCACACCGCCACCTTGCAACAAATTGCGAGAAGTTTGGCGGCTAATGTCGACGCCGGCTCCACATCCGCGCCGACCGCGCCAAGCGGGCCGTGCCTCGCATAGCGGCAAGCGCCTACCGCTCCGTGCAGCCCGTCAACCTTAACAGCACTCCCCACCTCCGCATGGCTTGCTTGCAACAGAGCACAAAAGACCCGCGGCGCCCCGCAGCGCCATCTACCAATCCATGGCAAGTACCCGTGTCTAAAATAACGGGAAGGCGCAGGCCACTCCGTGCGGCGGCGCCCTCCACCCGCGCTGCCCGCTCCGCGCGACCCGGTGAGCGACCACGCCCTATGGTGCCCCGCGTCACTTGCTTTGCCATAGAGCTCATCACCCCCCGTCCCACCGTAGCGCACGAGGCTCATGCGCGCTCGACCGCGCCAGGCACCCGTTTCTCCAATAGAGGGCAACCGCCCACCGCTTATCGCGGCACGGCTAGCGGACAGGCCCTGAACTTTAGGCACCCCGGTGCGATAGGCGGCCAAAGGCCTAGTCGCTCCTCGTGGCGCCGGCTGCATAGCCTCCCTGCTCAACACCAACCAGACCGCGTCGCAACGTCCCGGCAAGCGGCAGCCACTCGCGCGGCCCCGCATCTATATAGCCCTCACCTCGGCCCCGTCGCCGCACCCTTGCAGGCGATCAGGACCGTTGCGGCGCGCAGGCGTTCGGCGAGGTCTTCGGGGCTCGTGGGGGGCGGGTCGGTGGCGGGCGGGAGGCGCAGCCCGGCCTCTTCCAGCATGGGGAGCGCCTCGGAGATGCGGGTCGCGAAGTTCACGTTTTGCGCGATCACCCCCCACTCCGCAGCGGTCAGCATGTCGTCGAGCTTGGCGAGCACGACGCCGACCACCTGTCCCGCCTCGTTGACGACCGGCCCGCCCGAGCTCCCCGGCTGGATCGGCGCCGAGATCTGCATTTGCGCGGTATTGGCCATGATCCCGCTCTCTGCCGAGACCGTCCCGCGCGTCACGTTCAGCCCGCCGAGCAGCCCCACCAGAGGGAACCCCGCGACGGTGATATCGGCGTTGAGCCGCGCGGGCTCGGCTGCGAAAGGCAACACCCCGACGGTTGTGTCGTCATCTCCCGCGCCGCCTTCCGCCATGCGCATCGCGTCACCCTGGCCTGTGCCGCGCGCCGCGCTGCCCGTCGCGCCGTCCAAACCCGCGCCGCCCACTGCGCCGCCGGTCGCGTCGCCCGGACCCACAGCGCTCGCAGCGTTGCCCTCGGTGTCGCCACCGCGCGCGACGCCCTCAGCGCTTCCTGCCGTGTTCCCCGCCGCCACCTCCGCTCCGCCGCCCTCTTCGTCGCGCCCAGGGCTCAGCCTGGCAGTATTTCCGCCCCTCAGAGTGGCTTCCCCCTCATCCTCCCCCGCCACCCGCAGCAGCGCCAGCTCGCTCCCCCCGCCTGCGCTCTCCAGCGAAACCGGCTCACCCGCCACCGTTATGTTGCTGCAAGCCGCGATCACGTGGCGGCTCGTCAGGACAAAACCCGGTGCAATGCGGAAGCCGCTGCCGGAGCCGGAGCTGGGGCCGGGCGCCGTGCTCTCCCCACCCGGCGGGGCGTCCTGCGCGCCGCCGGGAGCGGCTTCGGGCGCGGCGTCGATCCATGCGGCGATCTGCCCGCCTTCGGTCACGCCGATCTGCGGCTGGCCCTCGACGCCGATACTTGCGCGGATCAGCTCGCCATAGGGTGCGTCCTCGGGGTGCCAGACAAGCTGCGTTATCACGAATATATCGCCGCGCGTCTCGGCGCGGAGCGCGGCGATGCGGCCGCCCTCGCCAGCGCGGCGCGCCTCCCAGCCGGAAGCCGGCATCGCGCCGCCGCCCACCCATTCGCCGTAAAGAAGCCCCGCCTCGCGCAACGAAACGGCGCGCTGCGTCAGCTCGGCCCCCTCGGCCGAGCGCCATGTCGCCGGATCGCCCGCATCCGGCGCGCCGCGCATTTCGGGCAGCAAAAGCGCAACCGGCGGGGCGATCTCCAGCGGCTCGACCCATGCCCAACCCTCGACCGGGGCGGCGGCGGCAAAGGCGCGCAGCAGATCCGCCGCATCGAGATTGAGCGGCGCGCGCCCCGCCTCGCGCGCGGCCCATGCCTCGATCGCCCGCTGCGCCATCGGGCCCCATCGCCCGTCAAGCCGGCCGCGATAATCCCCGCGCCAGGCGAGCGCCGCCTGAAGGCTCCGCTTTTCGGCCTGATCGAGCGGGCGGGCATCGAACTCCTCGTAAAGCCCGGTCAGGATCGCGCGCCCGTTGGCAATCGGCGCAAACCCCTCCCAGACCTGCGACGCGGCGGGAGCGGCAATCAAAGCAGCGGCGAACGCCACCGCCAGAAGCCGGCGACGCGGGCGGGGCCTGACAGGATGGGCGGCGCGATCTCTCATCGCGGCGATATTGCCGCCCCGCCTGCCGGCTTGGCAAGCGGAAGGGCGCGAACCCGCACGCAAATCCCGTTCAGCTTGCCAACACGGCGCGCCATTGCTACGGATTCCGCCACATCACGAAAGGACGCCAAGATGAGCGATCATGACCCGCAAACCGCCGCAAGCGACGCCGATATCGGGCTGATCCAGCGCATCATTCCCCATCGTTACCCGTTTTTGCTGATCGACAAGGTGCGGGAGATCGTGCCCCATAAAAGCGGCGTCGGGATCAAGAACGTCACCTTCAACGAGCCGCATTTCCAAGGCCACTTCCCCGGCAAGCCGGTCATGCCGGGCGTGACCATCATCGAGGCGATGGCGCAGACGGCGGCGGTCGTTGTGGGGGTCAGCCTCGATCTCGCGGACAAGGAAATGCTGGTCTATTTCATGGCGATCGACAAGGTGAAGTTCCGCCGCATGGTGGTGCCCGGCGATGTGCTCGAGCTCGCGGTGACGGTCAAGCGCGGCGGCGGCAAGATCTGGAAATTCGAGGGGCGCGCGACGGTCGGGGGCGAGCTTGCCTGCGAGGCCGAGTTCACCGCGATGATGGATATGCCCGCCAATGGCTGAGGCGGGAATCCACCCCTCCGCCGTGATCGAGCCCGGCGCCGAAATCGGGCCGGGCGCGCTTATCGGCCCGTTCTGCGTGATCGGGCCGAAGGTCCGCATCGGGGCGGGCGCGGTGCTCCACTCGCATGTCGCGATCAGCGGCGATACCTCGATCGGCGAGGGGACCGAGATCTTCCCCTTCGCCTCGATCGGCGCGGCGCCGCAGGACCTCAAGTTTCAGGGCGAGGACACGCGGCTGGAGATCGGCGCGCGCAACCGGATCCGCGAATATGTGACGATGAACCCCGGCACTGAAGGCGGCGGCGGGCTGACGCGGATCGGCGATGAGGGGCTCTTCATGGCGGGCGCGCATGTCGCCCATGACTGCATGATCGGCGATCGGGTGATCCTGGTGAACAACGCCTCGGTCGCCGGGCATTGCGTGCTTGAGGATGAGGTGATTGTCGGCGGGCTGTCGGGCGTGCATCAATTCGTGCGGATCGGGCGCGGGGCGATGATCGGCGCGGTCACGATGGTGACCGCCGATGTGATCCCGCACGGTCTGGTGCAGGGGCCGCGCGGGCATCTCGACGGGCTGAACCTTGTCGGGCTCAAACGCCGCGGGGCGAGCCGCGCCGATATCGCCGCGCTGCGCGATCTGCTGGGCGCGCTGCGCGGCGGCAGCCTGCGCGAGACCGCGCGCAGCCGCGCCTCGGGCCCGGTCTCGGAGATGGAGCGCGAGGTGCTGGATTTTATCCTCGGCCCCTCGGACCGCTCGTTTCTGGCCCCGCAATGAGCGGGCGCTGCGCGATCATCGCCGGCAGCGGCGCGCTCGCGCCCGAACTTGCGCGGCGGCTCGAGAACCCGCTGATCGCCGCGCCGGAAGGGGCCGCGCCCGAGGGGCTCGCGGCGATGGAATTCCGGCTCGAGCGGCTTGTGCCATTCCTCGATCACCTCAGCGATCAGGGCGTCAGCGAGGTGGTGTTCGCCGGCGCCGTCCGCCGCCCGCGCCTTGACCCCGAGGCGTTCGATTCGCGCACCGCGATGCTGGTGCCGCGCATGATCGCCGCGATGGGGCAGGGCGATGACGCGGCGCTGCGCGTGCTGCTGGAGATCTTCGAAGAACACGGGCTCGAGATCCGCGCGGTGCAGGACATCGCCCCCGATCTGGTCCCGTCCGAGGGCGTGCTCTGCGGCGCGCCCTCGGATGCTGACCGCCGCGACGCCGCCCGCGCCGCCGAGATCTTGCGCGGGGCCGGCAAGCTCGATCTGGGGCAGGGCGCGGTCGTCGCGGGCGGTCTTTGCATGGCGCTCGAAACGCTTCCGGGGACCGAGGCGATGCTGGATTTCGCCGCCCGCCACGCCGCGCTGCGGCCGGGCCCCGCGCGCGGCGTTTTCTACAAGGCGCCAAAGCCCGGACAGGATCTGCGCGTCGATCTGCCTACGCTCGGCCCCGATTCGGTCGATCAGGCCGCTCGCGCGGGGCTCGCCGGCATCGCGTTTCAGGCAGGCGGCGTTCTGCTGCTGGACCGCGACGAGGCAATCCGGCGCGCGAATGCGCAGGGCATGTTCCTGTGGGCCGCGCCGGATTTGAGTATTTGAGCGCAAGAGAATGCATCTTCTGCGCATAAATACTCATGCAGCGGCGGCAAGAAGCGGGGCGGCATGAAGTTTTTTGTGATCGCGGGCGAGGAATCGGGCGACCGTCTCGGGGGCGCGCTGCTCGAGGGGCTGGCCGCGCTGGACCCCGGCGCGACGTTCGACGGCATTGGCGGGCGCGCGATGGAGGCGCAGGGGCTCGGCAGCCGCTTTCCCATGACGGAGCTATCCGTGATGGGCATCGCCGAGGTGCTGCCGCGCTATTTCGCGCTCAAGCGCCGCATCGCCGAGACGGCGCAGGCGGTGATTAAGACGCGCCCCGACGCGCTTATCACGATCGACAGTCCCGATTTCTGCCTGCGTGTGGCGAGGCAAGTCCGCGAGGCCGGCTCGACGGTCCCGATCATCCACTACGTCGCGCCCTCGGTCTGGGCGTGGCGTCCGGGCCGCGCGGCGAAGATGGCGCAATGGGTCGATCACGTGCTCGCCATCCTGCCTTTCGAGCCGCCCTATATGACCGAGGCCGGGATGAGTTGCGATTTTGTCGGCCACCCGGTGGTTGCCGAAAAGAGGGCGAGCGCGTCTGACGCGGAGGCTTTCCGCGCCGCGCTGCCGGGCGAAGGGCCGCTTCTGCTCACGCTGCCCGGATCGCGCCGGGGCGAGATTACGCGCCTCGCGCCGCGCTTTGGCGAGACGCTGGGTCTCGCCGCGCAGGAGCTTGGCGGAATGCGCGTCGCCATCCCGACCCTGCCGCATCTGCGCCCCTTGCTTGAGGCGCAGACCGCAGGCTGGCCGGTCCCCGCCAGGATCATCGACGATCCGGCCGAAAAAAGCGCCGCCTTTGCGGCTGCCGATCTGGCGCTCGCCGCCTCGGGGACTGTCAGTCTCGAGCTCGCCGCGAATGACGTGCCGATGGTGATCGCCTACGATATGGCGCCGCTCTCGCGCTTCTTGATCCGCCGGCTGCTGCGGGTGCGGACGGTCACGCTCGTCAATCTGGTCTCGGAAACGATGGCGGTGCCCGAATTTCTGGGCCGCGCGTTCAAACCCGATCAGGTTGCGCCTGTTCTGGTGCAGCTTGCCCGGATCCCCGAATTCGCCGCCGCGCAGCGACGCGCGATGGCACGCGCGATGGAGCTGCTCGGGCAGGGCGGCCCGCCGCCCGGCCTGCGCGCCGCGCGCTCGGTGTTGGACGCGGTGGCGCGGCTTCAGGCCCGCGCCTTGATCCAGCCGCCGCCCAGCACGCGGGTGCCGTCCAGCTCGTAGAAAACGCAGGCTTGTCCGGGGCTTACGCCCTCTTCGGCCTCGGCGAGCTCGATCTCGGCGGCGCGCGGGCCGACCGGGCGCAGCAGCGCCGGCGCGGGCGGGCGGGTCGAGCGGATGCGAACCGCGATCTCGCGCGGGCCGTCCTCGAACGCGCCCGGCCCGATCCAGTTCACCTCGCCCACCGGCACGATCCGCGTGGCAAGCGCCTCTTTCGGCCCGACGATCACGCGCCGCGTCTCGGGGTCGAGCTTGACCACATAAAGCGGATCGCCAAGCCCCCCGATCCCCAGCCCGCGCCGCTGGCCGATCGTGTAGTGGATCACCCCGCGATGGCTGCCCAGAACATTGCCGTCCAGATCGACGATCTCGCCCGGATCCGCCGCGCCGGGGCGCAGTTTTTCGATCACCGCCGCGTAATTTCCGTTCGGCACAAAGCAGATATCCTGCGAATCGGGCTTGTCCGCGACCGAGAGCCCGAATTCGCCGGCAAGCGCGCGCGTCTCGGCCTTGGAAGTGAGATGGCCAAGCGGAAAGCGAAGGAAATCAAGCTGTTCCTGCGTGGTCGAGAACAAAAAATAGCTTTGATCGCGGGCCGGGTCGGCGGCCATGTGCAGCTCGGCACCCTCCGGGCCAGGCTTGCGCTGGATATAATGTCCGGTCGCCATGCAATCGGCGTCAAGCTCGCGCGCGGTCTCGAGCAGGTCGCGGAACTTCACCCTCTCATTGCAGCGGATACACGGCACCGGCGTCGCGCCCGCGAGATAGGCATCGGCAAATTCGTCGATCACCGATTCGCGAAACTTGTTTTCGTAATCAAGGACATAATGGGGAAACCCCAGACGCTCGGCCACGCGGCGCGCGTCGTGAATATCCTGCCCCGCGCAGCACGCCCCCTTTTTCGCAAGCGCCGCGCCGTGATCGTAAAGCTGAAGCGTGACGCCGACGACATCATACCCCTCGCGCGCGAGCAGCGCCGCCACGACCGAGCTGTCCACCCCGCCCGACATCGCGACAACCACGCGGGTCTGCGCCGGAGGCTTCGCAAAGCCCAGCGAATTCAACTTGTTATCCGTCGCGCCTTGGCGCGGCAATGTGGCGGTCGATGTCATGGATGACCCTTTCGCCGGTCCCGGCTTTCGATATTCGATTAAAATTATAGGAAATTTGCGCGCATTCTCAAGGCCGGGCGGCGGAAAACCGCGCCCCGATTGACCCGATTTTAAGCTTTATCCGGCTAGATGGGCCGAAAGCTGATGGAGGTCAGATGGTTGTGCAAAATTCGGGGCGCAAGCGGATCGCGGTGCTGGCGGACGGCTCGGTGCTGTCGCTCGCCGATCTGCCGCCCAGCGATACAAGATGGGTCGCCAGTAGAAAGGCGATCATTGTCAATGCCTTGGCGCATGGGCTGATCTCGCGGGACGAGATTTTCGCGCGCTATGGGCTGTCCGAGGAAGAACTCGACGCCTGGCAGGCCGCGATGGAAAAGCACGGCCCCGCCGCCCTGCGCGTGACGACGATCCAGCGCTACAGACAGCCCTAGGTTGAATTTTGTTCGATTTGTCGCATGGTAACCGGATATTAACTTTTTGATTCCATTTTCGGGCAAAGCAATTACGGGGACATAAATGCGAATCCTTCTTGTCGAAGACGATCCGACCACCGCGCGCAGCATCGAAATGATGCTGACTCATGCCAGCTTCAACGTGTTTCTGACCGATCTGGGCGAAGAGGGCATCGATCTCGCCAAGCTCTATGATTACGACCTGATCCTGCTTGATCTGGACCTCCCGGATATGAGCGGGATGGAAGTGCTGCGCCAGATCCGCAACTCGCGGATCGACACGCCGATCCTGATCCTGACCGGCTCGGACGACACCGAAAGCAAGCTGCGCGGCTTTGGCTTTGGCGCCGATGATTACATGACCAAGCCCTTCCACCGGGAGGAGCTTGTCGCGCGGATTCAGGCGATCATCCGGCGCTCCAAGGGGCACAGCCAGTCGGTGATCGTGACCGGCGATCTGATCGTCAATCTCGATCAGCGTCTGGTCGAGGCGCATGGCCGCCCGGTGAATCTGACCGGCAAGGAATACCAGATCCTAGAGCTGCTGAGCCTGCGCAAGGGCACCACGCTGACGAAAGAGATGTTCCTTAACCATCTTTATGGCGGCATGGATGAGCCTGAATTGAAGATCATCGACGTGTTCATCTGCAAGCTGCGCAAGAAACTCAGCCAGGCGCTTGGCGGCGAGAATCATATCGAAACGGTCTGGGGCCGGGGCTATGTCCTGCGCGATCCTGAACAGCAGTCCCAGCCCGAACGGATGGCGGTCGGCCTCTAGCGGCAGCGCCGCGGGGCCTCTGGCGCGGCGGCGCGCTGTTTTGTATCTCTGCTCTGGTGGAACGATCTGGCAGGGACGGCGATGGGGCAATCAGGCGACAGCAAGGGTCGGCGCGGCGCGTCAGGTGATGCGCCGGCACCGGAGGCCGCGCAGCCGGGCGATGCCCGGCCCGATGCGGCGGGCCTCTCGACCGAGGAGGCAGCGGACGAGATCGCGTCGCTCTCGCAACTGATCGAGGCGGCAAATATCGCCTATCACCAGAACGACGCGCCCGAGATCACCGACGCCGAATATGACAGCGCCAAGCGCCGGCTGACAGCGCTCGAGGCCGCCCATCCGGCGCTTGCCAGCCCGGAAAGCCCGACAACCAAAGTGGGCGCCCCTGCAAAAGAAGGCTTCGGCAAAATCCGCCACGCCCAGCGGATGATGTCGCTGGAAAACGCCTTCGCCGCCTCCGAGATCGACGAATTTATCGCCCGCATCCGCAGCTTTCTCGGGCTCGCGCCGGACGCCCCGCTCGAATTCACGGCCGAGCCGAAGATCGACGGGCTCTCGCTCTCGCTGCGCTATGAAAACGGGCGGCTCGTTCACGCGGCAACGCGCGGCGATGGCGAGATTGGCGAGAACGTCACCGAAAACGCCCGCCAGATCGCCGATATTCCTCAGAATGTGACCGGAGCGCCCGAGCTTCTCGAGGTGCGCGGCGAGGTTTACATGACCCATGCCGATTTCGCCGCGCTGAACGCGGGCGAGGGCGCGCGCGTCTTTGCCAATCCGCGAAACGCCGCCGCCGGCTCGCTGCGCCAGCTTGACCCCGCGATCACCGCCGCGCGCCCGCTTCGGTTCTTCGCCTATGGCTGGGGCGAGCTCTCCGCGCCGCTTTCGGACACGCAGATGGGTTCGGTCAACCAACTGAAAACGCTTGGCTTTCCAACCAACGAGCTGACCACGCTCTGCCGCGACAAGGCCGATCTGCTGCGCGTGTGGGAGCGGATCGAGGCGCAGCGCAGCACGCTCGGCTATGATATTGACGGCGTCGTCTACAAGGTGAACGATCTCGCCCTACAGCGCCGGCTTGGCTTTCGCTCGACCACGCCCCGCTGGGCAATCGCGCATAAATTCCCCGCCGAGACCGCATGGACGCGCCTCACCGGGATCGAGATTCAGGTCGGCCGCACCGGGGCGCTGTCGCCTGTCGCGCGCCTTGAGCCTGTGACCGTGGGCGGCGTCACCGTCTCGAACGCGACGCTCCACAACGAGGATTACATCGCCGGGCGCGACAATACCGGCCGCGCGCTGCGCGGCGGGCGCGATTTGCGCATCGGCGACATGGTCCGCATCTACCGCGCCGGCGACGTGATCCCCAAGATCGACGATGTGGACCTCGCGCAGCGGCCAGAGGGCGCGCAAAAATTCAGCTTCCCCGAAACCTGCCCCGAATGCGGCTCGGCCGCGATTCGAGAGCCGGGCGATGCGGTCCGCCGCTGCACCGGCGGGATGGCCTGCCCCGCGCAGGCGGTTGAAAAGCTGAAACATTTCGTCTCGCGCGGCGCGTTCGATATTGCCGGTCTGGGCGCGAAGCAGATCGAGGCATTCTATCACGACGCCGCCCTGCCGATCCGCAAGCCGGGCGATATCTTCACGCTCGAGGCGCGCGATCAGGCCGGGCTCGCGCGGCTTGAAAACCGCGAGGGCTGGGGCAAGATTTCTGCGCGCAATCTTTTTGCCGCGATCGACGCGCGCCGTGAAATCCCGCTCGAGACGCTGATCGGCGCGCTTGGCATCCGCCATGTGGGCGAGCAAAGCGCTAGGCTGCTTGCGCGCCATTACGGCGATTGGCCAAGCTTCGAGGCCGCGATGGAGGCGGCCGATCCCGAGACGGGCGCCGAGGCGTGGGCCGATCTGCTCGCCATTGACGGGGTGGGCGAGGTGCTGGCCCGCTCGGTCGCGCTGGCCTTCCAACAGCCGGCCGAGCGCGAGGTGATCGACGATCTCGTCCGCCATCTGCACGTGCTGCCGGCCCGCCAGCCCGCGACGGACGCGAG
The DNA here is from genome assembly GCA_030539455.1 of Paracoccus sp. (in: a-proteobacteria). Lineage (GTDB taxonomy): Bacteria > Pseudomonadota > Alphaproteobacteria > Rhodobacterales > Rhodobacteraceae > Paracoccus. Next base: position 9,567 of record JAUNRZ010000028.1, on the reverse strand, counting down.
CCCCATCGCCGGAAAAACGCTGGTTTTCACCGGAACGCTTGAGCAAATGAGCCGCGCCGAGGCCAAGGCGCGGGCCGAGGCGCTTGGCGCCAAGGTCGCGGGCTCGGTCTCGGCCAGGACCGATCTGGTGATCGCGGGGCCGGGCGCGGGCTCGAAGGGGAAAAAGGCGCTCGAGCTCGGCATCGAGACGATCGACGAGGCGCAATGGCTGGCTCTGATCAGCTAGGCACCCCGCCGAAGGGCCGCCCGCCGCAGCTTTTCCCGCTGTTCGCCGGCGCCGAGACGCTGCCCGGGATCGGCCCCAAAGCGGCGCAGGCGCTTGAAAATCTTGGCGTCACGCGGCCGCGCGATCTGCTGTTCACGCTGCCTTCCGCGCTTGTGCACCGCCGCCCGATCGCCGCGCTCGCCGATCTGCGCGCGCCCGAGATCGCGACGATCACGCTCACCGTTCAGCGCCACATCCCCGCCCCGGCGCGCGGCCGTCCTCACCGGGTCATCTGCTCGGACGGCGCGGCCGAGCTGGTCCTTGTTTTCTTCCGCGCCCGCGCCGACTGGCTCGATCAGCAGCTTCCGCCCGGCGCGCGGCGGCGCCTTTCGGGCAAGATCGAGCTGTTTGACGGCGTCCCGCAAATGGTCCATCCCGACTATATAACCGCCGAATCCGAGCCAGCCCCGCCGGAATTCGAGCCGGTCTATCCGCTCTCTGCCGGGCTCACGCAGCGCGTCATGGCGCGGGCCGCCGCCGCCGCGATTGAGCGTGCGCCCGAATTGCCCGAATGGATCGACCCTTCCGTGATCGCGCGCGAAGCCTGGCCCGCCTGGCACGAGGCGCTTGAGGCGGCCCATCACCCGACCGGGCCGGCCGATGTCTCGCCGCTCGCCAAACCGCGCGCGCGTCTGGCCTATGACGAGCTTTTCGCCCATCAGATCACGCTCGCCCTCGCGCGCCGCGCCCATCGCCGGCAGGCGGGACGCGAGACGAAAGGCGCGGGCGCGCTTCGGGCGAAGGTGCTCGCCGCGCTCCCTTGGCCGCCGACCGGCGCGCAGCGCCGCGCGATGGCCGAGATCGAGGCCGACATGGCCAGCCCCCACCGCATGAACCGCCTCCTTCAGGGCGATGTCGGCGCGGGCAAGACGCTTGTTGCGATGCTCTCGCTGCTGATCGCGGCCGAGGCGGGCGGGCAAGGCGTGATGATGGTGCCGACCGAAATCCTCGCCCGGCAGCATCTGGCGGCCCTGCTGCCGCTGGCCGAGGCGGCGGGCGTGCGGATCGAGGCGCTGACCGGCCGCGACAAGGGCACCGCCCGCGCCAATATCCTCACCGATCTGGCCGAGGGGCGCATCGATATTCTGGTCGGCACCCACGCGGTTTTCCAGTCTGAGGTCGCGTTCCGCGACCTGCGCCTCGCCGTCATCGACGAGCAGCACCGCTTTGGCGTCGCGCAGCGGCTCGAGCTGGCGGCGAAGGGTGCCGCCGCGCCGCCCGATATGCTGGTGATGACCGCAACGCCCATCCCGCGCTCGCTCGCGCTGACCCAATATGGCGATCTCGACGTCTCGGTGCTGGATGAAAAACCGCCCGGCCGCCAGCCCGTTACCACGATCATGCTGCCCGATTCGCGGCTTGACGAGGTGACGGCGCGGATCGGCGCGCGAATCGCCGAGGGCGCGCGCGCCTATTGGGTCTGCCCGCTTGTTGCCGAATCGGAGACGCTCGATCTGACCGCCGCCGAGGCGCGTTTCGAGGCGCTTCGGGCGCGGTTCGGCGATGCGGTGCGGCTCGTTCACGGCCAGATGCCGCCCGAGACGCGCGACGCCGCGATGGCGGATTTCGCCAGCGGGCGCGCGCAGATCCTCGTCGCGACCACGGTGATCGAGGTCGGCGTCGATGTCCCCGAGGCGACCATCATGGTGATCGAGCGCGCCGAGATTTTCGGTCTCGCCCAGCTCCACCAGCTTCGCGGCCGGGTCGGGCGGGGGCCCGGTGCGTCAAGCTGCGTTCTGATGTATCAGGCCCCGCTGGGCGAGGCGGGGCAGCGCCGGCTCGAGACGCTGCGCGCGACCGAGGACGGGTTTCGCATCGCCGAGGTCGATCTGGAAATGCGCGGCGCGGGCGATGTCATCGGCACCGCGCAATCGGGCCTGCCGCGTTTTCGCATCGCCGATCTCGAGCGGCAGGCGGGGCTGATGGAGCTTGCCCGCTCGGACGCGCGCGCCTTTCTCGAGCGTGATCCGCAGATGGAATCGCCGCGCGGGCAGGCGATCCGCACGCTTTTGTGGTTAACCGAGCAGGACAAAGCATTCAGATTGATTAAAAGCGGGTAAAGATGTTCCTAAAAAGTTCTTTACACGGGGCCGTTGATATGAGAACAAAAGGGCAACGCGAAGGAGCTTGCCATGAAATTTGAACATTCCGCCTTTGAAATCGCCTCTGACGTTGTCGGCGTTCTCGCGCTTGGCGCGACCGCCTTGGTCGTTCTGTGGCTGCCGGCGATCCTCGCCGCCTGATCTCTGCCTGACCTGCTCCGCTCTGTCCCCGCTGTCGCGGAAGGTCGCCTTGGGTGGCGCGGCGCATCGCCCGCCACCCTTTTTTTGCGCTCTTGCGCGGGAAGGCGCGGATTGCTAGCCAGCCCTTCATGCAAGAGATTCACATCATCGGCGCGGGTCTCGCCGGCTCGGAAGCGGCCTGGCAGATCGCGAATGCCGGCCTGCCGGTCGTCATCCACGAGATGCGCCCCGAGATCCGGACCTTCGCCCACCGCACCGGGCTTTGCGCCGAGATGGTCTGCTCGAACAGTTTTCGCTCGGATGATGACGAGAATAACGCGGTCGGCCAGCTTCACTGGGAAATGCGCGCGGCCGGCGGGCTTATCATTGAGATGGCGGATCGCCACCGCCTGCCTGCTGGCGGCGCGCTCGCCGTGGACCGCGACGCCTTCGCCAATTCGGTCACAGAGGCGCTGCACGCCCATGATCTGATCCGTTTCCAGCCCGGCGAGATCCGCGAATTGCCGCAAGGCGGGCTTTGGATCATCGCGACCGGCCCGCTCACCTCGGCCGCGCTCGGCGAGGCGATCCGCGCCGAGACAGGCACCGAATCGCTGGCGTTTTTCGATGCGATCGCGCCGATCGTCTATGCCGACACGATCGACATGGACATTGCCTGGCGCCAGTCGCGCTATGACAAGGGCGAGACCGAGGCCGAGCGCACCGCCTATATCAACTGCCCGATGACGCGCGAGGATTACGAGGGTTTCATCGACGCGCTGCTTGCGGCTGACAAGACCGAGTTTCACGAGGGTGAGACCGCCGGTTATTTCGACGGCTGCCTGCCGATCGAGGTCATGGCCGAGCGCGGCCGCGAGACGCTGCGCCACGGTCCCATGAAGCCGGTCGGGCTGACAAACGCCCATCGCCCGGACGAGAAACCCTATGCGGTCGTCCAGCTTCGCCGCGATAACGCATTGGGAACGCTCTATAATATCGTTGGCTTTCAGACCAAGATGAAATACGGCGCGCAGACCGAAGTGTTTCGCCGCATCCCCGGTCTGGCCGAGGCGGGGTTTGCGCGGCTTGGCGGCATTCACCGCAACTCGTTCCTGAACGCGCCGCGCCTTCTCGATGCGCAGATGCGTCTGCGCGCGCGGCCCAATCTGCGCTTTGCGGGGCAGATCACGGGCGTCGAGGGCTATGTGGAAAGCGCCGCGATGGGGCTTCTGGCCGGGCGCATGGCGGCGGCCGAGGCAAAGGGCGGCGCGCTTGAGCCGCCCCCCGGCACGACCGCGATGGGCGCGTTGATCCATCACATCACCGGCGGCGCTGATGCCAGGACCTTCCAGCCGATGAACGTCAATTTCGGGCTCTTCCCGCCGATCGACGCGAAGGGCGGACGCCGGGGGCGCAAGCAGCGCTACCCCGCTTATACCGCGCGCGCGAAAGAGGAATTTCAGGCGTGGCTCTCCGGCTGAGCCGCACCCGCTTCGCGCCCTCGCCGACGGGTTTTCTGCATCTCGGCCACGCCTTTGCCGCGCTCACGGCCGAACATCTCGCCGATCCGGGCGCGTTTCTGCTGCGGATCGAGTATCTCGATCAGACGCGCTGCCGCACGGAATTTGATGCCGCGATTATCGAGGATATGGAATGGCTTGGCATTGATTTCTCGAAAAATATCATGCGCCAATCGCAGCGCGGCGGGGCCTACCGCGCCGCGCTTGACCGGCTCGCGGCGATGGGCGTCTGCTATCCGTGCTCGTGCCGGCGCGGGGATATCCGGGCCGCGCTTTCCGCCCCGCAAGAGGGCGCGCCGATACACGGCCCGGACGGGCTGATCTATCCCGGCACGTGCCGCGGCCGCGAGATGGATACGCTGCGCGAGGGCGACGTGATCCGCCTTGACGCGCGCCGCGCCTTCGCGGTTGCGGGGCGCGATGAGGTGTCGTTTCAGGACGAAAATATCACGCCGGATCAAAGGCATACACTGTCTTCCGCAGCGTTCGAGGCGCAGATCGGTGATATCGTTCTCGAGCGGCGGGGCCTCGGCGGCTCGTATCATCTGGCGGTGGTCGTCGATGACGCGGCGCAGGGGATCACGCTTGTCACGCGCGGAAAAGATCTTTTCGAATCAACATGGATACACCGGCTTCTTCAGGCTCTGCTCGATCTTCCCGAGCCGCGCTACCATCATCACCGCCTGATCCGCGACGAGGCGGGCAAGCGCCTCGCCAAGCGCGACGATGCACGTTCCCTGCGCGCGCTCCGCGCCGGGGGCGCGAGCCCGCAGCAGATCCGCGCGCTACTCGGGTTTTAGCAGCTCGACCTCCGCGCCGTCTCTGATCGCGGTATAAAAGCACGAGCGGCGGTTGGTGTGGCAGGCCGGCCCCGTCTGGCGAACGATCAGCAAGATGCAATCGCGGTCACAATCGATTCGCAGATCGACCAGCTCTTGCGTGTGCCCCGAGCTTTCGCCCTTCGTCCATAATGATTGTCTTGAGCGAGACCAATAGGTTACGCGCCGTTCCTCAAGCGTTTTCGCAACTGCCTCGGCGTTCATCCAGGCCATCATCAGAACCTCGCCGCTGCGTTCGTCCTGCGCGATGGCGGGGATCAGGCCGCGGTCGTCGAAGCGCAGAGTGCCTGCATCGAACATGGGGTTTCCTTTCGGCGTCGCGGTTCCTATCTAGCCTTTGTGAAATGACGCGGGGCAAGAGGCAATGGCCGACGATCTGATGGCGCTTTATTCCAAGCGAATCCTGGCCCTTGCCAGCGATATTCCGCATGAGGGGCGGCTTTCGGAGGCGCAGGGTCAGGCGATGCGCCGCTCGCCGCAATGCGGATCGAGCGTGACGGCGTTTGTTAACCTCGACGGCGGGCGGATCAGCGATTTCGCTCAGGAAGTGCGGGCCTGCGCGCTTGGTCAGGCATCGGCTGCGGTTCTGGGCGGGGCGGTGATCGGCCTCAGCCGGGGCGAGCTGGAGGCCGCGCTTGGCCAGCTCGACGCGATGCTGGACGGCGGGGCCGAGCCGCCCGCTGCGCCGTTCGCCGAACTCGAGGTGCTGGGCGCGGCGCGCGATTACCCCAATCGCCACGCCTCGATCCGGCTGGCCTGGCAGGCGGCGATCGACGCGATCGGCGCGGCAGAAACCCAATAATATCAATGTCGTAAACGAAAAAGCGGGGCCATTGGCCCCGCACATTCTCATCGTCCCGAAGGCGCGATTATTCCTCGGCGTCAGCCTCTTCCGCAGCCGGCTCGGCCGGCGCTTCGGGCGCATCGGCCGGCGCATCCTCGCCCTCGCTCGACAGCAGCGCCGACGGAGCCGCGATATTCGCGATCACGAAGTTCCGATCGACGGTCGGGCGCGCACCCTCGGGCAGTTTCACATCGCCGATATGGATCGTATCGCCGATATTCAGCCCTTCGAGATCAACGGTGATCGATGCGGGGATGTCGCCCGCGGTCACGATCAGCTCGACCTCGGGGCGCACGGTGACGAGCGTTCCGCCCTTGCGCAGGCCGGGGCATTTATCCTCGCCGGTGAACTCGACGGGGATATAAAGGTTAATCTTCGAGTTGCGACGCAGACGCATGAAGTCGATATGCGAGGGCAGGTCCTTCACCACATCCTTTTGCACCGCGCGGCAGATGACGCGCACGTCATCTTCGCCCTCGACCTTCAGGTTCCACAGCGTGGACATGAAGCGACCTGCGCGAAGTTTGGTCAGCAACTCGTTGAAATTGAACGCGACGGGCATCGGGTCTTTGCCGTCGCCATAAACGATACCGGGCACCTTGCCTTCACGGCGAGCTTGACGGGCGGCCCCCTTGCCTGTCCCCGTACGTGCCTCGGCCACCAGATCAGGGATCTCTTTGGCCATGAGTCATTCCTTCAGTTGTGGTTAACGGCCATCCTCCAAGGGTGCATGACCGCGAAGCCGCGTCCTTAGCGGGGTTGGCGCCGTTTCTCAAGCGGAAATCAGCGATATTCGGCGAAAAAACCTTCGGGGATGAGCAGGTTTTTGCGCCCGAGCGCACGCACGTCACGCTCGCCGCAAAGGGCGAGGCTGATATCGAGCTCTTTGCGGATGATCTCGAGCGCGCGCGTCACCCCGGCCTCGCCCATCGCGCCGAGCCCGTAGACGAAGGCGCGACCGATATAGGTCGCCTGCGCCCCAAGCGCGAGCGCCTTGAGCACGTCCTGACCCGACCGGATCCCGCCGTCGAGATGAATTTCGATATCCTTTCCAACAGCTTCCACGATCTCGGGCAAGATACGGATCGACGACAGAGCGCCGTCAAGCTGCCGCCCGCCGTGATTCGACACCACAATGGCATCGGCCCCGAAATCGGCCGCGATGCGCGCATCCTCGGCGTCGAGAATGCCCTTGAGGATCAGTTTCCCGCCCCATTTGTCGCGAATCCGCGCGATTTTGGTCCAGTCGAGCCGCTCATCGAACTGCTCGGCGGTCCAGCTCATCAGGCTCGACGTGTCGCCGACATTCTTCGCATGGCCCACGATATTGCCAAAGCCGCGCCGCTTGGTTTGCAGCATCTCGAGCCCCCAACGCCATTTCGTGGCAAGATCGAGCATGACCGGCAGCGTCAGCCTGGGCGGCGCGGAGAGACCGTTTTTCAGATCCTTGTGACGCTGCCCGAGGATTTGCAGATCGAGCGTGAGCACAAGGGCCGAGCAGCCGGCTTTGCGCGCCCTCTCGAGGATCGCGTCAACGAAATCTTCATCCTTCATGACATAAAGTTGGAACCAGAAGGGCTTGGTCGTGTGCGCGGCCACGTCCTCGATCGAGCAGATGGACATGGTGGAAAGGCAAAATGGAACACCGAATTTCTCGGCCGCGCGCGCCGCCTTGATCTCGCCATCGGCGCGCTGCATGCCTGTCAGCCCGACCGGCGCGAGCCCGACCGGCATCGCGACTTGCTGACCGATCATGGTAGAGGCCGTGCTCCGGTTCGACATATCGACCGCAACCTTTTGACGCAGCCGGATTTTCTGGAAATCCTCTGTGTTGTCGCGGAAGGTCTGTTCGGAATATGACCCGCTCTCGGCGTAATCGAAGAACATGCGCGGCGTTCGCCTGCGGTAAAGCTGTTTGAGATCGTCGATGCAGGTGATGGCGGCCATGGCGAGCTCCGTTCTGATCGCCTGATTTTGGCGAAGATCGCGGGGTGATTCAATTGGTTTGCGTGTGGGGTGGGTG
>JAUNRZ010000028.1:0-1754 GCA_030539455.1 Paracoccus sp. (in: a-proteobacteria) | reverse complement strand
CCGATGGATGTCGGGCTTGAGGTGCGACGGATTGAGATCGCGGTCTTTGGTTTGCGCTCGGCAGCGCTGCGGCGCGGATGGAGTGTGGGGCTCGCGGTCTGATGGATTGAAAATGCGGCCCTTGGTCTGCGCGCGGTGCAGATGGATTGGCGGCTTGTGGCCTAGCGGCCGCCTGCGACGTCTGGTGGCGGTCCGTTGCCGGTGCCTGGGCCGGGACCCGCGTCTGATGGGCCAGATGGTGACGGGCTGGTGATCGGGTGGCTGATGCAGATCTAGCGGCGCGTGGGTGTTCCGCCGCGATGGCGAGGCTGTGGATCCGGCGCCTATGAGCCAGGCGGACAATTCGCCTGATCGGCATCCGGGTCAGCACAAATCCGTGCGCGCAGCGCCGCCGCTCGGTCTGTCAGAGCGCCGGTTTGCGAGGCAGCGCCTTGGCTCCGCGCGCGCAACTGGCCCGCCCGCGCCGTGAGATCATCAGCCCGCGGCGCCGCCGCCGTCAGCTCCGCCGCCGAGACCGAAAGCGCCTGCCCCGCGCGCGTGAGATCCTCGACGACCTGATCGGGGCTCTGCGCCGCGATGGAGGCATGCCCCGGAATTGCTGGCTGCGCCAGAAGCTGATCGGTCGGCAGAAGGCTCGGATATTCCCCCCCCGAATCACCGCAGCCGAGCGGCGCGGTCAGCACCGCGAGCGCGCAGAGCTGCAGGAGACGTTTGATGTGGGTAAGGCGGGGCATGAACGGGGCGCTGGAGAAGAGGGAGACGGTCGTCCGAACTTAGCCGAGGCGAAGCGCCCGCGCCAGTCTCGGGCGCCATTTGCGCGGCAGATGGGGGGGGCGCACCGGCCCACCCTTGCGCGCAGGGTGACGGTGGGCGGGTGGCGATCTCGGTGGCTGTCGAAAGGCCCGGGCACGGCCCGACAGCGTGCCATATCTCGCGGCGGTATCGCGCGGCCATCCGCATAGCGCTCCGATTTGCTCGCGCAGCGGATTTGTTGGCTTTTCTGGCAGTGGTGCGTGCGCGCTATAGTTCGGGCAGGCTTATGGTCCTTGCCCTGGGGCGGTCCCGGTCTGCTTGTTACGTCAACCTGGAAACGCAGAGATATGCGATGGGCGCGCCGCTTCGCTGCGGTCGCGTGTTGGCAAGCTTTCGTTGACAGGGGTGTCCGCAGTTTCATTAGTGAGCGCTTTGACTTTGCCTATGGGCAATGGCTGACGGCGTGTCGTATCTCTCGACAGGATAGCATTGGCAGGCGCTTGGTCCGCCGGAGTGCTGCGGCCGCGTGTTGGCGAGGTTTATCTGGGTAGGTGGGTGAACCCTCTCGTCGTTCCTGTCCTCTGCCCTTGGTTAATTGAGCATGGCCCGGCGCCGTATAATATCGAGCACTCGGACGGCGCAGTTTCTAGCTTGACGCGGCGCTGTGCTGGGTCGTGTTGGCGTGTTCTCCGTTCGCCCGGGGGCGTCATATCGCTCTCTTCAGAGTGGCGCAGTCATCCGCATGGTGCTCCGCCGTGCGGCGTCCGCGTATCGGAGCGCTTGCCTGTCGCCGGTTGGCTTGCACGGCGTTTTGGGACGGTTCTGCGAGTTTTGCGATGAAGCGGGAGCCGAAGAGGTGTCGTAGCTCAGCTGGATCTGGCAGATGGGCGCGTGAGGTTGCTGTGCGGGCGAGTAGCAGGAAGGCGCGTGGTGTGACGCTTCGGTGCGGGCGAGTATTGACGCGGTTTACTGTGGCCCGGCTGATTGCCTTCCGTCGCTAG
>JAUNRZ010000176.1 GCA_030539455.1 Paracoccus sp. (in: a-proteobacteria) | reverse complement strand
TGGTGATCCGCTCGACCGCGGGGCCGGACAGAACGCCGTGGCTGATATAGGCGTGGACCTCGGTTGCGCCGTGATCGACCAGAAGCTGCGCCGCTTTGACCAGAGTGCCCGCCGTGTCGCAGATATCGTCAACGATGATGCAGGTCTTGCCCGCGACATCGCCGATCACCGTCATCTCGGCGATCTCGCCCGCTTTCTCGCGCCGCTTGTCCACGATCGCCATCGGAACGTCGATCCGCTGCGCGATCTCGCGCGCGCGGGCGACCCCGCCGACATCGGGCGAGACCACCATCACATCGTCGAGCCGGCCCTTGAAATTATGCCGGATATCCAGAGCAAAGACCGGCGCGGCGTAAAGATTATCCACCGGAATATCGAAAAACCCCTGGATCTGCGCGGCGTGAAGATCAAGGGTCAGAACGCGGTCGACCCCCGCCTCGGTCAGCAGATTGGCGACGAGCTTCGCACTGATCGGCGTGCGCGCCTTCGCCCGCCGGTCCTGCCGCGCATAGCCGAAATAGGGGATCACCGCCGTGATGCGCGCCGCGCTCGACCGGCGCAGCGCGTCGGTGATGATCAACAGCTCCATCAGATTGTCATTGGCCGGGTTCGAGGTCGGCTGAATGACGTAGACATCCTCGCCGCGAACATTCTCGAACATCTCGACGAAAACTTCCTGATCGTTGAACCGCTCGACCCGGGCGTCGATCAGCCCCACGCTCATGCCGCGATGCATCGACATGCGGCGGGCGATGGCATTGGCAAGGGGGCGGTTCGCGTTACCGGAAATCAGCTTGGGCTCGGACATGGCGGGCATGGTCGGTTCCTTGGCAGCAGGAGCGTCGGGGATTCGGACGATTGCGAAGGGATTAGCACCGCGATAGCCTGCCCGCAAACCCGGAAAGGGAGGAAACCTATGGCGCATATCGACTATTATCTCGGCACGGCCAGCCCGTGGTGTTATCTGGCCGGCGGGCGGCTGGAGCAGATCGCCCACAAGCATCGCGCGACGATCACCTACAAGCCGGTCGATCTGATGCAGCTTTTCGACCGCACCGGGGGCGTTAGGCCGATGGACCGCCCCGCCGCGCGGCAGGAATATCGCGCGCAGGAGCTGACCCGTTGGGCGGTTTACCTGAACATGGCCTTCAACCTCTCGCCGATGTTCTGGCCGGTGAACCCCGCGCCCTCGTCCTATGCCGTGATTGCGGCGCAGGAAGAGGGCGGCGCGGTGGGGGGCCTCGCGCATAATTTCCTGCGCGCCGTCTGGGCCGAGCAGCGCGACATCGCCGATGACGGGGTGATCCGCGACGTGCTGACCGCCTCGGGCTTTGATCCCGCGCTTGCCGATCGGGGCCTGCTGACGGGGGCCGAGCAATATACCCGCAATCTCGACGATGCGGTGGCGGCGGGCGTGTTCGGCGCGCCCTTCTATGTCGTGCGCGAGACCGGCCAGAGGTTCTGGGGGCAGGACCGGCTTCAATTTCTCGACGATCATCTGGCCGCATTGTGAGCGTGATGGACGCCTCCCATGCGCCGGCGGTGGCCGGCCCGCGCCATTTCCCGGGCGATCAGGACCGCCCGGCCATCGCGCTTCACTGCATGATGGGCGCGGGCGCCGGCTGGGCGCGCGTTGCGCGGCATCTCGGCGGCGCGGTCGATCTGATCGCGCCGGACCTTCCGGGCCACGGCGATGCGCCCGACTGGGAGGGGGGCGATCTCGACTACCACACCGACGCGACGCGGCAGATCGCGGCGCTGATTACGCGCCCGGTCGATCTGATCGGCCACAGCCTTGGCGGCACGATCGCCCTGCGCATCGCCGTCGCCTACCCCGAGGCGGTGCGCAGCCTCACCCTGATCGAGCCGGTTCTCTTTGCCGCCGCAGGGCCCGGCGCCTATGATCCATCGATGGCGGCGGCAATGCCTCATATCGAGGCCGGCGATTGGGACGCCGCCGCCGCGTCGTTTCAGCGCGTCTGGGCCGGCACCCAAGCCGGCGCGCCCCGCGCGCCCCGCGCGGGCGCGCAGGCGCGGCTTTTGCCCCACACACGCGCGGCGCTTTACGAGGACAGCGCGAATATTCTCGGCGAAGGCCGGCTCGAGGCGATCGAGGCGCCCGTCATGCTGATCGCGGGCGAGAAATCCGAGCCGGTCATGCACGACATCCACGCCGCCCTCGCCGCGCGGCTGATGGATGTGGGCCGCGCGACGATCGAGGGCGCGGGCCATATGTCGCCCCTGACCCATCCCGAGCAGGTCGCGGGGCTCATCGCGCTCAATCTCGAGCGATCCTGACATGCTCGCCGCCGCCTTCGCCGCGCTCGCCCCGGTCGCGCTGCTGATCGCGCTTGGCTACGCGCTGCGGCGCGGCGATGTGTTCGCGCCCGAATTCTGGCGCGAGGCGGAAAGGCTGGCCTATTTCATCCTCCTGCCCGCCTTGTTCGTCCACGGGCTCGCGACCGCCGATCTGGGCCAGATGCCGCTTGCCGCGATGGGCTTTGCGCTGCTGGCGCCGATCGTGCTTGTGGCCCTCGCGCTTGTGCTGCTGCGCCCGCGCATTGCAGTAGACGGGCCGGGCTTTACCTCGGTCTTTCAGGGCGCGATCCGGTTCAACAATTATATCGGGATCATGCTCGCGCTCAGCCTTTTCGGCGCGCAGGGCACCGCCTTGGCGGCGCTTGCGAACGCGGTTCTGGTGCCGAGCGTCAATATCCTGTCGGTCCTGATCCTTGGGCGCTATGCGGGGGCACGGCCGCGCGCAAGGCAGCTTGCCGCGCAGATCGCGCTCAACCCGCTTCTGCTGGCCTGCGTGATCGGCGCAGTTTTGCAGGCAAGCGGGATCGGTCTGCCGCTCGGGTTCGAGGGCGCTGTGCGCGCGCTTGGGCAGGCGGCGCTGCCGGTCGGGCTGATCTGCGTCGGCGCCGCGCTGCAACTGAGCCAGATCCGCGCGCAGGCGGCCGCCTTCGCCATCGCCTCGGCGGCGAAATTCATCGCGCTGCCGCTGCTGACGCTGGCGGCCGCGTGGCTGATCGGGCTTCAAGGCGCGCCCTTCGCGACGGTGGTGATCTTCGCCGCGCTGCCGACCGCCACCTCGTCCTATATCCTCTCGCGCCAGCTTGGGGGTGATTCGACGCTGATGGCCAATATCATCGCCGCCCAGACGGTGCTGAGCGTGCTGCCCATCACCGCCGCCCTGCTGATCGTGCTGGGCTAGGCGCCGCCGCCCCGCCGCCGCCCGGTGCACAGCGAATTTTGCGGCCGCAGCGCCCGGATCGCAGGAATATTTGGCGATTTCACTTGCATCCGGCCCGCGCGTGGCCTATCTGCGCGGTTCTGGCTTTTCAATGACACCGGCCGCCCGAAGCGGCGGCCCTGATGAACCGAGGTTGTGACATGGCTGTCCCTCAGAATCGCGTGACCCGTTCCAAGCGCAATATGCGCCGCGCACATGACGCTTTGGTTGCGGGCAACCCGAACGAATGCACCAATTGCGGCGAGCTGAAGCGCCCGCACCACGTCTGCCCGTCCTGCGGCCATTACGCGGACCGTGAGGTTGTCGCGCAGGCCAACGAGATCGACCTGGACGACGACGCGGCCTGATCCGGCCGGGCTCGCCTATGTCCAGCGCCGCAGAACATGACACCCCGCCCGCCCCCTCTCTGGGGGGCGGCGTGGTTATTTCTGTCGATGCGATGGGCGGCGATCGCGGCCCGGCGACGGTGATCGCGGGCATCGCCCGCAGCGCCGAAAAGAACCCCGATATCCGCTTCATCGTGCACGGCCCCGAGGCCGAGCTCTCGCGCCTGATCGCCAAGCGGCGCGGGCTGCGCGAGCGCTGCGTGATCCGTCACGCGGGCGATGTCGTCACGATGAACGACAAGCCGAGCCAGGTGATCCGCAACGCGCAGGGCACCTCGATGTGGTCGGCGGTCGATTGCGTCCGCGCCGGCGAGGCGACGGTGGCGGTCTCGTGCGGCAATACCGGCGCGCTCATGGCGCT
>JAUNRZ010000175.1 GCA_030539455.1 Paracoccus sp. (in: a-proteobacteria) | reverse complement strand
TCCAGCGTGACGCCGCCTTTGGTTTCGCTCAGCGTCACCGTCAGACGCCCCTCGGGCTGCCCGAGCGCGCCATATTTCACCGCGTTGGTTGTCAGCTCGTGGATCACAAGCGTCAGCGCCGCGCGTTGCTGCGGCGAGAGCAGGACGTCGGGGCCGATGTAGTCGACCTGCGCGGCCGTCTCGCCGGCATAGGCGCGGGCCTCGTCCATGATCAGATCGCGCAGCGACGAGGACGCGGTGCTGCGGTCGGTCAGCACATCGCTGGCGCGTTTCATCGCCGCCAGACGCGCCTGAAGATCGGCGACATAGCCCTCGGGCGCATCCCCCGCCTCGCCCGCGCTCGATTCGATCACCGCCGAGACCGTCGCGTAGACATTGCGCAGCCGATGCGTCAGCTCGGCGATCACCACCTCTTGCTGCTCGTTGCGGCGCGCGCTGCGCATGTCGCGGTCGGCGCTGAGCCGCAGCGTGATCTCGAGAAGGCTCACCCGCAGCACCTCGGCGGCGGTCAGATCCCCCGCGCTCCAGCTTTCGCAATAACCGCGCCTCTCCTCGCGCCAGGTCGAGAAACTGGTGCGCGGCGAGAGGCGCCCGTCGGGCAGCTGCGCCTTGGCGGGCGCGCCGGCCCACACGATATCGCGCGCCATTTCGCGGCGAAAGAGGATCACGCCATGGTCGCGGCGGCTGTGGATCGGGATCGCGAGCATCCCGCCAATGCCGGTCTCGCGCGGCACGGTGCCCGGCGCGATCTTGGCGAGGTTATCGGTGCTGAAAACCCGGCTCGATCCGTTGCGGGCGACGTGGTCCAGCAGCGCGACAAACGCCTCGCGCGTCGGGGTGAGCCCCGAGGCGTGGTAATGGCCGCCGAGCATCATCGCGATGCCGTCGATCTCGATCGCGCCGCCGATCTCGCGCGCGACGATGTCGAGATCGGGCGTCCCGTCGCCGGCGCTTTCGAACATGATCGAGAGCCGCTCATGCGAATCGAGCGCGGCGGCGCTTTGCGCGCCCTGCTCGCGCCGGACGCGCAGAGCCAGCTCATAGGCCAAGAGCTGGGCGAACATCTCGATCGCCGAGCGCACCTCGTAATCGACATAATGCGGGTCGGGGTGGTGGCAGGCGATGAGGCCCCACAGCGCGCCCTCGACGATGATCGAAGCGGACATCGAGCTGCGCACGCCCATATTGCGCAGATATTGCAGATGAATGGGCGAGACCGCGCGGGTGATCGACAGCGACAGATCGGTCGGGCGGCCGTCCGGGGCCTGCGCGGGGATGATCGGATGCACAGGCGCGTCCACATCGGCGATGATGCGGATCAGGTTTCGCGTGTAAAGCGCGCGCGCCTGAGGCGGGATGTCCGAGGCCGGAAAGCGGTGGCCCAGATAGCTTTCGGCCGCTCCGCCGCGCGTTTCGGCGACGACGAGGCCGCTGAAATCGGGCTCGAAACGGTAGACCATGACACGCTCGAACCCGGTCATCGCCCAGACCGCATCGGTCGCGGTCATGCACAGCTCTTTCTGATCTTCCGCCCGGACAAGCTGCGGCAGCAGCGCCTGCACCACATCGCCGGGGCCGCGAACCCGGTCCGTGCGCTTTTTCTCGAACTCGATCAGGAAGGTCGAGCCATCGCCGTGGATCGCGATGTCGAAGGCGCGACCGTCTTCGAAGAGATCGACATCGAACAGCCGGATCCCGTGATCGCCGCGCCCCATGACCTGCACCTTGCCGCGCAGCGTGTGCATCGCCGAGCCGGGCAGAAGATCGGTCAGCCGCTGGGAGACGAGCGCCCGCGGCGGAATGCCGAGGATCTCTTCACAATTGGCCGAGACGTTGCGCACGATCCATTGGCTCGTGACGACCAGAAGGCAGCCGAAATCCTGCACATTGCCAAGAAACTGGATCTCTTCGCGGGCGCAGGCATCGACCATGTCCTGCGTGATGGCGCCGGCATCGGGCCCGGAGGGCGCCGCAGCGGCAGAGGTGTTCAACTTGTCACTCATTATATTCTTTCACCACAATCGCCTGCGCGAACAAACCAAAAATCGCGTTAACATCGGCCGTCGCCCGGTCGGCCTCGGGCCCGTCTGCGGGGCGCTGCGAAAGCGCCATGCACAGCGCGCGCCATTCGCTGTCACGCGAATCCAGCGACAGGAAGCGGCCGGCCTTGCGCGCCGCGCCGCGCGCATTTGCCGCCCAGTAACGTTGCGTCAATTTCGCGCCGCGCCGCGAGCCAAGGAGGATATAAAGCGCCGCGTCGGGGGAAACGGTCAGCGATGCGGCGGCGGGCGGCAGCGGCTGATCGAGCGCGGCCAGATCATCGCCGAGCGCGCCGAGATACTCGTCCAGCAGCGCGCGCGCCTCGCCCGCGCCGGGGCGATCGGCGATCGTCAGCGCGGCAAAAGCGCTGTAATGATCGGCCAAAAACGCAGAAAGCCCTTCGGGGGCGGACAGATCGACGTCTTTATAGGCGGCATCGACACGCTCATGCTCTTGCCGCGTATCGGCGCGCAAACGGGTGCGGAGGTTCAGGTCTATATTCAATCGAGGCCAATCGTGACGATGCGTGCGTTTATGGAGACGGACAATGGGCTACCCTCGCGGCCTCCACGCCAAAGTCAAGTGTTTGAAAGTTTTTTCCCTTTTTATTGATATTTGTTTGCTGGGCCGGTTTTTAGGCCCCGCCCTGCCATCTGCGGGCCGCGTCACAGGCGCGCATCGCTAAGCCGCGCGCGCGGCGGCGGCGCGCAGATCGTCCACCATCTCGGCGCGGATGCGCGCTGCCGCCTCGGCCTCGCTGCGCAGGGCGAAAGCGGGGTGCCATGTGATGAGAACGGGGGTGCCGTCCGCGCTTTGCTCTACCGTTCCGCGGCGCGGGCCGAGCGGGCTTTTATCGCCGGTGAGCGCGAAAGCCGCCGAGGCGCCAAGCGCTATGATGACGCGCGGTTTGATCAGCTTGACCTCGAGCCCGAGCCACCACCTGCAATGCTCGATCTCGCCGCGCGTCGGGTTCTGGTGGAGCCGGCGCTTGCCGGAGCGGCGGAATTTGAAGTGCTTGACGGCATTTGTCAGCCACAGATCGCGCGGATCAAGCCCGGCCTCGGCAAGCGACGCGCGCAGCAGGGTGCCGGCGGGGCCGATGAAGGGGCGGCCCGCCCGATCCTCCTCATCGCCCGGCTGCTCGCCCACGACCATCAGCCGCGCATCGGGCGGGCCCTCGCCCCAGACGGTCTGCGTCGCCGGCCCGCACAGATCGCAGCGCGTGCAGCTTTGCGCGTCAAGCCGAGCGGCGGCGAGGTCTGCCGGAGGCTCGGGCGGGGTCTGGGCGGCGCGGTAGCGGGTCGAGATCGCGGCGGCCCCGCGCCTTGGCGTCGATGCGCCGGCCTCGTGCATTCGCTGAACACGCGCCTCGGCATCCGCCAGCATCTCGGGGATCAGCTTCGTCTCGGGCAGGTTGCGCCAGTATTTCTTGGGCATATGCGCGCGCATCGCATTCAGCTTGATCCGCGCGGGGTTGAAGATATTGGCGAAATAAACCTCCCAAAGCGCCTCGGAAGCATCGCCGCCGGCGCCCGAGGGCAGATCGGGCGGCGCCCCGCCCTGCGCGTAGTCAAGCGCGCCATCAACGCAGCGCACCGTCAGCGCAGGGGTCGCGATCGACCAGTCCATATCGCCGAAGCGGCGCGCGAAGAACGGGGCGGTCGGCTCAAGGCTGTGGTGATCGGGCTCGAACCAGGCGGCAAAACGGCGGCGCGCGCCCGCGCCCTGCAACTCGCGAAACCGCACGAACGCCTTCATCTTGTGCATGTCGCGCCGCACGGCCTGCGCCATCGCGTTGAGCCGCACCGCCTGCGGGTCGGCGGGGTGGAGCGCGTCCTCGCCCCGGTCGAGGCGCCAAAGCGCTTCGTAAAGGCGGGCGAAACGCTGCGGATCGCTGTGCCATACTACCGTGCCGGCGAGGGAAAGAAACGCAGCGGTCGCGCGCGCACGGTGCGGGCCGGGCGCGGCGGGAAGCGCGC
>JAUNRZ010000174.1 GCA_030539455.1 Paracoccus sp. (in: a-proteobacteria) | reverse complement strand
AGTCGACCGAAAAGCGCGCGATCCACCAGCCTGCGCCGGATTTCGCCTCGCAAGCCACCTCGTCCGAGATCCTCGTGACCGGCATCAAGGTCATCGACCTTCTGGCCCCCTATTCCAAGGGCGGCAAGATCGGCCTGTTTGGCGGCGCCGGCGTCGGCAAGACCGTTCTGATCATGGAGCTCATCAACAACATCGCCAAGGTGCATTCGGGCTATTCCGTGTTCGCCGGCGTCGGTGAGCGGACGCGCGAGGGGAACGACCTTTATCACGAGATGGTCGAATCGGGCGTCATCAAGCCCGACAATCTGGCCGAGTCGCAGGTGGCTCTGGTTTACGGGCAGATGAACGAGCCTCCGGGCGCGCGGATGCGGGTTGCGCTGACCGGCCTCACGCTGGCCGAGCAATTCCGCGATTCGACCGGGACGGACGTTCTGTTCTTCGTGGACAACATCTTCCGCTTCACGCAGGCCGGCTCGGAAGTGTCGGCTCTGCTGGGCCGGATTCCTTCGGCGGTGGGGTATCAGCCGACGCTCGCGACCGATATGGGCGCGATGCAGGAGCGGATCACCTCGACCAAAAGCGGCTCGATCACCTCGATCCAGGCCGTCTATGTTCCGGCCGACGACCTTACCGACCCGGCCCCGGCGACGACCTTCGCCCACCTTGACGCCACGACCGTTCTGTCGCGCGCGATCTCCGAGCTGGGCATCTACCCGGCCGTGGACCCGCTGGACAGCAACAGCCGTATTCTCGACCCGGCCGTGGTCGGCGAGGAACATTACGGCGTTGCGCGTGACGTTCAAGGCATCTTGCAGAAATACAAGTCGCTTCAGGACATTATCGCCATTCTCGGCATGGACGAGCTGTCGGAAGAGGACAAGCTGACCGTGGCCCGCGCCCGCAAGATCCAGCGTTTCCTCAGCCAGCCCTTCGACGTCGCGAAGGTCTTTACCGGCTCGGACGGGGTGCAGGTCCCGCTCGAGGACACGATCGCCTCGTTCAAGGCGGTTGTGGCCGGCGAATACGACCATCTGCCCGAGGCCGCCTTCTACATGGTCGGCGGGATCGAGGACGTCAAAGCGAAGGCTCAGAAGCTCGCCTCCGAGGCGGCATAAGGGGGCGTTATGGCCGATGTGATGCAGTTCGACCTCGTCTCGCCGGAACGCAACCTGACCTCGGTGCAGGTGCGCGAGATGCGCCTGCCCGCGACCGACGGCGATATGGTGGTGATGCCGGGCCACGCGCTCGAGATCGTGACGCTGCGGCCGGGGATCGTGACGGTGATCGACGCAAACGGCGCCGAGACGCAGTTCGCCATCTCGGGCGGTTTCGTCGAGATCAACAACGACTCGGCCAGCCTTCTGGCCGAGATGGGCCATTCGCGCGACGACATGACCCAGGATCGTTTCGACGCGATGGCGGCGGCGGCGCATAAGAAGAAAAAGCAGGCAGAATCGCGCGAGGGTGCCGAGGATGCGGTTCTCGCCGCCAAGAAGCTGCTGAGCGATATGTTCGCGCTTGGCACGACGATCGGGCTTGACCCAAACAGCGCGACCGTGCCGGATTGATCCGGCGACGCACCTCTATATTGAGACAAGCCCCGCTCAGCGGGGCTTTTTTTCCGCCCGTGCGGCACCTAGATCGCATCCAGAGTTGAAGGGATCTCGGGCGTGCGGCGTTTCAATCAATCGGCGATCGGCGTGCAGAATGGCAGCCAGATCATCTTCTCGGGCTTTTCCGAGCATGACCCGATGTGGTCCGGGCGCGGCGAGCGCGAAACCAAAGCGCGCGTTGATTTCGACGGGCCGTTCCTCGGCGCGCCCATCGTCCATGTCTCGATCACGATGCTCGATATGCAGCGCGGCGCGAACCACAGGGTGGATCTTTCGGCCGAAAACGTCACGGCAGAGGGGTTCGATCTGGTCTTTCGCACATGGGGCGACACGCAGGTCGGGCGGGTGAGGGCGGATTGGCTCGCCATCGGCCCCGCGCGGCACGAGGATGACTGGGACGTTTAAGCGCGCCGCCTAGCCCGCCTTGGCAAAAGCCTGCTCGAGAATCCTCGCCGCCTCGCTCGCGCAATCCGACAGGCGCGAGCGATCTTCGCCGGGGTGGAACCGCGCGCGCAAGGCGGTCGGCATCGGCGCCGGGGTCGGGGTCAGAACGCGCGGGCCCAGCTTTTGCGTCTCGGCCTGCCAGCTCTGGGCCAGCGACATCTGCGCGGCCTTGCTCGCCCCGTAGCTTGCATAATAGGCGTGGCCGGCCACATCATCGGCCGGGATGATCGCCGTGCCCTTCCGCGCCATCAGCAGCGGATGCAGCAGCGCGATAAGCCCGTGCGTGGCATGGGCGTTGCAGTCGAAGGATTTCTGCCAGTCGCGCGGGTCGATATGCCCCGCCGGCGTCAGCGGCGCGGCATGGATCGCGCAATGCGCCCAGACATCGAGCCCGCCCCAACGCTCGGCCATCGCGCCGGCAAGCTGGATCATCGCCTCGGGCTTGGTCACATCCATCGGAGCCAGCGTCGCCGTGCTGCCCGCCGCGCGGATGCGGTCGTCCAGCTCTTCCAGAGCGCCCGAGGTGCGCGCCAAGGCGATGATGTGAAAGCCGCGCGCCGCGAGCCCCTCGGCAAGGGCGGCGCCCAGCCCGCGCGATGCGCCGGTCACAAGCGCGATTTTGTCAGATGATGCGTCCATCCGGCTCGTTTGGCACCGCTGCGCCCGTTCTGCAAGCCATGATCTGCGCGTTGACAATCGCCGCGAGGATCGGCCATCTTCGCGCCGATGAAAACCGCCGACACACTCCGTTAAAGGATTACGAGATGACTCTGACCCAGGCCGCGCTTCCGAGCCGTTCGCTGCTCACCAATGTTTTGCTTGTTCTTGGCGGCTCGGCCGTGGTCGGGCTTTCGGCGCAAGCCTCGGTGCCGATGATCCCGGTGCCGATGACGCTGCAAACGCTGGCCATTTCGATCATCGGGCTGACCTATGGCGCGCGGCTGGCCGCGGTGACGCTTCTGGTTTACCTCGCGCAGGGCGCGATGGGGCTGCCGGTCTTTGCCAATGGCGCGGCCGGCATCGCGCCGCTGATGGGGCCGACCTCGGGCTTTCTCTTCGGCTTTGTCGCGATGGCCTGGCTGACCGGCTGGCTGGTTGAGCGCGGCCTCGATCGCGGCTTTCCGCGCCTCTTCGCCGCAGCGTTCGTGCCGGCGATGCTGCTGTTCATCCCCGGCATGGCGGTGCTGAAACTCGTGACCGGCCTCGGCTGGGAGGCGGCCTTCATGGCGGGCGTTGCGCCCTTCCTTCTGGGCGCCGTGGTCAAGGCCGTGATCGCCGCGATGACCGTCGCCGGCGGCTGGAAGCTGCTCTCGCGCCGCTAAGCGCATCGACATGGCAAGAAAAAGCGCCGCCCTTTTCCGGGGGCGGCGTTTTGTCATTCAGAGCCTCCGGCGGGAGTATTTCGGCGCAGAAGAAACCCGCCGCATATCTTCTTCTGCGCAAAAATACTCGATCTTGCAGCAAAACGGCCCCGGAATCGTTCCGGGGCCGCTGAGAAGCGTCTTGCGTCTCAGGCTTCCTTGCGGTCCGCGACATCCGTGTAATCGCGGCGCAAAGCGCCGGTGTAAAGCTGGCGCGGGCGGCCGATCTTGTTTTGCGGATCGCCCAGCATCTCTTTCCATTGCGCGATCCAGCCGACCGTGCGCGACATGGCGAAGATCGGCGTGAACATCGAGGTCGGGAAGCCCATCGCCTCAAGGATGATCCCCGAATAGAAATCGACGTTCGGATACAGCTTCTTGCTGACGAAATATTCGTCCTCAAGCGCGATACGCTCCAGTTCCTTGGCGACTTTCAGCATTTCGTTGTTCTCGATCCCCAGCAGGTCCAGAACCTCGTCGGCGGATTCCTTCATCACCTTGGCGCGCGGGTCGAAATTCTTGTAGACGCGGTGGCCAAAGCCCATCAGGCGGAACGGGTCGTCCTTGTCCTTGGCGCGGGCGATATATTCGGGGATGCGCTC
>JAUNRZ010000173.1 GCA_030539455.1 Paracoccus sp. (in: a-proteobacteria) | reverse complement strand
TGGTTTCCGCATCCGCCTCGGTCTCGTGGTCATAGCCGGCGAGGTGCAGCATCGCATGAACCAAAAGATGGGTGACGTGATCGGTGAAATCCTTGCCCTGATCGCGCGCCTCGGCCTCGCAGGTCTCGAACGCGATGGCGATATCGCCAAGCGCGTCGGTCTCGGGCAAGGCGGGGGGGGCGCCGGGCGCGGCGGGGCGGTGTTCGACCGACGGCCATGAGAGCACATTCGTCGCGCGGTCCTGGCCGCGAAAGCCGGCATTCAGCGCGGCGATCCGCGCGTCATCGCAGCCCATGACGACGATTTCGGTGCCGGGGTCCATCCCCAGATGCGCCAGCACCGCCGCGCCGGCCCGCGCGGCGAGCGCGTCAAGCCCCGCCGCCTGCCACCTGTCATCCTCGATCAGCGTGTCGATCTCAGCCATCGCCCTGCTCGGCGGACGGCGCCTGCGGGCCCGGCTGCGGCGCGGCAGTGCCCTGATCGCCGCGAGCGCCCTGCCCGCCCGCGCCCCGCGCCTCGCGCGATGATCCGGGCTCGCGCCTCGGGATCCAGCGGGCGCGGCCGTCCGGGTTCTCGCCCCGCGCGATGGCGGCCTGATCCTCGGCGTCGTAGGCTTCGATGATCCGTGCCACCAGATGGTGGCGCACCACGTCCTTCGAGGTGAAATAGTTAAAGCTGATGCCCTTGATGCCGCCAAGGATCCGCTCGGCCTCGACCAGCCCCGATTCGGTGCCGCGCGGCAGGTCGATCTGGCTGCGATCGCCGGTGATGACCATGCGCGAGCCCTCGCCCAGCCGGGTCAGGAACATCTTCATCTGCATCGTCGTCGCGTTCTGCGCCTCGTCCAGCACGACGAACGCATTCGCCAGCGTGCGCCCGCGCATGAACGCAAGCGGCGCGATCTCGATCCGCTTTTCCTCCATCAGCTTCTGAAGCTGTTTCGAGGGCAGAAAATCGTTCAGCGCATCGTAAAGCGGCTGCATATAGGGATCGACCTTTTCCTTCATGTCGCCGGGCAGAAAGCCCAGCCGCTCGCCCGCCTCCACGGCGGGGCGCGAGAGGATGATCTTGTCCACATGGCCGCCGATCAGCATCGTGACGCCCACCGCGACGGCGAGATAGGTCTTGCCGGTGCCGGCCGGGCCGATCCCGAACCCCATCTCGTTGGCAAAGAGATTGCGCACATAATCGCGCTGCGCATCGGTGCGCGGCTCGATGGTTTTCTTGCGGGTGCGCAGCTCGATCGGGCCCTTGCCGAACATCTCAAGCTGCTCGGCCGGGCTGGCCGGCTCGGCCAGCGATTGCGGGCCCATGCGCAAAGCGGCCTCGAGCTCGGCCATGCCGACCTCGCGCCCCTGCTCGAGCCGCGCGTAAAGCGCGTGCAGAACCTGCGCCGTATCGGCCTGCGCCTCGGGCGTGCCGACGATCGCGAGCAGATTGCCGCGCCGCAGGATATGGACGCTGAACGCCTCTTCCAGACGCGCCAGATGGCGGTCATTGGCGCCGCAAAGGTCGATCAGAAGGCGGTTGTCGGGGAACTCCAGCAGTGTCTCGCTAGGAGCGGCGCTTTCGGGCGGGGTCGGCGTGAGGGCCAATGAGAACTCCGGCAGGTCGTTTTGTCTCATGGTCGCGATTTGCGCGCGGTGTGCAAGACCCGTTTGGGCGCGCTGCCGGTTTTTCGCCGAAATGTCACAGTTGTTAAGGCCGCATCGCGCCTAGATGATCTCGCGCCGGTAGCGCGCGCCAAGATTGGTCAGCACCTCATAGCCGATCGTGCCGGCCGCATCGGCAACCGCGTCGATCCCCTGCGCCGGGCAGATCAGATCGAGCGCCGCAGGTATCTCGGCCAGATCGCTGACATCGGCGGTGATGAGGTCCATCGACACGCGCCCGACAATCGGGCACGGGACTGCGCCCGCATAAAGGCTGATCCGCGCGCGCTGCCCGTCCGATGACAGGCTGCGGTGGATCCCGTCCGCATAGCCCGCCGCGACGGTCGCGATCTTGCAGCGGCGCGGCGCGGTCCAGGTGTTGGAATAGCCGGCCGTCTCGCCCTCCGTCAGATCGCGCGTCTGGATCACGGGAAGGGACAGGCGCACCACGGGGCTTGCCTCCTCGAACGGGCGGCCGCCGTAAAGCCCGATACCGGGGCGGGTCAGGTCGAAATGATAGTCCGGCCCCAGCAGGATCCCCCCGGTTGCTGCAAGCGAGCGGGGCGCGTCGATCCCGTCGGTCATCTCGCGAAAGGCGCGAAGCTGGCGCGGGTTCATGGGGTGGTCCGGCTCATCCGCGCAGGCGAGATGGGACATGACAAGCTCGGGCTTTTCGGCAAGCGCCTCGGCGCGGATCGCCGCCCATTCGGCCGGCTCCATCCCCAGCCGGTTCATGCCGGTGTCGAGCTGGATCCCGAATTTCTTGCCGTGACGGATGGCGCGGTCGCGGAAAAACTGCTCGGGCGAGTTCACCATCGGGATCGCATCGCCCAGCTCTGCGCCCTCCATATGCCCCGAGAGCACGAAGATGCGCGGCCCCTGCCCGATGGCGCGGCGCAAGGCGGCCGCTTCGGAGGCGAGCGCGACGAAGAAATCCTCGGCCCCCGCCGCACACAGCGCCGGCCCCGCGACGTCGATCCCCAGCCCGTAGCCATTGGCCTTGACGACCGCCGCTGTCCGCGCGCCGCCCGAACGCGCAGCGAGCGCGCGATAATTGGCCCCGATGGCCCCGGTGTCGATATAAAGCGTCATGGCGGGCAGATTGCGCCTGGCGTCGGCGAGGTCAAGAAGCAACGCAATTTTGCAATTTTCGCCGCCCGCCTTGCGCAGATTTTGCAAATATCCCGAAAAACGCTTTTGACCGCCCGCATCACGCGCTAAACCAAGCAAAATTCGCAGGAGGAAGCGATGAAGGACATCCTCGATCAGCTTGAAAAGCGGCGCGAGGCCGCCCGGCTCGGCGGCGGGCAGCGGCGCATCGATGCGCAGCACGCGCGCGGCAAGCTGACCGCCCGCGAGAGGGTCGAGCTGCTGCTTGACGAGGGCAGCTTTGAAGAGTTCGACATGTTCGTGGCGCACCGCTCGACCGATTTCGGGATGGAGAACGACCGCCCCGCCGGTGACGGCGTGGTGACGGGCTGGGGGACGATCAACGGGCGCATGGTCTATGTGTTCAGCCAGGATTTCACCGTGTTCGGCGGCAGCCTGTCGGAAACCCACGCGCAAAAGATCTGCAAGATCATGGACATGGCGATGCAGAACGGCGCTCCGGTGATCGGGTTGAACGATTCGGGCGGCGCGCGGATTCAGGAAGGGGTGGCGAGCCTTGCCGGTTACGCCGAGGTGTTTCAGCGCAACATCATGGCCTCGGGCGTGATCCCGCAAATCAGCGTCATCATGGGCCCCTGCGCAGGCGGGGCCGTCTACAGCCCCGCGATGACCGACTTCATCTTCATGGTGCGCGATACGTCCTACATGTTCGTGACCGGCCCGGATGTGGTGAAAACCGTGACGAACGAGGTCGTGACCGCCGAAGAATTGGGCGGCGCATCGACCCATACCAAGAAATCCTCGGTCGCGGACGGGGCGTTCGATAACGATGTCGAGGCGCTTTACGAGATCAGGCGGCTCTTCGATTTCCTGCCGCTCTCGAACCGCGAAAAGGCGCCGGTGCGGCCTTTCTTCGACGATCCGGGGCGCATCGAGGAAAGCCTCGACACGCTGATCCCCGAAAACCCCAACACGCCCTACGACATGAAAGAGCTGATCGTGAAAATCGCCGATGAGGGCGATTTCTTCGAGATTCAGCGCGATTTCGCGGGCAATATCATCATCGGCTTCATGCGGATCGAGGGCCAGACCGTGGGCGTCGTCGCCAACCAGCCGATGGTGCTGGCGGGGGTTCTCGATATCGACAGCTCGCGCAAGGCGGCGCGATTCGTGCGGTTCTGCGACGCGTTCGAGATCCCGATCGTCACGCTCGTCGATGTCCCGGGCTTTCTGCCGGGCACCGGGCAGGAATATGGCGGCGTGATCAAGCATGGCG
>JAUNRZ010000172.1 GCA_030539455.1 Paracoccus sp. (in: a-proteobacteria) | reverse complement strand
TTTTTCGGGCGGATGTCCGATCAGACCGTGATGCTGTCGGAAAAGCTGGTCGAGGTCTCGCCCTTCGCGCGCGGGAAGGTGTTTTATACGAACTCCGGCTCCGAGGCGAATGACACGATGGTCAAGATGCTGTGGTTCCTCCACGGCTCGGAGGGGCATGAAAAGCGGCGCAAGATCCTGACCCGCTGGAACGCCTATCACGGCGTGACGGCGGTGTCGGCCTCGATGACCGGCAAGCCCTATAACGAGGTGTTCGGCCTGCCGCTGGACGGCTTCATCCACCTCACCTGCCCGCATTACTGGCGCGAGGGGCGCGAGGGCGAGAGCGAAGAGGCGTTCACGCAGCGCCTCGCCGATGAGCTCGAGACGGTGATCGCCCGCGAGGGCGCGGACACGATCGCGGGCCTCTTCGCCGAGCCGGTGATGGGCGCGGGCGGCGTCATCCCGCCCTCCGAGGGGTATTTCCAGGCCATCGCGCCCATCTTGAAGAAACACGGCATCCCGCTGATCTCGGACGAGGTGATCTGCGGCTTCGGACGCACCGGCAGCACTTGGGGCTGCGAGACCTACGGCTTCACGCCCGATGCGATCATCTCATCGAAAAACCTGACCGCCGGGCTCTTTCCGATGGGCGCGGTGATCCTCGGGCCCGAACTGTCGGACCGGATGGATGCGGCGGTCGCTGCGATCGAGGAATTCCCGCACGGCTTCACCGCCTCGGGCCACCCGGTCGGCTGCGCGGTCGCGCTCAAGGCGATCGACGTGGTGATGAACGAGGGGCTGGCCGAGAATGTCCGCCGCCTCGCCCCGCGCCTCGAGGCCGGTCTGCGCGGGATCATGGAGCGCTCTCGCAATATCGGGGAGCTGCGCGGCGTCGGCTTCATGTGGGCGCTCGAGGCGGTCAAGGACAAGGAAAGCAAGACCCTCTTCCCCGGCGATCTGTCCGTGTCCGAGCGCATCGCCAACGCCTGCACCGATCTCGGCCTGATCTGCCGCCCGCTCGGCCAGTCGATCGTGCTCTGCCCGCCCTTCATCCTGACCGAGGCGCAGATGGACGAGATCCTCGAAAAGCTCGAAGAGGCGCTGAACAAGGTGTTCGCCGAGGTCGCCTGAGAGGGCGCCCGCTCGGGCGGTCAACCTTGCCCCGCCCGCCCCTCCTTCTGAACGAAGGGAAGCCAGACGAGGTCCCGCCCACGGCAAAACACCCTCCGCAAGGCTTTTGCAGAGGTAAGATGAGAGAGCGCGTGCTCGCAGAGCAGTCGGCCGCGCTCTCCACGTCCTTCACCCCGAACGCGGGGGAGAAGGACGAGGCGCTAAAAGCTCGAGGAGGCGCCCCATAAGGTGCTTGCTGAGCTGGCCTGAGACGGCGCGCGGCCACCTGCCGCTCTCGCTGCGGCGCCAGATGCGCGCTTCTTTTGTCCCCAAATATCCCCGCCGGAGGCTCCCGAAGCAGCCGCCCGCGCAGCGCCCCGACCGCCGCGCCGGAGTTTTGCCGCGCTTGACCTCGCGCCAGAGCTTCGAGCCGCTCGGCACCCTGCCCGCCGCGCGGGCGCCCTGTTGCAACGCATGTCGCCAGCAAACCGCGCTGCGGGTAGCGTCAGAGCGACAGCGCCAAGCGTGCACCGCCTACTGCGCCGCGCGCGGCTCGCTCACCCTGCCCCAGGCGCGGCCGCTGCTCAGCGCCGTTTCAGTGCGCATGACAAGGGCGCCGCCGCGCCAGTCGAGGGCGATGGCGCCGGTTTGCGCGAGCCTGCCGGTGTCGAACAAAAGGCACGGGCCTGGCTTTCCCCCGACCTCTTCGGCGACGATCAGCAGCGTGCCGGCGCGGCAATGGGCGGGGGCCGCGTCGGCTGCGCCGCGTCCGGTCAGATGGGTGACGGTGAGGCCCGCCTCGGCCCAGTAGGCGCTGCGGGCGCGGCTCTCGCCCTGCCATAGATCGCGCGCGGCGGCCTGTTCCTGATCGGCCAGATCGCCGTCATCGAGCAGCCAGCGGGATACCGCAAAGCTGCCGCCGCGCGGCTTGGAGGGGACGCGGCCCGCCGCGCTCATCAAGGCGGCGGCATCGCCTTCGGGCGCGATCAGCAGCGCCGGGCGCGGGGCGGCGATCCAGACAGCAAACCCCGCACCAAGCAGCGCCGCGCCAAGCGCGAGCCGCCACCGCAAGGCGCGCCGCCAGCCGCCGGGCGGGGAGAGAACAAGCGCGGCGGTGCCCAGCACCATCAGCCCCAAAACGAAGGCCGGCGCGGCCGGGATGGGCGTGACCGCGCCGCGCAGCCCCGACACCCACTCGCCGATCATCAGGATCCACCAGCACCCCCAGCCCATCACCCAAAGCGGCAGCCACGAAAGGCCCAGCGGCGCCACAAGCGCGGCGATCACCCCGGCGGGCATGATGAAGCTGCCCATCGCCGGCACGACCAGCATATTCGCCAGCAGCCCGTATTGCGCCATCCGCGAGAAATGCGCCGCCGCGATGGGCGCGGTGGCGAGCCCCGCGATCAGTGACGAGACAAGCAGCATCGCAAAGGGCCGCAGCAGCGCCGGGATATAGGGCGAGACGCGCCCCCAGGGCTGGACCGAGAGGATAAGCGCCGCCGTTGCCGCAAAGCTCATCTGAAAGCCGGGCGAGAAAAGCGCCTCGGGGGCCATCGCGAGGATGATCACCGCTGCCACCGCAATCGAGCGCAGCGAGATCGCGCGCCGGTCGGCGAGGATCGCGCAGAGCATGACGCTGACCATGATGAACGCCCGCTCGGTCGCGAGGCTCGCGCCCGAGACGACGAGGTAAAGCGCCGCCGCCAGAAGCGCGCCCACCGCCGCGATCTTGCGGCCGGGCCACAAGAAGGCGCGCCCGCGCCAAAGCGCGGCGGCCTCGGCGCCGATCAGCAAAAAGCGCAGCGCGGCAAAGACGAAGCCGGTCACGATCGACATATGCAGCCCCGAAATCGCGATCAGATGCGACAGGTTCGAGCCGCGCATCACCTCATGCGAATGGGGCGAAATTGCCGAGCGATCGCCCGTGATCAGGGCCGCCGCGACCGCACCGGGCTGGCCGGGAATATGGTCCTGCATCGCCTGCGACATCGCCATGCGCAGCCGGTGCAGCGCCATGAGCCGGCCGGGATCCGTCTCGCCCGCGCGCATGATCGGCGTTCGCACATAGCCGACCGCGCCGAGGCCCTGAAAATACGCCTGACGCCTGAAATCGAAGCCCCCCGGCTCGGCCGGGCCCGGGGGCGGGCCGAGATGTCCGGTCAGCATGACGCGCGCGCCGGGCTCGGGCGGGGTCTGGTCCGACATCAGCGAAAGCCGCACCTTGCGCGGCGTCTCGTGCGGCCCGTAAGTGCCGAGCCGCACCTGATCGAGCACGATCCGCAGCCGGTCGCGGCCCGAGCGGTCAAGCTCGACCACCCGCCCCTCGATCGGCCCGTAATAGCGCCACTCGAGCACGGGCGCTGCGACAAGATGCGCACGCACCCCGGAAAGCGCGAAGGCGGCCGCCATGACGGCAAGCGCCATGCCAGCGATGCGGACCAGATCTGGCAGGAGGGCGTGCGGCCAGAGAAAAAGCGCGATCCCGCACGCCGCCGCCACGGACGCCAGCACATAGCCCGCCGCGCCCGGATCCTGCGGCAGCCAGAACCATAGCGCTATCCCGCAGCCCATCCAGATCGGCAGCCAGGGAACGAGCCCTGCCTGAAGCGAGGCGCGGCGCCTTGTGCGCGCCCGCGCGCGCGGCTCGGGCAGGCGCAGCCCGTCGCGCAGCCTGCCGCGCAACCCGGCCAGCCACGCATCGCCCCGCGCCCGCAAGGGGCCTGCAAGTGCCGGCGTCATCTTGTCCTTCCCGCCCCCCTTCGCTATCACTCCGCCGAGCATAGGCTGCCAAGTCTTGATAAATCGTTAACGCCCCCCAACCGCCAAGCAGGACCGCCCCCGCATGAGTGATGACCGCCCGATCGTGACGCGATTTGCGCCTTCTCCGACCGGATATCTCCATATCGGGGGCGCGCGCACGGCGCTTTTCAACTGGCTTTACGCGCGCGGCCGGGGCGG
>JAUNRZ010000171.1 GCA_030539455.1 Paracoccus sp. (in: a-proteobacteria) | reverse complement strand
TCTCGCAGCAGATCCGGGCGATCTTCGCGCGCTTCACCCCCGTGATCGAGCCGCTTTCGCTTGATGAGGCGTATCTGGACCTGACGGCGCATCTGCCCTCGGGACAAAGCGCGACCGAGGCGGCCGCCGAGATCCGCCGGCTGATCCGGCTCGAGACCGGGCTGACCGCGAGCGCGGGGATCAGCTATAACAAGTTCCTCGCCAAGATCGCCTCGGACCAGATGAAACCGGACGGGCAGTTCGTGATCACCCCCGCGCGCGGCCCTGATTTCGTTGCCAGCCTGCCGATCGCGCGGTTTCACGGCATCGGCCCGGCCACGGCGGCCCGGATGGAGGCGCTTGGCATCCACAATGGCGCCGATCTTCGCGCGCAGGACGAGCCGTTCCTGACCCGCCATTTCGGCAAATCGGGCCGCTACTTCTACAATGTCGCGCGCGGGCATGACCGGCGCGAGGTCCGGCCCGACCGCATCCGCAAGTCGATCGGCGCCGAGACGACCTTCTTTGACGATCTCCACGGCCCGGAGGAGGGGCGGGCGGCGCTTGAGCCTCTGGCGGCGAAGGTCTGGCGTCACGCGGCGTCCAGCGAGGCGCAGGGCAGGACCGTCACGCTCAAGCTGCGCTACAGCGATTTCACCCAGCTCACACGGGCGTTTTCGCTGCCCCGCCCGGTCGCGTCCGAGGCCGAGCTGCGCGAGATCGCGCAATCGCTGATCGGCGCGCTTATGGATGACGGGCGCGGCGTGCGGCTTCTTGGCGTGACGCTTTCGGGGCTGGTCGGCAGGGGCGAGAAGCCGGGTGGAAGCCAGCTTGAGCTTTTCGACCGCCCCGCGCCGGAAGGGGATTGAAACGCGCCCGTTCCGCCCCATATCAGGCGCTGCGGCGCGTGATCTGCCATGCAACCAATCCCGCCGCGCGGCGTTGTCAAGTGCGCAAGGCGGATTATCGCGCGACTGTGGCCCCAGCTTTGGCAAAGGCTTAGTTCGCCGCAAGATGGTATGCGCCCGGTGCATGGCTGCTATGAGCTTCAGGCCATACCGAATCGCAGGGCTGACGGTGTAGGTAGTTTCATCGACCCCAGCCCGGAGAAATAGAACGGGCCCGCCTTTGATGGCGGGGGAAAAGATATTGGTCAGGACGTGTAAATATGCGTGATTTCGTTGACGGCTCGGCATTCAACTTTGAACAAGGTCAGCGCGCCCGCAAGCTGTTCGCGGCCGTGGTTCTTGCGGCTCTGGATGATGCGATCGCCGACGACAAGAAATACGGCAACGGCCCCGAGCAGATCGCGCGTTGGGCGCGGTCTCGCGATGGCCGCGAGGTGCTTTCCTGCGCCGGGATCGACCCGAATGAGCGTGTCGTGAAGGGCCTGATGGAGTTCGTGTCGAAAGGCGTGCGCACCTCGGTCGCGCTCTCGCGCGAGGAAAGCGAGCGTCGTCAGGCGGCCGAAGAGGCCGAAGCCGCATAAGCGCTGCGATAAGGTCGATGTGATCGGGCCGTCCTTCCGGGGGCGGCCTTTCTTTTTTTGACGCTCGGCCCCGCGGCGCGTCACTTCGGCAGCAACAGCACCGCTTTCAGCCCGCCAAGCCGCTCGTCGCGGCCAAGGGACAGGCTTCCGCCCAAAAGCCCGGCCAGATCGGCGACGATGGCAAGACCAAGCCCTGCGCCCTGAGGGCCGCGTTCATCCAGACGCGCGCCGCGCGCGACGGCGCGGGCGTGATCGGCCTCGTCCATGCCCGGCCCGTCATCGGCGATCTCGATGCGCGCTGTGTGCCCCAGATCCTCGGCGCGCAGCTCGATCCGCGAGCGCGCCCATTTCGCCGCGTTTTCCAGCAGATTGCCGATCATCTCCTGCGCGTCCTGCTGCTCGGCCGCGATGCGTAGATCGGGCGGGAGACGCGCATCGACCGCGAGCCCCCGATCCTCGATCATCCGGCGCAGAACGACGAGGATATCGTCGATCACTGGGCCAAGCGCGCTGTGCTGGCCCATCTCGCGCGCCGTGGTCGCGGCAGAGCGCGCGCGTTTGAGGTGCCAGCCGATCTGGCGGTCCATCTGCGCGATAAGCGCATGGCCCGGATCGCCCGGCGGCAGATCATTGCCAATCGCCATCAGCGGGGTTTTCAGCGAATGCGCCAGATTGCCGATCTGCTCGCGCGAGCGCTCGAGCTGGGCCGCGCGCGCGTCCAGCAGCGCGTTCATCTCGGCGGCCAGATCGCGCAGCTCGCGCGCGTTTTGCGCCGGAAGGCGCGCGCTTGCGCCCTCGCGGATCGCGCGCACATCCGCGCCCATCTGCCGCAGCGCGCCGAGCCCCGCCGTGACCTGGATGAGGATCGCCGCGACCAGCCCCGCGCCCAGCACCGCCAGCGACACGGCAAGCGGGGCACGGACATCGCGCAAGGCGGCGTCGATCTCGGCTTGCGGGGCGGTGACGGTCGCGCGCAGCGCCTCGTCCGAGCCGGGCGCGGTGAAATCGCGGTTGAGCACGCGCAGCTTCGCGCCGTCCGGCGCACGCCCGCCCTCGCCGAGCTGGCTGAGATAGAGCGAGCCGGACTGCGCGAACACCTCACCATCCGCCGCGATCTGCCAGAACCAGCCCGAAAGCGGGCGCTCGAACCGCGGATCGGCGGGGGCCGCGACAAGCTGGGCCAGCCCGTCCGCATCCGCCTCGATCCCCGCCATCAGGGCGCTTGCCGCCGCGTCAAGCTCGGCGTCGAAACGCTGGGTCACGAACCGCTCGAGCAGCGCGCCGATCACCAACCACGCCGCCAGCAGCGCGAGCCCGAGCCAAAGCGCCGCGAGCCAGATCAGCCGCCCCCGGATCGAGCCAAGCCCCGGCAAGC
Organism: Paracoccus sp. (in: a-proteobacteria); assembly: GCA_030539455.1. Classification (GTDB taxonomy): domain Bacteria; phylum Pseudomonadota; class Alphaproteobacteria; order Rhodobacterales; family Rhodobacteraceae; genus Paracoccus. The sequence goes on along the minus strand of JAUNRZ010000171.1, from coordinate 1,213 downwards.
TCATGGCGCGCCGTTCAGCACATAGCCCTCGCCGCGCCGCGTCTCGATCGCGCCCTCGCCGATCTTGCGGCGCAGGCGGCCGATAATCACCTCGATCGACTTGAAATCGCGGTCGGCATTGGCGTCGTAGAGATGCTCCGACAGTTCGGTGCGGCTGACGATGCGGCCCTGGTGGAGGATGAGATAGCTTAAAATCCGCGCCTCGAACGCGGTCAGTTTCAGCGCCAGCCCGTCGCGGGTGATCAGCCCGAGCTGGCTGTCGAGTTGCAGCGCGCCGGCGGTGATCAGGGGCCGCGCATGACCTGCCGCGCGCCGCACAAGCGTCTGGGCGCGGATCACCACCTCTTCAAGGCGGAAGGGCTTGACCGCGTAATCATCCGCCCCGGCGCGAAACCCCGCCACCTTGTCGGCCCATTCACCGCGCGCGGTCAGGATCAGCACCGGCATGGCGACCCCGGCCTCGCGCCAGCTTGCGAGCACTTCGAGCCCCGGCCGGCCCGGCAGGCCGAGATCCAGAACGGCGACGTCATAGGTCTCGGTCGCGCCCAGAAACTCGCCCTCCTCGCCGTCGCTCGCGCAGTCGGTGACGAAGCCGCCATCGCGAAGGGCGCGGGCAAGCTGGGCGGAAAGCGTGGCGTCGTCCTCGACGATCAGGCAGCGCATCGGGGCTCCTTCAGCGGTGGCGGCGCGGGCGATGGATGCCCGCGACGTCAAGGATCTCGCCCGTCTCGGCGTCCATGCTGATGCGCAGAATGTGACGCTCGGGGGTCAGCAGGCGGAACTCATGGACGAGGTTCGTGCCAAGCGCGAAGTCAAGCGGGTCCGGCAAGGTCAGATCGACGCGCAGAAGCTGGCCGTCGAACTGCCGCGCGAGGATCGCCGCCGCCTGAGGCAGGGCGAGGACAGTCGGCGGTAAGTCGGGCGGCAGGCTGCGTACGCGAAGATGCGGGCCGGCAAGGGCGAGGCCCGGCAGGGTCAGGCACAGGGCAAGGGCAAGGGGCAGGGCGCGGCGCATGGTGATCTGATATAGGTGCAAAGGTAAACGGATGCCAAATATCATGTTGCGGCTGGGTTCGGGCGGGGCTTGCTAGAGATCGCTCAGAGCCCCGCCTCCGGGGCCGAATCATCCGAAGGAAGAATGAAGATGAGCAGCAATTTCAAGAATTCCGCCGCGATCCTCGCAGCGCTCGCGATGCTGGGCAGCGGGGCGGCG
>JAUNRZ010000170.1 GCA_030539455.1 Paracoccus sp. (in: a-proteobacteria) | reverse complement strand
TAGCCCGCCGCCTTGAGATCGAACAGCGCGCCGAACCCGCCAAGGCCGGCCATCACGCCGGGCCGCTTGGTCGCAGCGGCGGCGGGCTTGATCCGCTCGACCAGCTCATTGCCGGCGTCGATGTCAACGCCGGCATCGGAATAGGTAAGGCCGTTCTTGGTCATGGTGATCCCTCTTGCTTTGCCACTCCGATACAGCGGGCGACGGGCGCGGGCAACGCCTCGCGCGATCGCGCGCGCTTGACCGAAGCCGAGACTCGCCCTAGTCAGAGCGTGCCGGGGGCGCGTAGCTCAATGGTCAGAGCAGGGCGCTCATAACGCCTTGGTTGGGGGTTCAAGTCCCTCCGCGCCTACCATTCCCGGTTTTATCGTCTGAGCAGACTGCTAAAGGCCGCCGGGCGCGCTATTGCACGCGCTTGCCGATCGGGGGCGGATCGTCATCGCCGGGCAAAGCGGCCGGCGCGGCGCCGATGGGCGCAGGGCCGTTCGCGCCCGCCCCGTCCAGCATCTGCGCGATGCGTTCCAGCACCGCGACCGTCATCGCCTGTTCCCAGACCGCCATCGCGGACAGGCCCGCGACATAACGCTCGGCAAGCGCGTCGGGCGCCTGCGCGATGGCCTGCCGGCCCGCATCGGTGATATGGATCGCGATCTGGCGGCGGTCCTGCTGCGACTGGCGCCGTTCGACCATGCCCTTGTCGCAGAGCTTGTTGACAAGCGCGGTCACGGTCGCCTGCGTCACCACCATATGCCCGGCGATCCGCGTGGCCGTGGTCTGGCCCTGCGCCGCGATGTGGTGCAGGACGCGAAGCTGCACCGGCGTCAGCCCGGCCGCAAGCGCGATTGCCTTGGTCTGCATGTCAGATGCGCGCAAGATCCGGCGGAGCGCGTCGAGGCCGTTATCAGAGCGGCTCATATCCTGGTCGCGGCTTATCATCTGCCAAGCATAAGAGGCGGCAGCCGCAACGCAAGAAATATTAATCCTGTTTCGGACCTTTTTTATCGACGCGGGGCCGGACGCAGGCGCGCGCCTAGCCGCGCCGAATGTCGATCCCGTCCTCGGCGAATGTGTCGCAAGAGGCGAGTGTGCCGTTCTGTAGCCCGCGCATGAACCATTCTTGACGCTGCTCGGAGCTGCCATGCGTGAAGCTGTCCGGCACAACCGTGCCGCGCCCCGCGCTTTGCAGCGCGTCATCGCCCACCGCCGCGGCGGCGTTCATCGCATCGCGAATGTCGTTTTCGGTGATCGTGCCGAAACGCTCATGCGCCTGACGCGCCCACATCCCGGCGTAGCAATCGGCCTGAAGCTCGGTCAGGACCGAGACGCGGTTCGACTCGCGCTGCGGCAGGCGTTGGCGAAGCTGATTGACGCGCGGCAGCGTGCCGAGCAGGTTCTGGACATGGTGGCCGACCTCGTGGGCGATCACATAAGCCGCCGCGAACTCGCCACCGGCGCCCATGCGCTGCTCCATCACCTGAAAGAAATCGGTGTCGAGATAGACCCGCTGATCGGCCGGGCAGTAGAACGGGCCCATCGCGGACGAGGCGCCGCCGCAGGCCGACTGCACCGCGCCCGAGAACAGAACAAGCGTCGGCTCGCGATATTGCTGGCCGGCCTCACGCGGGAGCACGTCGTGATACACCTCTTCGGTATCGGCGAGCACGACAGAGACGAACTCGCCCATCTCGCGCTCGGCCTGGGTCAGCTCGCGGCTTTCGCCCGGGGTCTGCTGCTGCATCCCGCTGACCAGAGGCGAGATGTCAACGCCGAAGAAATAGCCGAACGCCAGAACGGCAAGAGTGCCGGCAATGCCGAGCCCGCCTGCCCCCGCCGCGCCCATGCCGCGCCGGTCGTCGATATTGCTGCTTCCCCGCCGTCCGCGCCACTGCATCCCGATGTCTCCCTGATTGCGGCAATGCGCCGCCATTTGGCGATAACTCTGTTGTGGCTTGACGGTTCCGCGCGGCTTCGTCAAGAACCGTGCGGATTGCGCGAAAGGGACATCATGCGCCGATTTCAGGAAATGCTGCGCGGGCTTTATGACTGGACGCTCAGCCTTGCCGCGCACCGCCATGCGATGTGGGCGCTGTTCATCGTCGCGTTCGTCGAAAGCTCGTTCTTCCCGATCCCGCCCGATGTGCTGATCATCCCGATGGTGCTGGCAGCGCCCCGCCGGTGGTGGCAGATCGCGGCTGTGGCGACCGCCGGCTCGGTGCTGGGGGGCATCTTCGGCTACTGGATCGGCGCGGTGATGATGGACAGTATCGGCCAGCCGATCCTCGCCTTTTACGGCAAGGAGGGCGCGTTTGCCGACATCTCGGCGCGGTTCAACGAATGGGGCGGCTGGGCGGTGCTGATCGCGGGCGTGACCCCCTTCCCCTACAAGGTCATCACGATTTTCTCCGGCGCGGTGAGCCTGCCGCTGCCGCTGTTCATCGCGGTCTCGATCTTCGCGCGCGCACTGCGCTTCTTCCTTGTCGGCTGGCTGCTGTGGCGCTTTGGCGCGCCGATCCGCGAGTTTATCGAGCGCCGCCTGGGCCTTCTCTTCACCCTGTTCGTCGCCGCCCTGATCGGCGGGTTCGTCCTGCTGAGGTATCTGTGATGGAGCTGACCGCGCGCGAGACGGGGGCGCTTGCCGGGCTCGGCTCGGCGCTGCTGCTGGCGGGGGCGTTCGGCTTTCAGCTTGCCGGCTATGCGCCCTGCCCGCTTTGCATCTGGCAACGCTGGCCGCACGCGGCTGCGGCAGTGATCGGGCTTGCAGTGTGGTTTGCGGGCGGGCGGCGCGCGCTGCTGATCGCGGGGCTGCTGGCCGCGCTTGGCGCGACGGGGCTCGCCTTCTACCATGCCGGGATCGAGCTTGGCCTTTGGCAGGGCGCGACCGCCTGCTCGGCCGGGATCGGAGATATGACCTCGCTTTCGACCGCCGATCTGATGGCGCGGCTGAATGCGGCGCCGATCGTGCGCTGCGACGAAGTCCCGTGGAGCCTTTTCGGCATCTCGATGGCCGGCTGGAACGGGCTTTTCTCGTCGCTGCTCGTCGTGGTGTGGGCGCTGTCGCTGCGCCGCTGAGCGCGCTTTCGCCGCCGCCCTGACGGATAGAGGGCCCGCTTTCGCGGCACCTCCCGCCCCGCCGGCACAAAACAGCCGGGTTTTGCCGCGTTTGACGGCCATAATCGCCCCCGCCGCGCCCCCTGTCGATTGCGCCTCGCGCGGCCATGCGATAAACCCCTCACATCAATATATTGAGGCGACGACGTGGCTGATACACCTGAAAATGACGATCTCGATACCGGCGAGGGCGCGGGGCCCGAACGCTCGGTCATGCCCCATGACGGCCCGCAGATCGACATTACCACGGAAATGCAGTCGAGCTATCTCGACTACGCCATGTCGGTCATCGTCAGCCGCGCCATTCCCGATCTGCGCGACGGGCTGAAGCCGGTGCATCGGCGCATCCTTTACGCGATGCACGAGGCGGGCAACACGCATGACAAGCCCTACCGCAAATCGGCGCGGCCGGTCGGCGATGTGATGGGTAAATACCACCCGCATGGCGACGGCGCGATCTATGACGCGCTTGTGCGGATGGCGCAGGATTTCTCGATGTCGCTGCCGCTGCTGGACGGTCAGGGCAATTTCGGCTCGATGGACGGGGACAGCCCGGCGGCGATGCGCTACACCGAAGTGCGCATGGCGAGGCCCGCGCAGTTTTTGCTGGAAGATATCGACAAGGATACGGTCGATTTTCAGGACAATTACGATGGCAAGGACCGCGAGCCGACCGTTCTGCCCGCGCGCTTTCCGAACATGCTGGTCAACGGCGCGGGCGGGATCGCGGTCGGGATGGCGACCAACATCCCGCCGCATAATCTGGGCGAGGTGATCGACGGAACGCTCGCCCTGATCGAGAACCCGGACCTTCCGACCGAGCGCCTGCTCGAGATCATTCCCGGCCCCGATTTCCCGACCGGCGGGCTTATCCTTGGCCGGTCTGGCGCGCGCAAAGCCTATCTCGAGGGGCGCGGCAGCGTGGTGATCCGCGCGAAAACCCGCGTCGA
>JAUNRZ010000169.1 GCA_030539455.1 Paracoccus sp. (in: a-proteobacteria) | reverse complement strand
GCGCTGCGACGCGCGGGACGCGCTATTGCCAGAGCCGCGCACTGCCGCAGGCGGGCTGCCTGCGTCGCCGCAAAGCAGCCGCATCCTCGCAGCGCTAGCGGCGCTGCCGGCGTTACACTAGAGGCCGCTCATTCGCACGACCGCGCGCGCCGGGCAGGTTTGCTGCGCTTATCCTCCGCCAGGCCAACCGAGCGCCCTCCTCCCCCCGCTCATAACCGCACCGCCTCAGCCCTCGCCGTCAGCCGGCCCCTCAGCCGCTTCGTCCGCCCGCCCCCGATACCCCAACGCCACCACGAATTTCTCCGATGAATCGGACCGGCTCGCGGGGGGCTTCACGTTTACCACCTTCTCGAAGTTCTTTTTCAGCATCACCTGAAGCGAATCCTCGGCGCCGCCCGCTAGCACCTTGGCCACGAATGTCCCGCCCGGGGACAGCACGTCGAAGGCAAGCTGCGCGGCGGCCTCGACAAGCGCGACGATCCGCAGATGGTCCGTGCCCTTATGCCCCGAGGACGACGCGGCCATGTCCGACATCACCACATCGGCCTCGCCGCCGAGCCAGGCTTTCACCTGATCATCCGCCCCGTCCGAGAGGAAATCGAGCTGATAGATCTCGGCGCCCGGTATCGGGTCCACCTCTTGCAGATCGACCCCGATGATGCGGCCCTGTTTGCCGGACCGCTCGCCAAGCGCGTTGACGCGCGGGACCGCGACCTGACACCACCCGCCGGGCGCGCAGCCAAGATCGACGACGCGCGCGCCGGGTTTGAGGAAGCCATATTTGTCGTCCAGCTCCATGATCTTGTAGGCCGCGCGGCCGCGGAACCCCTCGCGGCGGGCGCGCGCGACATAGGGATCGTTGAGCTGCCGCTCGAGCCACAGGGTCGAGGACAGCTTGCGCCCCTTGGCGGATTTCACCCGAACCTTCAGATCGCGCGCCCCGCGCCCGGATGATTTGCGGACCCGCTCGCCCGGTTTCTTTCCCATCACGCCACCCCGTGCAAATCGTCGTCGGTGATCGCCCCATCGCGCACCATCTGAGCGTAAAGGAGCCCCTCGCGCAGCCCGCGATCGGCGACCGAAAGCCGCGTGGTCGGCCACACACGCATCAGCGTCTGCAAGATCGCCGCGCCCGACATGATCAGAGCGTGCCGCTCGCGCCCGATGCGCGGGTCGACGCGCCGCCCCTCGGGGCCAAGCGCGAGATAGGACCGAATTACCTGGTCGATCTGGGCGGTCGTCATCGACAGCCCGTCCACCTTGGTGCGGTCATAGCGGCGCAGGCCCAGATGGCTGGCGGCGACGGTCGTGACCGTGCCAGACGTGCCGATGATCTGGAAATGATCGTCCATCGCGCCGAACGCGTAGGGCGAGAAATCCGACAGCATCTCCTCGAAATACCAGCTCATCAACGCAAAGCGGCCCTGATCGTCCGCGACATCGGCGAACTGATCGCGGAGCGTGGCCACGCCCAGCGGCACGCTGATCCAGTCCACCACCCGCGCCGCGCCCGGCTGCGGGTCGTCGAACCCGTCAGCGAGCTTCATGATCGCGCGCGAGCGCTCGCGCGGCTCGACATCCTCGAGATCGACCCAGACCAGCTCGGTCGAGCCGCCGCCGATATCGACGACCAGCAACTGCTCGGTCTTGCGCGAGACCAGAGGCGCACAGGAAATCACCGCCAGCCGCGCCTCTTCCTCGGCGCCGATCACCTCGATCGGAAGGCCGGTCTCGACCGAGATCATCCGCATCAGCTCGGACGAATTGCGCGCCCTCCGGCACGCCTCGGTCGCGACAAGGCGCATCCGGCGCACATCATGCTGTTCCAGCTTGCGCCGGCAGACCTGCAAGGCGTGCACCGTCCGGGCCATCGACGCGCGCGACAGCCGGCCGGAAAATTCCAGCCCGTGGCCAAGCTGCACGGGCTTGGAAAAACTATCAACAACCTGAAACTGACTTCCCGCAGGACGGGCAATCAGCATCCGGCAACTATTGGTCCCCAGATCAAGCGCGGCGTAAAGCTCGCCCTTGGGGGACGTTCGGGTGCCTGTCGGCTCGACCGTATGTTTCGGGAGCGTCCCTGCACCCGCAAGACGCTTGGGCGCCATGACACACGCCCTCCGATTTCAACTTGAAACAAAATTAGCTCGCGGCCGGCGTGCGTTCAAGGGGTGCGCGACGATTCGTCAAGCGCCCGGTCAGTGTCATCGCCGAAAAGCCCGCGAAGTCCGCGACTTAGCAGCGCGCCGACGCGCGGGCGGGGCTGATTGATGAAGGGCAGCGGGCGGCAGACCTCCATCGCGGCGATCCCGACCCGCGCGGTCAGCGCGCCGTTCACGACCCCCTCGCCAAAGCGGCGCGAGAGCCGCGCGAGGATGCCGCCCCCCGCGACGGTCTGGACCAGATCATCGCCCGCCGCGACCGCGCCCGTCGCGATCAGATGCGCGATCACGACCCGCGCCAGACGCCATCCGCCCACCGCGCCGGCGCGCCCGCCATAGATTTCGGCCATGCGCCGGATCATGCGCAGATTGGCCGCAAGCGCCGCGATCACATCGGCAAGCGCCAGCGGGACAAGCGCCGTGACGGCGGCGACGCTGCGCGCGGCGGCCTCGATCTCGCGCCGCGCCTGCTGATCCAGCGGGGCAAGAAGCTGCGTCTCGGTGACCGCGAGCAGCGTCTCGGCGTCGAACGCATCGCCGCGCCGCTCGGTCAGGCGCGCGCGGCCCATCTGAAGCTCGGGACGGTCGGCGTAAAGCGAATCGAGCCGGTCGGCCACGCTGCGCGCGGCGCTCAGATCACCGCGCGCGATCGCCTCGGCGCCGTCGGTGCTGATCTGGTCGATGCGGCGGAACCGCGACCACGCGCGCAGCTCGCGCAGGACCATCAGCAAAGCGGCCAGAACGAACGCCGCCATCAGCCCCAGAGCCAGCCAGCCTAGCAGCGGCCATCGGAGCATCAGGTTCTCGACAAAGCGCATCGCCGCCATGACCGCAAGGAACGACACGAGCGCGAAGGCCGAGCCGAAAAAGAACCGCGTCAGCCCCGAGACCCGGCCGCCGACAAGCCGCGTGACCATCTCCATCGTGCGCGGGCGCGGCAGATGGGCCGGGCCGCCATCGACGGGCGGCGCGTCGGCCGGGTTGTCCGGCGCCGCGGCGTGAGCCCTTTGCTCGGCCTCGCTTCGTGCTTGAGCCTCGTTCTCGTCAAACCTGCCGGCCGGCCCGGCGCGGCGCGGGCGCTTCGGCTCGTCGCCGGGCAGCTCGATCAGCACGGGGCCGTGGCGGGGCGGGATCATAGCCGGTCTCCGATCAGAAATTCGGCCGCGCGGTCGAGCCTGATATGGGGCGGGCCGTCGCCCGGCCGCGCGGTATTGGCGGCGGGCGCGAAGTTCATGATCGCATAATCCCCGTCAAGCCAGCTCTCACGCTGCTCGCGCGCGGGATGAAGCAGCGCGGCGGGATCGGAGGGCAGCTCGCCCGCGTAAAACGCCGCCCGCCGCCCGTCGAGAAGCGTTCCGCGCACCGCGGGCAGCTCCACCCCGCCCTCGCGGATCATGTCCTCGGTCGTCGCCCGCAGCGCGGCGATGGACATTGCCTCGGTCCGAGCGCCGGAAAAATCCGCCCTATCGCGCGCCTCGCGCAGCAAAGCGGTCAGGATATTGGTCAGCCTCGGGTGCTGGACATGGTGCAAATGATCCGCCTTGGTCGCCGCGAAAAGGATCCGGCTGACCCGCCGCACGCCGAGGATCTGCGCCAGCCAGCCGGACCGGCCAGGGCGGAACGCGGACAGCGTGTCGGCCATCGCGCGGCGCAGATCTTCCAGCGCGCGCGGGCCGGTATGGATCGCGCCCAGCACATCGACCAGCACGATCTGGCGATCGATCCGCGCGAAATGGTCGCGAAAGAACGGGGTGACGACGCGCGATTTGTAGGCCTCGAAGCGCCGGGCGAACTCGCGCCGCATCCCCCCCGCCGGCGCATCCGGCATCAGCGGCGCGAAGGTCAGCGCGGGCGAGCCCGCCATCTCGCCGGGGATCAGGAACCGCCCCGGCGTGCA
>JAUNRZ010000027.1:5929-20414 GCA_030539455.1 Paracoccus sp. (in: a-proteobacteria) | reverse complement strand
GCGGCAAGCGCGGCGCCGGTCCAGCGGAACGCGAAAACGAGGCCGAAATTCTCTTCGAAAAACGCGCCAAGCGGGCCGCGCCGGCCGAACGCGATCAGCAGCAGGTAGCCGGTCACGACCGGCGGCAGGATCAGCGGCATGTGAACCAGCCCGTTCAGCAATTGGCGCCCCGGAAAGCGCCACCGCGCAAGCGCGTAGCCGGTCAATATACCGAATGGCAGGCTCAGCAGCGTGGCCCAAAGCGAGACGCGCAGCGAGAGCCGCACCGCCTGCCATTCGGCGGGGCCGAGCCAGCCTGAGGCGGCCTCGATCACCGGGGCTCCGCCGCGCCCGGCGTCCGAAACCCGTAGCTGCGCCAGATCGCGGCGGCCTCGTCCGAGATGAGGTAGTCGTAAAACCCGCGCGCCGCGTTTTCGGCATCGGGCAGCAGCGCGATCGGATAGGTGATCGGGGCGTGGCTGCTTTCGGGGAAGATCGCCACGATTTCGACCCCCTTCTCGGCGCGCGCATCGGTCGCGTAGACAATGCCGTAAGGTGCCTCGCCCTGCGCCACGAAGGCAAGCGCCGCGCGCACATTGTCGGCCTGCGCGACGCTTCCCTGAACGCTCTCCCACAGCCCGAGCGAGACGAGCGCCTCTTTGCCGTAAACGCCCGCAGGGACCGAATCGACCATCGCCATCGCCAGATACCCACCCTCCAGCAGCGCGGCGAGGTCGGTTTTGGACGAAAGCTCGACCGGCGCGGCACCCGCCCCTGCGATCAGCACCAGACCATTGCCGAGCAGATCGCGCCTTGTGTCAGCAACGATATCGCCGCTGCCCTCAAGCGCGTCCATCCACGCTGTGCTGGCCGAGATGAAGAGATCCGCCGGCGCGCCCTCCTGAATCTGGCGGGCAAGCGCGGAGGACCCGGCGTAAGAGGCGATGACCGCCACCCCGCTCGCCGCGCGGTGGCGCGCAGCGAGATCGTCGAGCGCCTCGCGCAGGCTGGCTGCGGCGAACACTGTCACCTCGTCCTGCGCCAGTGCGGGCGCGCCCATTGTGAGGCCAAGCGCAGCGGTGAGGGTCAGGGCAAGGCGCATATCATCCTCCGGTCATATATCGCAGAACCTATATATGTCCTTTGGCGCGCGGCTCTGGCAACCCGGCTTTATCATGCGCTTTCTGCGGCCGGAGCCAAGATGCGAAAAAACCGGCAAGCCGCGCAGCCTGCCGGTTCATTCTGTCACCCAGAGGGCATCGCGCGATCAGAGCCCGCGCGAAAGTGCCCCGATATCGCCGCGCAGAATGCCGATATCGGCAAGCTCGCGGTCCGAAAGGCGGCTGAGTTCCTCGCGCGTCTGGCGTTGCAGCGCGCGGCGCTGGAAGATTGCGCCGAGGCGCGAGAGGATACCGGCGCGGCGGGGCGCCTCGAGTTGCATCATTGCCATGTCATCACCTGTTCATTGGCCATCAATCACACCGCAACGCGATCGCAAGCGGCGTCCTCCCTCTTGCCGGCCGATATAGGGGCCTTTTGCACATGCAGCATCAGCCAAGATCGCAACCCCGCCATGCACGGGCTGCATCACTGATTTAATTACATTTTTATGAAAATTCTGCGACGCAGCGTAAGCTAGCGCCAATCGCCCAGAGCCGCCTGCCAAAGCGCAAGCGCCGCGACGGCGGCGGTATCGGCGCGCAGGATGCGCGGGCCGAGACTGACCGGGATCACGAAATCCGTCCCGCGAAGGCGGTCGCGCTCGGCGGGTGAGAACCCGCCCTCGGGCCCGATCAGGATCGCCCACGGGCCCTGGGGCTGGCCGGCCAGCAGCTCGGACGGGCCGGCAAGCGCCTCGTCGGCCCACAAAATCCGCCGCGCGCCGTCCCAGCCCGACAGCAGCCGGTCGAGCCGGATCAGATCGTCCACCGGCGGCACGAATGTCCCGCCGCATTGCTCGGCCGCCTCGATCGCGTGGGCTTGCAGGCGGTCCTGCCGGATGCGCTCGGCATTGGTGAACTCGGTCTGGACCGGGATGATCCGCGCCGCGCCCATCTCGGCGGCCTTCTCGACGATGAAATCGGTGCGCGCCTTCTTGATCGGCGCAAAGATCAGCCACAGATCGGGCGGCATACGCTGCGGCGCGCTTTGCGACTTGGCGATCGCCGCACCGCCCCGCTTCGAGACCCGGCCCAGCTCGGCCAGCCACGCGCCGTCGCGCCCGTTGAAGATCTCGATCTCGGCGCCCTCGCCCAGCCGCATCACCCCCGAGAGGTAATGCGCCTGCGCCGGCGAGAGCGTGACCGCTTGCCCCGCCCCGAGTGGCTCATCTATGAACAGCCTGACCAGACCCATGAGCGGCTTTCTAGAACGGAGCGCGCGCCAATGCCAGAGATCGACCGGAACACGGTCCGCGATGCGCCCAAGGGCAACTGGGTGGACCGCTACGCGCCCGCCGCTGCGCGCCCCTATCTGCGGCTGAGCCGGGCCGACCGGCCGATCGGGACGTGGCTTTTGCTGCTGCCCTGCTGGTGGGGGATCGGGCTTGCGATGATGGCGGGCGAGGCGCGGTGGTTCGCGCTGTGGATCGCGATTGCCTGCGCGATTGGCGCTGCGGTGATGCGCGGGGCGGGCTGCACATGGAACGACATCACCGACCGCGATATCGATGCGAAGGTGGCGCGGACCCGCTCGCGCCCGCTGCCATCGGGGCAGGTGAGCCTCGGCGCGGCCTATATGTGGATGGCGGCGCAGGCGGCGCTCGGGCTCGCGGTGCTGCTGACGCTCGGCCCGGCGGCGATCTGGCTTGGCGTTCTGAGCCTCGCCCCGGTCGCGATCTACCCCTTTGCCAAGCGGTTCACATGGTGGCCGCAGATCTTTCTGGGCATCGCGTTCAATTGGGGCGTGATGCTCGCCTATGCGGCCCATGCGGGCGGGCTTGGCCCGGCGCCGGTCATCGCGTGGTTCGGAGGGATCGCCTGGACGGTGTTTTATGACACGATCTATGCGCATCAGGACGCCGAGGATGACGCCTTGATCGGCGTGAAATCGACGGCGCGGCTCTTTGGAGCGCACTCGCCGCGCATCCTTGCCGGCTTTGGCGCGCTTGCGGTTCTGCTGCTGACGCTCGCGGTGCTGGCGACGGGCGCGCGCGGGGCGGCGCTTTGGATCGCGCTTGTCGGCGTTGCGGGATTTGCGGCGCATCTCGCGTGGCAGCTTGCGCGGCTCGATCCTGCGGATGACGCGGTTTGCCTGCGTCTCTTCCGCTCGAATCGCGACGCCGGGCTGATCCTTGCGCTGCTTCTTGCCGCCGCGGGGCTCGTCTGATTGTCATTGGCGCGCTTGGGGCTTACATGACGCCTCTCGAATTGACCGCGGAGATTTCATGGCCGAAAGCCGGAGAAGATCATCCTTTGCTGCGGGGCTGGCCCGCCTTTGCGCGCTTGGCGCGGCGGGCGCGGCCGCGTGGTTCGGGGCGGGGCTGATCGCGGACGAGATCGAGACCCGCTCGGAGGTCGCAGCCCGCCGCGTGCTGCTGGATGGCGGCTATGACTGGGCGGTGCCGCGCAGCGACGGGCTGCGCGTGGTCCTGCGCGGCACCGCGCCCGACGAGGTCAGCCGCTTTCGCCTGCTCAGCGCGATGGGTCAGGCGCTTGGGCCGGTCGGCGTGGTCGATCAGCTTCGCGTCGCCCCGCGCGAGATGTTCACGCCCCCCGATTACGAGCTGGAAATCCTGCGCAATGATGACGGCCTGTCGCTGATCGGCCTTGTCCCCTCGCGCACCGACCGCGCGGGGCTGACCCGCCTTCTGCGCGAGGCGACCGGCGCGGCGCAGGTGACCGATTTGATGTCCGCCGCCGCCTATCCGCCGCCCGAGGGCTGGCAGCCCGCGCTGGAATACGGGCTGCGCGCCGCCGCCTTCGCGCCGCGTGCGACGATCTCGGTGGCGCCGGGACGCGTCAGCGTGCGCGCCGTGGCGGATGACCCCGAAGGCAAGGACCGACTCGAGGCCGATCTGCGCCGCATCGCGCCCGAAACGATCGCGCTCGAGACCGACATCACCGCGCCTTTGCCGGTCATATCGCCCTTCGCCCTGCGCTTTGTGCGGGCCGAGGGCACAGCCGGGCTGGAGAATTGCGCAGCCGGTAGCGAGGCGGAGCGCGATGCGATCCTCACTGCCGCGCAGGCGGCGGGCGCGGGCGAGAATGCGGTCTGCCAGCTTGGCATCGGCGCGCCCTCGCCCGAATGGGGCGAGGTGGCGGCGAAGGCGATCGCTGCCGTGGGCGCGATGGGGGCCGGCACGCTTGACATCTCGGACCGCGCGATCTCGCTGATCGCGCCGGCCGAGGTGGACCCCGATCTTTACGCGCGCGAGACCGAGCGGCTGGAGGCTGACCTGCCCGCGCCCTTCACGCTCAGCACCGAGCGCGAGCAGGCCATCGCCGCGCCCGCCGGCCCGCCGCTTTTCGTCGCCATGCTCGATCATCACGGCCATGCCGAGATCGCGGGCCGGGTCGGCAGCGCCGAGATGGTTGGCGTGATCGAGAACCTCGCCCGCGCGCGTCTGGGCCCCATCGAGGGCGGCGTCGAGCTTGACCCGACCATGCCGCAGGGCTGGTCGGTGCGGGTGATCGCGGGGCTCGAGGCGATGACGCCGCTGGACGAGGGAGAGATGGAAATCTCCGAGGGGCGGATCGCGATCGACGGCGTCTCGGGCGATGCGTTCGCCGCCGATCGCGCCATTGCCGCCATTGCGCGACGGCTTGGCGAGGGCGTCGAATATGCGCTACGGATCGGCTATGACAAATATCTCGATCCGACGCTCGAGCTTGCCAGCGGGCCGGAATGTGTCGATCAGCTCAACGTCGTGATGGCCGAGACGGGGATCGGCTTCGGGCCCGCGGGCGCGGTGATCGAAGGCGACACCGAGGCGCTGTTTGACGCGCTTGGCGATATCATGGCGGGCTGCACGGATTACCGCATCGAGGTCGCCGGCCACACCGACGCTCAGGGAAGGGACGAGACCAACCTCGCGCTCTCGCGCGATCGGGCCGAGGCGGTGATCGAGCGCATGGACGCGGCCGGGATCGACACGCGTCATCTGAGCGCCGAGGGTTACGGCGCCGCCCGCCCGATCGAAAGCAACGACACGCCCGAGGGGCGCGAGGCGAACAGGCGAATCGAGTTCGAGCTGCTGAGCCCCGAGCCGGTCGCCGACCAGATCGCCCTGCGCGGCATCCTGCGCACCGGCGCGACCCCTGCCCCCGAGGATGCGCCGGTCCCGCCCGACCCGGTGCCGGCCCCGGCGGAGGATCCCGAGGACGCGGCGCCCCGCCCCGACTGGGCCGAGCCGGAAATGACCGAGGCCGAGATCGACGAGATCATCGCGCAGATGGAGGCTTTGGTGATCCACACCCCCGACGACACGACGCCCCGCCCACGCCTGCGCCCGGACGATCTGGCCGGCAATGGCGCGGATGGCGCCGCAGCGCCCGACGAGGAGGCCGACGAATGAACCGCGAAGATTTCATCATCGCCGCCGCCCTGATCCTCTTCGCGAGCTTCCTTCTGGGCTGGTTCGCAAGCTGGGTCATCGGGCGCATGACCCGCCCGACAAGCGCCGATCGCGGCGCGATGGACCGCATGGCGCAGGCCGTCGCCGAGGCCGAAAGCGAGCGTGACCGCGCCCTTGAACGGCTCGCCGCGCAAGAGGCCGAAAGCACCGCCGCCCGCGCCCTGATCGAGGACGATCTGCGCGAGCGATCCGAGCTACTCTCCGAAGCGCAACAAGAGATCGAAGAGCTGCGCGCTTATATCGACAAGCGGCTGAGCAGGTAGGGCGCGGCGCGGGCGCGACGCGCCGGGTATTGATCGCGGGCGATGCGAGGCGTCGCTTGCCTGGCTTTGTAGTTAAGCAGCCCGCTCCTGCAACGGATCGCATGGCGCCGGGTATTGATCGCGGTCGATATGCAGCTCGGCGCATCTTTGGCTTTGTAGTGGCGCTTCGCGCCCCGGCGAGCGATGACCGGGTGCTGCTTTCAGCGTCAATCACCGCAGGCGCGTGGCAGCCAACCGAAAGCGCGCGCAGCTTCTCCGTCAACGCCGCATGAAAAACGGGGCCGCAGCCCCGCTTTCATCGCGCCCCAAGGCTCCGGCGCGCCGCCCTTAAACGCCCGCTTCGACGATCGCGCGGGCCAGCACCGGCACGCTCTCGCGGTTCAGCCCGGCGATGTTCAGGCGCGAATCGCCGACCATGTAGATCGCGGCCTCTTCCTTCATCTTCGCGACCTGCTCGGGGCTGGCGCCGAGGCGCGAGAACATGCCGCGATGGCGGGACAGGAAGTCGAAACGGTCCGAGCCGGTCAGATCGCGCAGCTCGCCCGCAAGCTGATCGCGCAGGCCCAGCATGGTGCGGCGGACCTCCTCGAGCTCGGCTTTCCAGTCGGCGCGCAAAGCCTCGTCGCGCAGGATGGTCGAGACGATGCGCGCGCCGTGATCAGGCGGGAAGCTGAAGGTCTGCCGGTTCAGGAAGGCAAGCGCGCCCTGCGTCAGATCGCGCGATTTCTCGCTTTCGGTGAGGGCGATCAGGATCCCTGCGCGCTCGCGGTATATGCCGAAATTCTTGGAGCATGAGGCCGCGATCAGCACCTCGGGAAGGCGCTGCGCAATCATGCGCGTCGGCTCGGCATCCGCGTCAAGACCGTCGCCAAACCCTTGATAAGCAAGATCAATCAGCGGGATCGCGCCGGTCTTTTCCAGCATATCGGCAATCTCGGCCCATTGATCCGCTAACGGGTTCGCGCCGGTCGGGTTGTGGCAGCAGCCATGGAGCAGCACGACATCGCCCGCCTTCACGCGCGACAGCGCGGCTTTCATCGCCTCGAAATCGACGCCGCGCGTGTCGTTGTCGAAATAGGGGTAGGTCTCATAGCGCATCCCCATGAATTCGAGGATCGAGATATGGTTCGGCCATGTCGGGTCCGAGACATGGATCACCGCATCGGGATTGCCCATGCGGATCAGCTCGAGCGCGTTTCGGATCGCCCCGGTCCCGCCGACCGAAGCGGCGCTTGCCAGCCGCGCCTTGTCCGTCCCGCCCAGCACCAGATCGGCCATCGCGTCGCGATACTCGGCCTCGCCGACAAGCGCGGTATAGGATTTGCTGTCCTGGCTCTCCCAGATCTGCTTTTCCGCCGCCTTGACCGCGCGCATCACCGGGGTCAGCCCGTTCGGGTCTTTATAGACGCCCACGCCAAGGTCGATCTTGCCCTGCCGCGTATCGGCGCGGAACTCGCCCATCAGAGCAAGGATCTTGTCGGGGGCTTGCGGCTTGAGATTGCCCAGCATCATGCGTCTCCGGTAGCGATTTTGAGGTCGGAATAGGCGCCCCATTCGGCCCATGAGCCGTCATAAAGCGCGTGGTTGCGGTGGCCGATCCGCTCGAGCGCGAGCGAGAGCACGGCGGCGGTGATCCCGGACCCGCAAGTCGTGATCGCGGGGCGGCCGAGATCGACGCCGGCCGCCTCGAATATCCGGCGCAGCGCGTCCGGCGATTTCATCGTGCCGTCCTCGTTGAAGAGCGTGCCGAAGGGAACGTTCCGCGCGCCGGGGATATGGCCGGCGCGCAGCCCCTCGCGCGGCTCGGGCGCGTCACCGCGAAACCTCTCGGGCGCGCGGGCGTCGATGATCTCGTGATCGCGCAGCTTCGCGGCGCTTGCGACCTGCGTGACATCGCGCACGAGCCCGGCCTGACGCTGCACGGTCATGTGCCGGTCGCGCATGATCGGGGCCATGTCCTCGATCTCGCGCCCTTCGGCCTGCCATTTGGCGAACCCGCCATCAAGCACCGCAATATCGGTCTTGCCCATCAGGCGAAACAGCCACCAGACCCGCGCCGCGCTGCGAATGGCCGAGTTGTCATAGACGACGACCTGATGCCCGTCGCCGATCCCCATCGCGCGCATCCGGCTGATGAAAAGCTCGGGCGGGGGCGCCATATGCGGCAGCTCGCTGCGCTTGTCCGAGATCGCGTCGATGTCGAAGAACCGCGCGCCGGGGATATGGCCCGCCTCGTATTCCGCGCGCCCGTCGCGGCCGGCCTGCGGCATGTGAAGGCTCGCGTCGATCACCCGCAGATCCGGGTCGGCCAGATGCGCCGCCAGCCAGTCCGTCGATACCAGAGTTTTCGGATCGTCCATCCGCGCAGCCCCCCGCAATAATCCGGGACGGGTTTAGCCCCCGTCGCTGCGCTTCGCAATGGTGGAAGCCGGCGCGGCTCAGACGTTCTGCTTGAGCAGGCGCTGTTTCTGCCGCCCCCAGTCGCGCTTTGCGCTCGTCTCGCGCTTGTCGGCGACCTTCTTGCCCTTCGCAACGCCGATCTTCAGCTTCACGATGCCGCGATGGTTGAAATAGATCACCAATGGCACAAGGGTCATCCCCTCGCGGCCCACCGCCGCCCAGAGCCGCGACAATTCCTTGCGGCTGACAAGCAGCTTGCGCCGCCGCCGCTCGTCATGGCCGAACACGCCCGCCTGCTTGTAGGCCGAGATGTAGGAGTTGATCAGATAAAGCTCGCCATCCTCGACGCTGGCATAGGATTCGGCGATGTTGCACTGCCCGGTGCGGAGCGATTTCACCTCGGACCCCATCAGCACGATCCCGCATTCGAGATCGCTTTCGATGAAATAGTCGAACCGCGCGCGGCGGTTTTCCGCGATGATCTTGTAATTGGGGTCGGTTTTCTGCTGGGCCATGACCGGGCAGAGATAGGCGCGCGCGCCCGGCCTGTAAAGAGCGCCCGGTTGCTTGCCCCGCCGATCCCTCCTAGGCTCCGCTCGCAGCATAACCCGAGGGAGGACGGCAAGATGGCTCATGGCGGACGGATTTTGGTCGATGCGTTGAAGGCGCACGGGGTGGACCGCGTCTTTTCCGTCCCGGGCGAGAGCTATCTGGCGGTTCTGGACGGGCTTTACGATTCGGGGATCGAGAACATCGTCTGCCGCCATGAAGGGGGCGCCTCGATGATGGCCGAGGCGCATGCCAAGCTGACCCAGGCGCCGGGCGTGTGTCTGGTCACGCGCGGGCCGGGGGCGACGAACGCAAGCGCAGGGGTCCATGTCGCCAAGCACGATCAGACACCGATGATCCTGCTGGTCGGGCAGATCGCGCGCCCCGACCGGGACCGCGAGGCGTTTCAGGAGGTCGATTACCGCGCTATGTTCGCCCCGCTTGCGAAATGGGTGGCCGAGATCGACCAGACCGACCGCATCCCCGAATATATCGCCCGCGCCTTCCACGTCGCGCGTTCGGGCCGCCCCGGCCCGGTCGTGTTGTCGCTGCCCGAGGATATGCTGGCCGCCGAGGTCGAGGCGACCGCGCTGCCCGTCCCTGCCCCGCCGCCCCGCGGCGTTTCCGATGCGGCGCGCGATGCGGTGGCGGATGCGATCCGCGCGGCGAAAAAGCCGCTGCTGATCGTTGGCGGGACGATCTGGGACCAGAAGGCGGCCGATGATCTGGCCCGTTTCGCGAGCGCGTGGCAGCTTCCCGTCGCCGCGCCCTTCCGGCGGCAGGACCATTTCGACAACCGGCTCGAGGTCTACGCCGGCGATCTGGGCGTCGGCTTCAACCCCGCGCTTGGCCGCACGCTGGAAGAGGCCGATCTGGTCGTCTCTTTCGGCTCGCGGCTTAGCGATGTGCTCACGCGCGGCTATACCTCTATGGACCCGCGCGCGCCCCATTCGCGCGTCGTGATGATCCATCCGGGCCCGGAACAGGCGGGCGTTCTGTGGCGCTCGGACCCCGCGATCGTGGCCGATCCGCGCGATATGGCGGCGGCGCTTGCCGATATGGCCGCGCCCGAGGATATCGAGGACTGGCGCGGCTGGACGCAGAAGGCCCGCGCCGCCTATGACGAATGGCGCAAGCCGCGCGAGACGCCCGGCGACGTCAAGATGGAGCGGGTGATCGGCTGGCTTTGCGATAACCTGCCCGATGATGCGATCATCACCAACGGCGCGGGCAATTACGCCGCCTTTCTGCACCGCTACTACCAGTGGAAGCGGATGGGCACGCAGCTTGCCCCCACTTCGGGCTCGATGGGCTACGGCCTGCCCGCCTCGATCGCGGCGAGCCTTCAGCACAAGGACCGGGTTGTGGTCTGCCTTGCCGGTGACGGCTGCATGCAGATGACGCTGAACGAGATGTCCACCGCGCGGCAATATGGCGCGCATCCGGTGGTGATCGTCGCCAATAACGGCACTTACGGCACGATCCGTATGCATCAAGAGCGCGAATATCCCGGCCGCGTCTCGGGCACCGACATGGCCAATCCCGACTTCGCCGCGCTCGCCCGCGCCTATGGCGGCCACGGCGAGACCGTCGAGCGGACCGAGGATTTCCCGGACGCCTTTGCGCGCGCGCGGGATGCGGGCAGGGTAGCGGTGATCGAGCTGCGCCTCGATCAAGAGGCATTGACGCCGGGCCTTACCCTCAGCCAAATACGGAAGGACGCCGAAAAGAGGGGGTAAGGGCTTGGAAGATATAGAGATCGCCCGCGCGGCTAAGGGGCTTGAGATTGCGCAGATCGCGGGGCGGCTCGGTCTTTCGGCCAGCGACATCCTGCCTTACGGCCACGACAAGGCCAAGCTCACCCATGACGCCATCGCCGGGCTTACGGGCGATCCGGGGCGGCTGATTCTCGTCACCGCGATCAACCCCACGCCGGCCGGCGAGGGCAAGACGACAACGACGGTCGGGCTGACCGATGCGCTGAACCGGATCGGCAAGAAAGCGAGCGTCTGCATCCGCGAGGCCAGCCTCGGGCCGAATTTCGGCATGAAAGGGGGCGCTGCGGGCGGCGGCTATGCGCAGGTGATCCCGATGGAGGATATGAACCTCCATTTCACCGGCGATTTCCACGCGATTACGGCGGCTCATAACCTGCTGGCCGCGATGATCGACAACCATATCTATTGGGGCAACGCGCTTGATCTCGACACGCGGCGGATCGCCTGGCGGCGGGTGCTGGACGTGAACGACCGCGCCTTGCGCGGCGTCGTGATCGGGCTTGGCGGCGCGCCGAACGGGTTCGCGCGCGAATCCGGCTTCGACATCACGGTCGCCTCGGAGGTCATGGCGATCCTGTGCCTCGCCGAGGATCTGGGCGATCTGCAAGCGCGGCTTGGCCGCATCATCATCGGCCAGACGCGCGATCGCCGGCCCGTCACGGTGGCCGAGCTGAAGGCCGACGGCGCGATGACGGTGCTGCTGCGCGACGCGCTTCAGCCCAATCTCGTGCAGACGCTCGAGAACAACCCCGCCTTCGTTCATGGCGGCCCGTTCGCCAATATCGCGCATGGCTGCAATTCGGTCATGGCGACGAAAACGGCGCTGAAGCTCTCGGATTATGTCGTGACCGAGGCGGGCTTCGGCGCCGATCTCGGGGCCGAGAAATTCCTTGACATCAAATGCCGCAAGGCCGGGCTGCGCCCCGATGCGGCGGTGATCGTCGCGACGATCAGGGCGCTCAAGATGAATGGCGGGGCGGGCAAGGACCAGCTTGGGCACGAGGATCTCGGCGCGCTGCGCGCCGGTCTGCCAAATCTCGCGCGCCATGCCGAGAATATGCGCGGCTTTGGCCTGCCGGTCGTCGTCGCGATCAACCATTTCGCCAGCGATACCGAGGCCGAAATCGAGCTTGTGCGCCAATCCTGCGCCGAGATGGGCGTTCCGGTCTCGCTCGCGCGGCACTGGGCCGAGGGCGGTCGCGGGGCGGAAGACCTCGCCCGCCTGGTGGTCGAGGCGGCCGAAAGCGGCGCCGCCGATCTCCAGTTCGCCTATCCCGGCGATATGCCTCTGGCCGAGAAGATCGAGACGATCTGCCGCAAGATCTACCGCGCCGATGGCGTCGAGATCCCGCCGAAGCTGCTCGATCAGCTGACCGAGTGGGAGGCGCAGGGCTTTGGCGATCTGCCCGTCTGCATGGCGAAAACGCAATACAGCTTCAGCGCCGATCCCGCCCTGCGCGGCGCGCCCGAGGGGTTCATGATCCCCGTGCGCGAGCTGCGCCTTGCCGCCGGGGCGGGCTTCATCGTCGCGGTCTGCGGCGACATCATGACCATGCCCGGCCTGCCGCGCAGCCCGGCGGCCGAGCGGATCGGCATCGGCACGGGCGGCCGGATCGAGGGGCTGTTCTGAGCCTGCGCTCTGCCACTTCTTCTGCGTAAAAATACTCACCTTCCGGGGCAACGCCCCCGCAGGGCGGGACATATTCATTTTCCGTTGACTTTGCGCGCCCCCGCCTCATGCTGGGACAAAGGGGTGATTTATGCTCGATATCGGTTATTGGGGCGCATTGATTGCCGGAATTCTGGCGTTCCTGTCGCCCTGCATCCTGCCTATGGTGCCGTTTTACCTGTCCTACATGGCCGGCATCTCGATGTCCGAGCTGCGCGCCGATGGGCGAATCGAGCCGGGCGCGCAGCGGCGGCTCATCGCCAGCTCGGTCGCGTTCGCGCTTGGCGTCACGACGATTTTCGTGCTGCTCGGGCTTGGGGCGACGGCGCTCGGGCAGGTGTTCTTCGACTATCGCCAGCCGCTCTCCTACCTTGCGGCGGCGCTGCTTTTCGTGTTCGGGCTGCATTTTCTGGGCATCTGGCGGATCGGGTTTCTCTACCGCGAGGCGCGGATCGAGACCGAGACAAAGCCCAGCTCGATCATCGGCGCCTACGCGGTCGGGCTCGCTTTCGGCTTTGGCTGGACGCCCTGCGTCGGGCCTGCGCTTGCAGCGATCCTGATGGTCGCCTCGGGCTCGGGCGATCTGTGGCGGGGCGGCACGCTGCTTCTGGTGTTCGGCCTTGGCATGACCGCGCCCTTCGTGATCGCCGCATTCTTCGCCAAGCCGTTTCTTCGCTGGGCGCAGCGCAATCGCAAATATCTGGGCTATGTCGAGAAGGCGATGGGCGTCATGCTGATCCTCTTCGCGATCCTGATCGCCACCAACACCGTCAACGCGATCGGCCAGTGGATGATCGAGAATTTCGACTGGTCGCTGACCGTTCGCTAGTGAAAGGAGCCTCCGTATGAGACCGATCCGTAACGCTATCCTGACCGCCGCGATGACTGCCGCGCTCGCCCTGCCCGCGATGGGCGCGGTGCTGGGCGATGACGGGCTTCACAAGGCGCCGTGGATGCGCGAGACCTTCCTCGATCTGCGCGAGGATCTGGCCGAGGCCAACGCCGAAGGCCGCCGGATGCTGATCCTGATCGAGCAGCGCGGCTGCATCTACTGCACGCGGATGCACGAGAATGTCTATCCCGACCCGGATATCGCGCGCCTGCTGGACGAGGATTATTTCGTTATCCAGATCAATATGTTCGGCGACATACCTGTGACGGATTTCGATGGCGAGACACTGGCCGAGAAGGATATGGTGATGCGTTGGCGCGCGATGTTCACGCCGACCATGATCTTCCTGCCCGAAGAGGTGCCCGAGGGCCAGACCGCCGCCGAGGCGTCGGTTGCGACCATGCCCGGCGCGTTCGAGATCGGCACGACGCGGGCGCTCCTCGAATGGGTGCGCGACGAGGGCTATGCGGATGGCGAGAATTTTCAGCGTTATCTGGCTGAGCGGCTGGCAAATCCCGGCTGATCAACCTGCGCCCTGCCCGCCCGCGCCCGTCCGGGCAGGAGTATTTATGCGCAGAAGAAACCCGCCTCTCACGCGGGCTGGCAGTAGCTTTGCTGGCGGGTCCAGCCGGCAATGTCCTCGCGTTTGGACGCGCTGCGGAACGGCGCCCAGTCGCGCGCCACGCCGCGCCATGCGCCGCGCCCGCCCACCACGGCATTGTCGCGCCCGACCTGCCGCGTCATGATCCGCACCGCGCAGGACATGTTGTCGGCGCCGTTCATGATCTCGCCCGAGCAGCCGTAATGGCGCCACGTCGCCGGCGCGATCTGCATCAGCCCCAGCCATTTGCCGCCCCCGCCCCGTGCGGCCGGGTTATAGGTGCTTTCATGGCGCGCGACGGCCGACATCAGCCCGGCCCAGAACGCGCGCCGCCCCTCGAGAGGTTGCGAGGCATAGCCCGGGCAATAGGTCGCGATATCGGAGGGCACGCGCGAGATGATCGTCGCGCCATGCGCGTCGAGCGCGCGCAACGTCGCCTCGGTCCACGCATCCGAGCCGCGCCGGCTGTCCCAACGCATCGCGGGGAGCGCGGGCGGCGCCTCGGCCCGCTCGGCCGCGGGGGCGGCTTCGATGAGGTTCAGAACCTGCGGGTCATCAGAGGCACAGGCGGAAAGCGCCAGCAATGCGCTAGCGGCGAAAGCAGAGCGAAGCGAGAATGTCATGAAAGCCCGAAAGATCAGTTGTCCCTTGAGCCTTGCGTAGATCAGCCCACGCTCGAGGGAAACGACACGGTTTCGCGAGCGCCATCCGACGCGGCGTCACGCGCGAAAACCCGCCAAGTCGCGGGTAGGATGGGCAAATTCCCGCCTATCCGCAAT
>JAUNRZ010000027.1:0-5829 GCA_030539455.1 Paracoccus sp. (in: a-proteobacteria) | reverse complement strand
CCCGCCTATCCGCAATAGGCGCGGGTGATCCAGCCCTTGTCGTCGACATGGAGCGTCAGCCGGTTTGGCACTGCCGGCCCCTCGGCGCGCGCGCCCGGCTGGATCTGCCGCATCGCCATCCCGCGCGCGAACGCAAAATCGCCGACATTGCGCCCGGCGAGCGTGGCGGAGGGGCCCTGCGCGCAAATCTCGGGGCCGACGGGCGTGCGCGGGTAGTGATAGCCCGGCTCGGCGCAGGACGCGAGCATCAGGGCCGCAAGCGGCGCAAGCATGAGGGGGGAGCGGGCAAGGCGCATGTCAACTGATCCGGTCGTCTTGCGCGCGGCCGCGAGCCGCGCGGCATTAACCGCAATTCGCGGCGATGATGCGCCCGCCGCGATCGGTGCTGAGCGTGATCCGCGTCTCGACGTAATCAGTCGTGGCCATCATCCCCTCTGGGACGACGCGCACGCTGATCCCGCGCGGCAGGCTCACGGCGTCGGCACGCTGACCGATCAGCCCCGCATCGTCGATACCGGGCCGGCAGACGACATCGCCGCGCCCCGGCCCGCCGCCGATCGGCTGATCATCGGGCGCGGTCTCGGGGATGCAGGCGGCCACAAGAAGTGTGGCCGCCGCGAGATTGGCTGCGATCAGCCGCACGAGACGCGAACCAGAGTGCCGGTCCGGTCATATTCAAAGTTCAGACGGGCCGGGTTGTGGTCCATCGTCACCGGCTCGCCCGTGCGATACTGACGGTAGACCGTCCCATGCGGCAGCGAGATCGCGGGGCTCCGCTGGCCGACAAGGTCTTGATAGTTATCGGCAATGCACACGGCGGTCGGCTCGGGGACGATCACCACGGTTTCGGGCGGCAGCGGCTCGCAGGCGGCGAGGATGAACGGGGCGGCAAGCACCCCAAGGCTGGTCATGCGAAGAACGGACATCTCGTTTTCCCTTTTTGCTATGGCTGGCCTTGCCGTCCGGGCAGGGGCGGCCGGGCCATCTCCTGTGACGCAACACACTGACCCGCCAAAAGTTTCCCCAGCTTCACGCTTCCGGCGGGGCTTTGCCGATCCGCTTAGTCCGCGCTCGAGCGCGCAAGCTCGGCCTCGGTCGCCGCCTCGGCATCGCCTTGCGCGCCGCCGCGCACCGTCAGCCCCAGAAGCCGCCAGCTTTGCATCCCGCCGCGATAATAATAAAGCCGGTCGGCCGGAAAGCCCGCATTGATCATCGCGCGCATCGCGGTCGGCGATTGGCCGCACCACAGCCCGTTGCAGAAAAGCACGGTCTTTTTCGCCTCTTCGCAATCGAACATCCCGTCGAAATCGGGCTCGCAGCCAAGCTGGCCCATCATCTCGACCGCGTTGGAATAGGGGATGTTGATCGAGCCGGGGATGGTGCCGGTCACATACCAGTCGGGCGTGCGGCTATCGACCACGATGAAATCGGGGTCTTGAAGCGCGTCGAGCAGTTCCAGCTCGCCAATCGTGTGCGTGCCCTCGGCGGGCTGCATCGGCTGGATGCAGAAGGGCGGGCAGTCGCGGGCGATCTGCGACCAGTCCTCGCCAAGCGTGGCGCCCTCGTCCTGTACGCGCGAGATCTCCACCGGGCCGTCTGGCGTCTCGACCGTCACGCTGGCGATGTCCGAGGTGATGCCGACGCGCGGGGCGTCCGCAAGGCTGGGTGATGCGAGCCCGAGGGCCGCGATCAACAGACCGATCTGGGTTTTCATAGCTGCCTCCCGATATATTCAAATTCCTGCACAGGATGGCACGGATCGGCGGCAAACAAAAGCGTTATCGGCGCGTGGCGGAGATAGGCGTGCGCGCGGGAGGCGGCCGTCAGGCGAGAATCGCGAGCATCTCGTCGGTCAGGGCGCGCAGCTCGTCCTGCGCGGGGCGCGCGCCGGCACGCTCGATCACGCCCCTGCCCTCACCCAGCGTTTCGGCGTAGGCCACGCGGTTCGCAAGCTGCGCGGTCGCGATTTCCGCGCCCAGATCGCCTGCTCCGGCCGCGATCTCGGCGCCCAGCCTTGTATTCGGGCGGGTGCGGTTCAGGACGATCAGCACCGGCGCCTTCTCGCGCCGGGCAAGATCCAGAACACCCTCGGTTGCCCACAGATCGACCTGCGACGAGGCGACCGGTATCACGACAAGATCGGCCGCCCGCAGCGCCGGGCGCAGATCGCTGTCGATCTTGGGCGGCGTGTCGATCACCACGAAATCAAAGCGCTTCTTCAGCTTTTCGCTTTCATAGGAGACGCCCCAGGCCGAGGATGTCGAAAATTCAAGCGCCTCATCCTCGCCCGAGCGCTCGATCCGCTCCATATACCACCGGCCGAGACTACCTTGCGGGTCGGTGTCGACAAGCGCGACCGAGTAGCCCCGCGCGCGCAGATCGGTCGAGAGGTTGACCGCCAGCGTGGTCTTGCCCGAGCCGCCCTTTTGCTGGGCAATGGTGATGATGCGGCCTGCCATGACGCTCCCTTTATCGGCTACGAGCGCCAGCCTAGCGCGGCGCAAAACCCGATGCACTCATTATTTCGCACCCGCAGCAATCCGCGTTCAGTCGTAGCTGGCGACGACCTCATACATCACCGGCTCGAAGCTGCGGGCGAAGCCGTGGATGATGCGGCTGCGCGCGCGCATCTCGGGGCTGCGGAGCATCTCCTGATAATCGCTGCGGGCCTTCCATTGCGAATAGCTCGCCACCCGGGTCTGCGCGTCGTTCATATGAATCGCGCCGCCCAGAAAGCCGGGATGGCGCGTGACGACATCGTCCCAGGCCGAGCGCAGCGCCTCGACAAGATCCTCCGCTGTTCCGGGCGTTACGTCGAAGGTGCAGATGACCGTCTGGCCGGTGAATGTCTCGCTGATTTCGGGCATGGCTTGCTCCTTTGTCTGGCCGCCATTGCGGGCAATCCCATCGTGCCAGAGCTTGGCGTCAAGCGCAAAGCCCCTTGCTGCGCCGCGCGCGGGGTGGCAATTAGCCGGCGCAATCAAGGGGGGCGGGCATGGTCGCGGTTTTCGACGGGCATAACGATTTTCTGCAAAGGCTGCTTCAGGGCGATGCCGAGCAGATCTGGCTCGAGGGGGACGGGACCGGCCATATCGACCTGCCGCGCCTCAAGGCGGGGGGGATTTTCGGCGGGTTCTTCGCGCTTTGGGTGCCGTCCGAGGATCAGGCGGACCGCGCCGCGCAAAAGCTGATGCAGGAAAACCCGCCCTATGACATCAAGCTTGATGCGCAGGTGCCCTACACCGCCGCGATCGCCCATGCCTTCCGCCTGACCGCCGCGCTGCGCCGGATCGAGGCGACGGGCACGCTTTCGGTCTGCACCTCTGTCGCCGAGATCGAGGCCGCGCAACAGGCGGGCCGCATCGCCGCGATCCTTCATATGGAGGGGGCCGAGCCGGTCAGCAGCCTCGATGATCTGGCGCTTTGGCACGGGATGGGGCTGCGCTCGCTCGGGCCGGTCTGGTCGCGGCCGACCGATTACGGGCATGGCGTGCCCTTCGCCTTCCCCTCGAGCCCCGATACCGGGCCGGGCCTGACCGGGCGCGGGCGCGAGCTGATCGCCGAATGCGACCGGCTGCGCATCCTTGTCGATCTGGCGCATCTGAACGAGGCCGGGATGCGCGATGTCGCGAAGATCAGCAAAGCGCCGCTTGTCAGCACCCATTCGGGCGCGCACGCGGTCAGCCAGTCAAGCCGCAACCTGACCGACGCGCAGCTTGAGATGATCGCGGCGAGCGGCGGCGTGGTGGGGCTGAACTTCGCCTCGGGCTTTACGCGCGAGGATGGGAGGCGTGAGCCGTTCGAGGGGTTTGACCCCTATCTGCGGATGCTCGATCACCTGCTGGAAAAGCTTGGCGAATCGGGGGTTGCGTTCGGCTCGGATTTCGACGGCGCGTTGATGCCGCGCGATCTGCCCGATGCGGCGGCGCTGCCGCGTCTGATCGAGGCGATGCGAGCACATGGCTATGGCGAGGCGCTTGTGGAAAGGATCGCCTCGCGGAACTGGCTGGATCTGCTGCGCCGTGTCTGGGGCGCCTAGGCGGTGATCGCAGACAGCGCCGCGTCCAGATAGGCGGGGTCGAGAAACACCAGCATTTGGCCCTCGATCTCGAGCCGGGCCGGGCCAAGCGCCATGTTCGACGTGCCGATGACGTCGCCCGGCGCGAACTCGATCCCGTCGATCGGCCAGCGGAGCCCGTTGCTTCGCCCCCGCGCGGGGCCCATCGGGAAAAGCGACAGCCGCGCACCGTCCGGCAGATCGAGCGAGAAACGTCCCGGCGCGCGGAAGATCACGTCATCGGTGCTGAGCAGAACGCAAGGCGGGACGCGGCGCCGGGCGATGACGTTCATCGCGGCCATCGCGTGATCCATCCGCGCGCCGCCAAAGCCGACCCCGATCACGAAAGGCGCCTCGATATGGCGCAGCGCCTTGTCGAAATCGGTGCTGTCCTGTTCGGCGATGTGGATCAGACGCCCCTCGCCGATCGCCGCGCGCGCATCGTCCGTTATACTGTCGAAATCGCCCACCGCCCATTCGGGCGTGCGGCTAAGCGCCAGGGCGCGGTCCGCGCCCCCATCGGCGGCGATCAGCATCGGCGCGCGGCGGGTTGCGCGCTCAAGCGTCTCGGCGCGCAGCGCGCCGCCGCCGACAAGTGTGACGCCGCCCGCCGAGCGGATCATTCGCCGTGCCCGACACCGCGGAAGATGCGGCGGAACGGCACGATCCAGATGATCCCCGCCACGATATAGATCAGCAATTCCACGATGATATGCGGCCGCCCGAAGCGGTCATCGATCCATGTCAAAAGCCACCACGCCGCCGCGATATAAAGCGGCATGGCGACCAGCAGGACCAGAATGGCCAGCCGTTTCTGGATGCGCTTGTTCATCAATCCGCGAACGGGTCGGTGACGAGGATCGTGTCGTCGCGCTCGGGCGAGGTCGACAGCAGCGCGACCGGGCACTGGATCAGCTCTTCGATGCGGCGCACATATTTGATCGCCTCGGCCGGCAGATCGGCCCAGCTTCGCGCCCCGGCGGTCGATTGCGACCAGCCCGGCATTTCTTCATAGATCGGCACCACCTTCGCCTGAAGCGCGGCGGCGGTCGGCAGGTAATCATAGCGCTGCCCGTCGATCTCGTAGCCGATGCAGATCTTCAGCGTCTCGAACCCGTCCAGCACATCGAGCTTGGTCAAAGCGATCCCGTTCACCCCCGAGATGGCGCAGGTCTGGCGCACGAGCACTGCATCGAACCACCCGCAGCGGCGCTTGCGGCCGGTGACGGTGCCGAATTCATGGCCGCGCTCGCCCAGACGCTGGCCGTCGGCGTCGTTCAGCTCGGTCGGGAACGGGCCCTCGCCGACGCGGGTCGTGTAGGCCTTGACGATGCCCAGAACGAAGCCGATAGCAGAGGGGCCGAGGCCGGTCCCGCTGGCCGCCATCCCCGACATCGTGGTGGACGAGGTCACGTAAGGATAGGTGCCGAAGTCGATATCGAGAAGCGAGCCCTGCGCGCCCTCGAAAAGGATGCGCTTGCCGGCGCGGCGCGCCTCGTTCAGCTCTTTCCAGACCGGCTGCGCGTAGGGCAGCAGCTTCGGCGCGATCTCGGTCAACGCCGCGCGCAGCGCGTCCCGGTCGATCGGCTCGGCCCCGAGCCCCTGACGCAGCGCGTCGTGATGGGCGAGCAGCCGGTCGAGCCGCGCATCCAGCGTCTCGGCATCGCCAAGATCGGCCAGACGGATCGCGCGGCGCCCGACCTTGTCCTCATATGCGGGGCCGATCCCGCGCCCGGTCGTGCCGATTTTCGCGCGCCCCGCCGCCTCTTCGC
>JAUNRZ010000168.1 GCA_030539455.1 Paracoccus sp. (in: a-proteobacteria) | reverse complement strand
GCGTGGCGCGCGGCGCGCAGGTGAGCGCGGGTCAGGCGCTCGGCACGAGCGGCGCGAGCGGCACGCTCCATTTCGAGGTCCGCCGCGGTTATGACAGCCTGAACCCTGAGGATTATCTGGGCTGACAGACGCCGCGGGGCGAGAATTAAGGGCGCAGAGTGGGTTCGTGAGGAGCGATCGGATACCGGGATCGTAGAGCCGCATCGGGCGGAGCGATCGGAGAGCGTGGTCTGGTGCGAGGCCGGGCGGCGCAATCACGCGCTTACCCACGGCTTGCAACCGCCCGCGTCAAACCCACAGCCCGGCCAATATCGACGCCGGGGCCTCCCGCCTACTACGCTGCGGGTTCTGGCGCCGAGCCGGGCAGGGGATCACCCGATCGCCCCGCCCGGCCCTCCGCTCTCGTTAAGCCCGCAGCCCGGCCGAGATAGACGCGGCGACCTCCTGCCGCACGGCGCGGCGGAGATTGCGGCTGATCCGCGCGCCAAGCTCACCCTGTAGCTCGGATTGCAGAACGTCGCGCACGAGGCTGCGCAGCGCGCTGCCATCCTGCGGCAGATCATCCTCGCCCGTTTCGGACGCGAAAAGATCGAAATCGGGAGACGCCAGTTCGGCAACGGGTTTGAGTTCAGTGATGTTCATATCGTCCTCATGATTGGTCATCGCAGCCGCTTCGGGCTGGGTGGGCGCAGCCGCTTCGGGCTGTGGCAGTTCGATCGGGGCCGTCGCAAGCGAAGTTGTCGCGGCCTTCGCCGCATCTTTCCCCCCGCTGACCATCGCGTCTTCGGCGAGCCTCAGCGGCGCGGGTCCGGCGGCATCTTCCAGCCCGGAGAGTTCGCGGTCGATCACGCCCCTGATGCGTTCGGCCGACGGGCCAAGCGGCGCGGTGCTGCGCAGATTGCCGCGCGAATCCGCCCGGCAGGCGGGGGAGGCGAAATCAGGGAGCCCGTCTTCCTGCGCGATCAATTCGCGAATCGAGGCCAGCACGTCGCCGATATTGTCGTGGCTTGCGGCCTGCACATTGCCCGGCCCGGAATAACCCGCCTGCGCGGCGGTCGCGGCGCGCGGATTAGACATCGCGCGCCCCGCAAAGCCGCGCGCGTTCAGCGCCTGAGGCGGTCGAGCACGCGGTCGAGGCTTTCGCCCTGCGTGCTGCTTGTATGAGGTGCGCCCTGCACCGCGTTGTAGTTGGCCGATGGATCATAGGTCGGGATTCCCAGTTGAAGATGTTCTACCGTCAACAAACCCATAGCAGCCAAAAGTTGATAATGTGCTAATTGGAGCGAAGCTTCCATCGAGATCAGATCCGCCTGCGCCGAAAGCAGCGATTGCTCGGCATCCAGCACGTCGAGCGTGGTTCGCGCGCCAAGCTGCGCCTCTTCGCGAACGCCCGCATAAGCCTGCCGCGCGGCCTCGATCTGCTGCTGGATCGCGCGAATCTGCGCGTTCGTCACGTCGATATTCGTCCACGCATTCGCCACCGCCTGCGCCACCTGCCGCGAGCCGTTCAGCAGCGCCGAGCGCGCCGCATCGCGCTGCGCCATCGCCTGTCGATGGCCCGAAGCGATCCGCCCGCCGCCGTAAAGCGTCTGCGAAAGCTCGATCCCGACCTGCGCGCCGCCCGCCGTGCCATACCCGCCGCCGGGGTTGGGGCTGTTCTGAAGCGAAAGGCCGGCCTGCGCGTTCAGGGTCGGATTGCGCTCGGCCGCAGCGGCGGCGACGGCCAGCTCGGCGCCTGCGACCTGACGCTGCGCCTGAAGAACGGCGGGGTGGTTTTGCTGCGCGGTCCGCTGCGCGGCCTCGAGCGAGCCGGGGCGCTGCGGCAAGGGTGGCGGCTCCGCCAGCGCGCCGGGGCGCGCCCCCACGGCGCCGGCATAAGCCTCGCGCGCGATCTCAAGCTGGCCCTCGGCGGCCGACAAAGCCGCCCGCGCGCCGGCCATCCGTGCGCCGGCAATGGTCACATCGGTCGAGGTGATCTCACCGACCTCGAAACGGACCCGCGCGGCCTGCTCTTCCTCGCCGATGACGCGCAGCGATGCCTGCTGGAGCGAGACCTGCTGCGTCGCCGAGCGCACATCCATGAACGCGCGCACCGCCGAAAGCAGCACGTCCTGTTCCACCGACAAAAGCTGGAACCGCGTCGCCATGACGCTTTCCTTGGCCATATCGACGGCAAGCTGCGTGCGGCCCCAGTCGAACAGCGTCATCTGCGCGCTCAGCGTGGCAGAGCTGGTCCGGCGCCATTCCTCGGTCACGGTCGTGTATTGGAACTGATGGCCGAGCGACCAGTTGATGACCGGGCGCAGGCGCGTCATCGCCGAGGCGACATCCTCGTCCGAGGCGCGCAGCACCGCCCGGTTCTGGTCCAGCAGCGCCGAGTGGCGATAGGCCGAAACAAGCGCATCGCCGAGCGATTGCGCCCCCGCCGGCCCCGCCGCGCCAAGCCCGATCGCCACCGCGCCCAAAACCGCCATATCCCGCAGGCGTGTCCAGATCGTCATAACATCACATCTCCGCGCATGGCTTACAGCGCAAAACCCTTTTCGCGTTCAAAACCGGGCAGAAGCGGGGCCGAGGCGTTGAAGGCAAAGCGCCAACTGACCGTGCCGCCCACCATATGGCCGATCCGGGCGGCGCCGAGCCTGCCCTCCATGAAGATCGCGCCGATCCGCCCGCCCTCGCGAAGCTGGGCGGTCAGCGCCTGAGGGATCTCGGCAACCGCGCCGCCCGAGATCACGATCACGTCATAAGGCGCCTGGGCCGCCGCGCCGTCCAGCAGCGGCCCGCTCGTTACGACCGCGCCATGCGCCCCCACCGCCGCCAGATTCGCCTCGGCCGCATCGGCGAGATCGGGCGCGTCCTCGACCGCGACCACAGCCGCCGCCATCCGCGCGAGCAGGGCAGAGGAATAGCCATAGCCGCAGCCGATATCGAGCACCAGATCGCCCGGCTGGACATTCAGCGCATCGAGCAGCTTGCCGATACTGCGCGGCTCGAGCATCACCCGCCCCGGCCCGAGCGGGACATTCTCGCCCAGATAGGCCAGCTCGCGCTGCGCTTCGGGCAGGAACGTCTCGCGCGGGGTGTGCAGCATCGCCTCAATCACCGGCAGTTTCGTGACATCATTGGGGCGAACCTGAGTGTCCACCATCATCATGCGGCGGGCGGCGTAATCAACCATTCTCGGCCTCGGCTGCTTGTTCGTCATCTCTCTTGCCATGAAAACCGGGGCGGGGCAACGCGGCGATTTGCGTTTGGCCGGGTGCGGCGAATGGCTGCCGGGGGGCGTTCCGCTCGACCCAATCAATGATGCGCGGCAGGCAGATGCGGCGCAGATCATAGCGCGAGACGATCCGCGCGCGCGCGGCGGCGCGCATCCGGTCGGCTTGCGGAATGGCGCCCGAAAGCGCGCCGATCAACACGCCCTCAAGCGCCGCGCGGTCGAAGAACGGCACGAGGATCCCATGCTCGCGATCTGTGATGAACTCGCGCACCGGCTCGGTGTCCGAGGCGACGATCAAGGCGCCCGCCGACATCGCCTCGGCCAAGGACCACGAGGCAACGAAGGGATAGCTCAGATAGCAGTGAACGCGCGCGATTTGCAGAACGCGCCGGTAATCGCGGGGCGGCAGATGGCCGGTGAAATGCACCCGCGAGAGATCGAGCCGGCCGCCGAGCTCGGCCAGCATCTTCGCCTTCCAGCTTTCCGCATCCGAAGGCGGCGCGCCATAGCTCGGCCGGTCCGAGCCGACGATCACCACGCGCGCATCCGGCCGCGCCGCCAACACCGCCGGCAGCGCGCGCATGAAGACGTGAAAGCCGCGATAGGGCTCGAGCCCGCGGCCGACATAGCTCAGCACCTCATCGCCCGCAGCGATCTCGGTCCCGTCCGGCAGCGTCAGCCGGGCGGCAGGGTCCGGCGCGACCGCGTCCGTGTCGATGCCGTCATGGATCACGGCGATCTTGCCCCGCAGCTCGGGCGGGAAGCTCTCGGCCTGATAGCGGGTCGGCGCAAGCGCGGCGTCGGCTTGCAGCATCGCAAGCGCCATCGGCCCGCTGCGCGCCACCGACATGAACCGCGCGGCGTCGGGATC
>JAUNRZ010000167.1 GCA_030539455.1 Paracoccus sp. (in: a-proteobacteria) | reverse complement strand
GGCGCGTCGGCCTTGGTGCGGCAGATCGCTGCGCCATCATCGACGCTGTCCACGATGACCTCTTGCTCCGTCCCGATCTTCGCCGCCAGCTTGGCCGCCGAGATCGCCTGAGCCTTCGCCATGAAGCGATCGAACCGCTCGGCCTTCACCTCGCCCGGGACGTGGTCTGGCAGATCATTGGCGCGCGCGCCCGCGACGTTCTCATACTGAAACGCGCCCACGCGGTCGAGCTGGGCCTCGTCCATCCAGTCCAGCAGCGTCTGGAACTCGGCCTCGGTCTCGCCCGGATAGCCGACGATGAAGGTCGAGCGCAGGGTGATATCGGGGCACACCGCCCGCCACGCCGCGATCTCGTCCAGCGTCCGCGCCGCCGAGGCAGGCCGCGCCATGCGGCGCAGCGTGTCCGGGTGCGCGTGCTGGAAGGGGATGTCGAGATAGGGCAGCACCAAGCCCTCGGCCATCAGCGGGATCAGATCGCGCACATGGGGGTAGGGATAGACGTAATGGAGCCGCACCCACGCGCCAAGCCCGCCCAGATCGCGGGCGAGATCGGTGATATGGGCGCGGTGCCCCCCCGCCTCGGCGTGTTTGATATCGACGCCGTAAGCCGATGTGTCCTGCGAGATCACCAGAAGCTCGCGCACGCCGGCCTCGACAAGCCGCTCGGCCTCGCGGATCACACCGTGGGCGGGGCGGCTGACAAGGCGGCCGCGCATATCGGGGATGATGCAGAATTTGCAGCGGTGATTGCAGCCCTCGGAGATCTTCAGATAGCTGTAATGGCGCGGCGTCAGGCTGACGCCCGAGGCCGGCAGCAGGTCGATGAACGGATCGGGGCTGGGCGGAACCGCCTGGTGGACGGCGTCCAGCACCTGCTCGTATTGATGGGGGCCGGTCACGGCCAGAACCTTCGGATGCGCGCCGGTGATATAGTCCGGCTCGGCACCGAGGCAGCCGGTCACGATCACCCGACCGTTCTCGGCCAGAGCCTCGCCGATCGCCTCGAGGCTTTCGGCTTTCGCGCTGTCGAGAAACCCGCACGTGTTCACGATCACCGCATCCGCGCCCGCGTAATCGGGGCTGATCGCATAGCCCTCGGCGCGCAGGCGGGTCAGGATCCGCTCGCTGTCGACAAGCGCTTTCGGGCAGCCGAGGCTGACCATGCCGATAGTCGGCTGTCCCGCGCGCCGATCGTCGGGGATGCGGGCGCGGGCGAGGTCGGGGCGAAGATCGGGCGGGTTGGTCTGCATTTGCGCCATATATCGCGCGCGCACGTTCTTGTTAAGCGCCGAGTTGTGCATTGCGCGCGCGCCGGCGGTGCCTATCCTTGGCTAAGCAACCCCCGATCAGGAGGCCCGAGATGACCCGTTTTCTTGCTGTGCTGAGCTTGCCGCTGCTGATGGCGGCCTGCGATGATGGAATGGTGCGGGGCACCGCGACCGTGTTCAAGTCCTTCGGCACCACGCAATGCAACCCGCAGGAAGGCCGGCTCGAGGCGCTCGCGGCCGAGCTGCGCGGCGTCGGCGTCGATATTCTGGACAAGCGCGCCGGCGATGACGGGATGATGCGCATCGCGCTTTGCGGCGCGCCTGACGGGCGGATCGGGATTTTCACGATCCCCGAGACGCAAACGCAAGCCGCCGCCTCGGCCGGCTTCAGCCCGTATCAGGCCGCGCGATGAACATCACCTCGGACGATCTGACGGTGAACGTGTTCGGCTACATGCCGGTGCCGCCCGAGCGCGCCTATGACGCCGTGGCCGATCCCGCTCAGCTTGCCGCGCATTTCACCACCGGGGGCGCGTCGGGCGAGATGGCCCCCGGCGCAAAGGTGACGTGGGAGTTCGCCGATTTCCCCGGCCCGTTTGAGGTCGAGGTGCTGCGGGCCGAGCGTCCCTCGCTGATCGTGTTCCGCTGGCCCTCGCCGCCCGGCGCAGATCAAGCCGCGACCGAGGTGACGTTCCGCTTCATCCCCGCCGATTCGGGGGCGCGCACGCGGATCGAGGTCAGCGAATCGGGCTGGGCGCCGAGCCCGGCCAGCCTTCGCGCGGCGCAGGGCAACGCGATGGGCTGGGCCTATATGCTGGCGGCGATGAAAGCCTGGCTTGAACACGGAATCGTGCTGCGCGCGGGGATGTTTCGCTGACGCCCATCGCGGCAATTTCACTTGCGCGGGGCGGGCGGGACGCGCAATCTCGCGCCATGATACGCGCCCTACGCCCTACCCTGCTTCGCCTCGCCGCGCTGCCCGTGCTTTTCGCGCTGTCGGCCTGCCTGACGATCGAGCCCGTGCCGGGCCCGCCCGGCGCGCCCTCAGTGCAGCAACCCGCCCGCGCCCAGCCTGCCCGTCCCCAGACGCCCCGCGCCCAGCCACCGAGGGCAGCGTCGCAACGCGCTGCCGCGCCGCGCAGCGCCGCGCCGATCGTGATCCGCGACGACCGGGGCGGCCATGTGCTGTCCGCGATGCAGCGGCGCGAAGAGCTGGCAAGCTCGGGCCGCCCGGTCGAGATTCGCGGCTATTGCCGCTCGGCCTGCACGATCTACATCACGCTGCCCAATGCCTGCCTTGGCCCCGGCGCGACGGTCGGCTTTCACGCCCCGCGCATCGCCGGCACGAACATCATCGCGCCCGGCGTCGATCAGATGATGGGCCAGTATTACCGGGGCGGGATCCGCACGCGGTGGTTCAACGAATGGAGCCGCTCGCTCGAGATGCAGCGCATTTCGGCGCGCGAATATGTCCGGCTGGACCCGCGCACGCGGCTCTGCCGCAGCTAGTCGCGCAGCCGCCAGCCGGTCACGAAAATCCGCCAGATGATCGTCAGGCACACCGCGATCATCAGCGTGACCGCGAACAGCGACAGCCCCACCGGCACATCGGCAAGCCCAAAGAACGACCACCGAAAGCCCGAGACGAGGTAAAGCACCGGGTTCATCTTCGCGACGCCCTCCCAGAACGGGGGCAGCATCGAGGCCGAGTAGAACGCCCCGCCCAGAAACACGAGCGGCATGATGACCATCATCGGGACAATGTTGAGCTGCTCGAAATTCTTGGCCCACAGCCCGACGATGAAGCCAAGAAGCGAGAAGGCGGTGGCGGTCAGCACCAGAAACGCGATCATCCAGAACGGGTGCGCGATATTGACGCCGACGAAGAAGAACGAGGTCACAAGGATGACCAGAGCGATCAGCACCGATTTCGTAACCGCAGCGCCCACAAAGCCGATCGTGACCTCGACCCAGCTTGCCGGCGCGACCAGATATTCATAGATCGTGCCCGAGAATTTCGGGAAGTAAATGCCGAACGCGCCATTGGTGACGCTTTGTTGCAGCACGGTCAGCATCATCAGGCCCGGCACGATGAAGGCGGCGTAATCGACGCCCTCGACCGACTGGATGCGCGCGCCAAGCGCGGCGCCGAACACCACGAAATAAAGGATCGTGGACAGGACCGGCGAGGCGAGAGATTGCCAGATCGTGCGGAAAAACCGGGTCATTTCCTGATGGAAAATCGTGCGGATGGCGTAGACATTCATTGCGCGCGCTCCTCGGCGGGGGCCTCGTCAAGAAGGGCCATGAACACCTCTTCAAGGCTCGACTGCTTGGTTTCGACGTCGCGCACAGAAAGCCCAAGCGCGGAAAGATCGGCCAGAAGCCGCGCGATTCCCGTCCGCTCGGCCCGCGTGTCGTATTCGTAGCGCAGGCTGCGCCCGTCCTCGCCCAGCGTGAGTCCCCGCCCCTCGAGACCCGTCGGCAAAGCGGGAAGGGCGTCATCAAGCTGGATCGAGAGGCGCTTGCGCCCGAACTCTCCCATCAGCTCGGCGGTCGGCTTCATCAGCAACAGCTCGCCCCGATTGATGACGCCGATGCGGTCGGCCATCTCCTCGGCTTCCTCGAGGTAATGCGTCGTGAGGATGATCGTCACCCCGTCGCGGCGGAGCTGGTCGACCACCTGCCACATCTCGCGCCGCAGGGCGACATCGACGCCGGCGGTCGGCTCGTCGAGAAACAGCACCTTCGGCCGGTGCGAAAGCGCCTTGGCGATCAGCACGCGGCGCTTCATCCCGCCAGACAATTCGCGCGTCGCCGCATCGCGCTTGTCCCACAGCGCGAGGCTGCGCAAAA
>JAUNRZ010000166.1:1738-4127 GCA_030539455.1 Paracoccus sp. (in: a-proteobacteria) | reverse complement strand
GCCTCGCGCATATCGGCCTTGAACGCGCCGATCAGATCGACATGCGTGCCGGGGCGGACCCAGTCGCCAAGAATGACCGGCGCGCGCGCCATCGTGGCGGTCGAGATGATGTCGGCCTGGCCTACCGCTTCTTGCAGATCGCGCGCGACAGATAGCTCCGGGCCGTCCGCGCCGGCAGCGTCGATCAGGGCCTCGGCCTGCTCGGGGCGGCGCGTCCAGACCGAGATGCGCTCGATCCCCGGCAGCACGGCGGGATAGGCGCGGATCAGGCTCGCCGCGACCGTGCCGCCGCCGACGATCAGCAGATGCGTGCTGTCCTTCCTCGCCAGAAGCTGCGCGCCAAGGACGGAATCGGCGGCGGTCTTGTATTCGGTGATCAGCTTGCTCGCGACGATCGCGCTCAGCCCGCCGCCGTCGGCGTCGAAAACCAGCATCGCGCCCTGCACTGTCGGCAGCCCGCGCGCCGCATTCGCCTCGAGCACGGTCACGGATTTCGTCCCGTAGCCCAGCCCCTCGATATAGGCCGAGCGGCTGAGCATCACCGCCTCGGACGGGCCGAGAAACACATCGGCGACCTCGGCTTTCGGCAGCGAATGCCCGCGCCTGATCGCCTCGACCGCGCCCGGCCAGTCCAGCTTTGAAGCGGCGTTTTCGTGGGTCAGGATAGGGGTTTGCATGGGCGCGGTCCTTTTCTCAAAAGCGGCGCGGCCCATCTTGCCGTTTCTCGCCCGAACCGCAACCGCACGCAGCGCCCTTGCCGCGCGCCGCCCCCTGCGGCTAGGCTCTTGCCGCAGCAAAATCAGACCGGAGGAGAAAGCATGAGCCTGCCGCGCGTGACCTATTCCAACATCAACGCCGATTTTTCCGCCGTCCACGCCCATTTCGACAAGGTGCTTGAAGACGTTCGGAAGAACGTGCTCGGGCAGCGGCGCGATCATCTGATCGGCGGCGCGAAGGTCCAGGGCGGGGCCGAGGCCGAAGCGAATAGCCCGGTCGATCACCGCGTCACGATCTGCCGCTACGGGATCGCGGATGAGGCGCTCGTGACCCGCGCGATCGACGCCGCAAAGGCCGCCGCGCCGGGCTGGGCCGGGCTGCCCTGGCAGGACCGCGTGCAGGCCGTCCGGCGCTTTGCCGATGTGCTGGACGCGCGCAAATATGAGCTGGCCGCCGCCTGCCTCTACGAGGTCGGCAAATCGCGGATGGAGGCGATCGGAGAGGCCGAGGAAGCCGTTGATCTGGCCCGATATTATTGCGATCAGATAGAGGAGAATAACGGCTTCATCCGCAAGATGGCGCGCGCGTTCGAGAATGAAGAGACGCTCGACCGGCTCCGCCCGCTGGGCGTTGTTGCGGTGATCGCGCCGTTCAATTTCCCGCTGGCGCTCTCGGTCAACATGGCCTCGGCGGCGATGATTGCCGGCAATACGGTGGTCTACAAGCCAAGCGACGCCGCCGCCCTGACGGGCGCGCTCCTGGCTGACGCGGCGGTCGAGGCCGGGCTGCCGGACGGTGTGTTCAACATGGTGACGGGCGATGCCAGCACCGGGCGCACCCTTGCCGGCCACGCCGAGATCGACGCGGTCGCCTTCACCGGCAGCCATGAGGTCGGGATGGGGATTTTGCGCGATGTCGCCGCGGGGCGCCATAACCGCCCGGTCATCGCGGAAATGGGCGGCAAGAACCCCACCTATGTCACGCAAAGCGCCGATCTTGAGGTGGCGGCGCAGGGGGTGATGCGCTCGGCCTTCGGGCTACAGGGGCAGAAATGCTCGGCCGGCTCGAAAGTCTATGTTGCTGCAAGGGTTTACGACGCGTTTCTCGAGAAAGTGATCGCACGCGCGAAGGCGATCCGCATCGGCGATCCGGCCGACGCGGATGTGTTCATGGGGCCGGTGATTGACGAGGCCGCCGTTGCCCGGTTCGAGAAGGCCGCCGAAGAAGCACGCCGCGACGGCGCCATCGCCTATGGCGGCACGCGCCTGACCGAGGGCGCGCTGTCGCATGGCAGTTTCGTCGCGCCGACCATCGTGACGGATCTGCCCACGGGCCACCGGCTGCACAAGGACGAGCTGTTCCTGCCCTTCGTCACCATCCAGCGCTATGAGACGCTTCAGGACGCGATCGCGGACGGGAATGCGGTCGATTACGGGCTGACGGCCGGAATCTACACGCGCGAGAAGGCCGATCTCGAGCTTTTCACCGAGCGCGCCGAGGCCGGTGCGCTGTACGCCAACCGCGCGAGCGGGGCGACAACGGGCGCATGGCCGGGCATCCAGACGTTCTGCGGCTGGAAAGGCTCTGGCGTGACGTCGAAAGGCGGGCTGGGGCCGTATTATCTCCAGCAATATATGCGCGAGCAGAGCCTGACGCTGTGGCATGACGAGGG
>JAUNRZ010000166.1:0-1638 GCA_030539455.1 Paracoccus sp. (in: a-proteobacteria) | reverse complement strand
GGAGGCGAGGAAGCTCGCCCCTTCCCCGCTGCGGCACGCGCGCTCAGAGCTCCGGCGTATCGCCCGCCCCGATGTCCCAGTAAAGCCCGGCCATCATCGCCAGCCCCTCGCGCAGCAGCGCCGGCGGCAGATGTTCGTTCGGGGCGTGCTGCGAGCAGCTCGGATAGGAGTGCGGCACCCAGATCGTGCGCAGCCCGAGAATATCGGCAAAGGCGTCATTGGGGAGCGAGCCGCCAAGATTGGGCAGGATCGCCGGCGCGCGGCCCATCGTCCGCTCAAGCGAGGCTGCGGCAAAGCGCACCCAGTCATCATCGGGATCAAGCCGCGTTGCGCGGAACATCTCGTCGCGCGCGGGCGTCACCTTGACGTAGCCGAAGCCGGCCGCGTCCAAGTGGCGCTCGACCGCCGGGACCACCTCCAGCGGGTCGATCCCGACCACGAAGCGAAGCTGCATCCGCGCGAAGGCGCGGCCCGGGATGGCGTTGACGGGCGCCGCCGGATCGCCGGCCTCGAAGGCCAGCACCTCGAGATTGCACCAGCCAAAGACCTTCTCGGCCGCGCTCAGCCCCGGCTCGCCCCAATCGGGGTCGATCTCGGGATCACCCTCCTGCGGCTCGACCGGGCAATCCGCAAGCGCGCGGCGCATCGAGGCCGGGATCTCGTCCGGGACGAGACCGGGGACGAGAATGCGCCCCTGCGGGCCGACAAGCGATGCGATGGCGTGGGCAAGCTGGATCGCGGGGTTCGACAGCAGCCCGCCCCAATTGCCCGAATGGTGGCCGCCCTCGCGCGTCTCGATGGTCAGATCGAAGCTGACCCCGCCCCGCGCACCCATGAACATCGTCGGCCGCGCGATGTTCAGGCGCGGCCCGTCCGAGGCGATCAGCAGATCCGCCGACAGCGCCGCCGCCTCATCGGCGATCAACTCGCGCAGGCCGGGCGAGCCGGTCTCCTCTCCCGTCTCGATGATGTATTTCGCGTTGAACCCCAGATGCCCGCGCGTCTCGAGCACCGCGCGCATCGCGGCGATGTTGACCGTGTGCTGACCCTTGTTGTCGGCGATGCCCCGCCCATACCAGAGCCCGTCCTTCTCGGTCAGCTCCCACGGCGAGAGCCCGTCTTTCCAACGCCCTTCCTGCCCGCGCGTGACATCGCCGTGGCCGTAGCCGAGGATCGTGGGCAGATCGTCCGCCTCATGACGCTCGGCGATCAGGAAGGGGCCGCGCGCGGGGGCGCGGGTGACGATCCGGCCGGTAAAACCCATCGATTCCAGCTCTGGCAGGATTTCATCCGCGAGGTAGCTTTGAAGCGCTTCGCCGCGCTCGGGGTTCTGGCTCTCGGTCGGGATCGCGATCCGGCGGGCGAGCGTTTCGCGCAAGCCGCCGCTGTCGAAATGCGCCTCGGCGCGGCTGATTGCATCGTCTCGGCTCATCTTTTCATCCCCCGTCTCAACGAACGCCCTGTATGCGGGCATGATGTTCAGACGCCGCATGGGCGCGTCAAGGGGCGCCGGGACATCATCTGTAAAGCCGCGCGGCAGTTGAGATTTGCCGGCGCCTTGTGCAGGCTGGAGGTGAACGCAGGCAGCAGGCGATGCTGGATCGATTCATGAAAGACAACCGGCTGACCGGAAATCGA
>JAUNRZ010000026.1:13898-20856 GCA_030539455.1 Paracoccus sp. (in: a-proteobacteria) | reverse complement strand
TTTATCAGCCGCATCACGCGCGGGCGGCCGATGGTGACGCTCAAACTTGCCCTCAGCCTCGACGGCAAGATCGCGACTGAGGCCGGCGAAAGCCAGTGGATCACCGGCCCCGAGGCGCGCCGCCACGTCCACGCGCTGCGGCTGAGCCATGACGCGATCATGGTCGGCGGCGGCACCGCCCGTGCCGACCGCCCGAGCCTGAACGTGCGCGGCTTCGGCTCGGTCCGCCAGCCGGTGCGCGTCGTGGTCTCGCGCAGCAAGCTGCCCGATTTGCCGCCCGAAGGGCGCGATTTCGGCCCGCTCTGGCAGATGGAGGGCGATCCCGGCGCCATCACGGCAGAGCTCGGCGCGCGCGGGCTGACCCGCGTTTTATGCGAGGGCGGCGGCGTTCTGGCCGCAAGCGTCATGCGCGCCGATCTCGTCGATGAGCTGGCGATTTACAGCGCCGGCCTGCTCATCGGGGCGGACGGACGAGCGGCGCTCGGCGCGCTTGGCGTCGAGGTTCTGGCCAATCTGCCGCGCTTCGATCTTTTATCTGCGCGCCGGATCGGCGGGGATCATTTCCAGCACTGGATTAGGCGGACCAATAGCGTCGCCTAAACCCAGCTTTCCCGGGCGAGTGTGCCTTGCAGCTTGGCCATAACGAGCAGCACCCGCTGCCGCGCATCGATCTTTTATCGCCGGTGATCGCGTCTAGAATTGGTGTAGCCGCGCGAGATAGCGCCGCCAGAGGCAGCCTTTCCCCGCGCGAGCACCGTGCAACCTGCCCAAAGAGCGCAACGCCACCCGAGCTTCGATCTTCTATCGTTGCGCCAGATCGGCGCGGAACGCCCCCAGCACTGGCGCCGGCGTGAGAGCTAAGCGGGCCGAGCCAGCTTTCCCTGTCGAGCGGGCCTCGCAGCCTCGCCACAACGCGCCGGCGTCGCTGCGGCGCATCGATATTTTATCGGCGCGGATCACGTAGAGGATTGGCGCAGGCGTGCGAGTTAGCGGCGTCACAGCCAGCTTGGCCCAGCGAGAGCAGCGTGCAGCCTGCCCAAAGAGCGCAACGCCCGCCGAGCGTCGATCTTCTATCGCTGCGGCAGATTGGCGCGGAACGCCCCCAGCACTGGCGCCGGCCGAGCCAGCTTTGCCCAGAAAGCGCGCCTTTAACTTAGCCAAAACACCCAGCCGCCGCTGCTGCGTTTCGATCTCCTATCGGTGCGCCAGATCGGCGCGGGCCAGTTCCGCCACGGTCTCAGGCGCGCCAACTAACGCCGCCAGAGCCAGCTTTGCCCGGCGAGCGCGCCTTGGAGCTTGGCCAAGGCGCGGAGCCTCCGCTGCGTCGAGATCGCCCCGATCGCAAGCAGCTCGATCGCGCGTTCGGGCGGGCAGGGCAGGCTCG
The DNA here is from genome assembly GCA_030539455.1 of Paracoccus sp. (in: a-proteobacteria). Taxonomy (GTDB): domain Bacteria; phylum Pseudomonadota; class Alphaproteobacteria; order Rhodobacterales; family Rhodobacteraceae; genus Paracoccus. The sequence goes on along the minus strand of JAUNRZ010000026.1, from coordinate 19,472 downwards.
CCTCCGGGTCGAAATAGCGCGGATATTCGATCAGTGCGGCATGGGCGAGGGCGATGAGGTCGGGCCGCGCCTGCCTCCGCGCGGGGGGCGCTGCGAGATCGCGCGTGAGGCCCCAGCCCGCATAAAACGGCGCGCCGAGCGTCGTCACGCGCACCCCGCGCAGCAGCGCCTCGAAGCCGAGCGTCGAGGTCAGTGTCCAGACCTCATCGACCTCGGTCAGGAGCGCCAGCGGATCGGCGCGCGCGGCGATCAGGTCGGCGGGGGCGGTCTCGGCCGGGCCGAGCGGGCGGGGGCGCAATCCAGCCTCTACATCGGGATGTGGTTTATAGATGATGAAAGCGCCCGGATTTTCGCGCCGCGTGCGGGCCAGAAGCGCGGCGTCGCTACGTTCTTGCCCGGTGGCGCCGAGCCGGATCGAGGCATCGTCCGCGACCTGACCGGGGACCAAGATCCGCAGCCGCCCGTCGCGGGGCGGCAGACGAAACGCGTCCGCGCTCAGATTATATTTGCTGACCTTCGCTGCGATCAGCTGCGCGACAAGCGCCTCGGCGCGCGCGCGCGCGGAGGGCTCAAGAGGCGCCGCGATCAACGCCTCGAGCCTCGAGGGGCGGGCAGGGTCGTAGTAAATCCCGAGATCATCGGCGACGAGCGACAGGGGCGGGATCAGATCGGCCCCGAGCCCGCGCGAGCGGATAAAGCCGTCCTCGACCCGCAGACGCGGCGGCGCAGCCAGATCACCCGCGCGGCCGGCCCAAGCAAGGCTGGCCGGGGCGGCGGGATCGCTCGTGAATCGCACCCGCCCGCCATGACCGAAGCTGCGCGCGATGGCCCCCCGCTTCCAGAGCCGCATCCCGTAGGCCAGATGGCCGTTCCGGTCCTGCCGCCACGCCTTTATCTCGGCCTCAAGCTGGCGCAGCGCGCCTTCGAAATCTGTCAGCCGGCCGGCGCAGGGATCATACCAGATCGGGGCGAGAAGATGCGATGCCGCGAACAAGTCCTCGAGCGTTGCGCGCCCGCGCCGGGCGGGTGCTGCCTCGTCATCGCTGAGGCCCCAGCCGGCATAGAAGGGCTGGCCGAAAAGGCGAGGGCGGTGGCCTGCCAGCATCGCCTCATAGCCGAGCTGCGAGCTGACCGTGTAGACCGCCTTGGCGCCCGCAAGCAGCCGCCAGGGCGAGACGGGCGCGGCGTTCATCTCATCGCCCGGCCGCAGATCATCGGGCGAAAAATGCCCCGCCCGCAGCCCCTGCGCGGTTTCGGGATGGGTGCGGATCACCACGCGGGCGCCCGGATGCTCGGCGCGCGCGGCCGCGAGCATCTGCGCAAACCGCTCGGGCCCCGCGCCCATCAGGGACGCATCGCCGCGCGTCTGATCGACGAGCAGCACATAGCCCGGCGCAGGTGCCTCGGCGTCCGGGAGATGCGCGTTATATTTCGACAGATCGGCGGCGATCAGCCGCGCGATTGCGGCGCGGGCGACCCCGCTATGACGCGCGGCCTCGCCAGAGGTGACAAGGGTTTCGATCAGCGAGGGCCGCTCGGGGTCGAAATGGAGCCCGAGCGGGTCGACGATCAGCCCCAAAGGCCCGCGCCGCAGGCCCGGCCCGCCGCGCCGCCCCGCGCGGCCCGGCATGATCCCGCGCAGGAACGCATCCTCGACATGGACCAGCCCCGCCGCGCGCCTTGCCGCGACAAAGCGCCCCCGCCAGGCCGTCCCGGCGCCGCCCCAGATGCCGACCGCATCGCCCGGACCCGGCAGCCCGAGACGCGGGGTCCAGCCGGCAAGGTCCAGAATGCGCCGCACATCGCCGCGCAAAAACCCGCCGTTGAAAACGAAAAGCCGCCGGGGGGTGATCCCTCCGGCGGCGGTGCTGGCCCTATAGTCTCGGCTCACTCGCCGATGCGCTGAAGGTTGGCGGCGGTCTGTGCGCTGCCAGTGATCGCGCCGAGGATCTTCTGCCACTGAACATAAGGCGCTTCGGTGACATAAAGCGTATCGCCGTCGCGGATGATGAAATCGCGCGCGAGGAAGATCCCGTTCGGCTGGGTCAGGTCCAGCACATAGATGATCCGGGTCGTGCCGGCGACGCCGCGCCCCAGAACCGCGCTCGCCACGGTCGATGGCTCGTCGCGGAAGAGGAACACGCCGGTCGGATCGGCGGTCGCGCTCGACAACCCGCCGACCATGGCGATCGCCTCGATCGCGTTCACCTCTTCATTGCCGAGCGGGACTTTCGTCTGCCCGCCAAGCGCGCCGAGCGCGGTGAAGCTGCGTTGATCCTCTTCGACGAGGATGATGTCGCCGGGCCGCAGCGCGATGTCATAGGACGGGTTGAAATAAAGATCGCTCAGCCAGACGCGGCCGGTCTCGTTGCCGCGCTTGACGGTAACGACCGCGACCTCGGGGGCGACGTTCACGCCGCCTGCGCGGGCGAGCATGGCGGCAAGCGTGCGGGTCGGGCGCTCGATCGGGTAGACGCCCTGACCGAACACCTTGCCCATGACGGAAACGGTCGCGCCGTCGCCGGCGACGCGCTGCACCGTCACTTGCGGGTCGGGCGTTTGCGTGGCCAGCCGGCCGGTGATGGTGCGGCGAAGCTGATCGGGCGTGCTGCCCGCCGCGCGCACCCGGCCGGCATAGGGCACGAAGATATAGCCGTCGCTGTCCACCTGAAGCTGCTGAAGATCGGTCGAGCTTTGCCCAAGGCTCGCCAGAAGGCCGTCATCGACGTTTTCCCAGATGCTGAGCCCCAGCACATCGCCCGGCCGGATTTCATCCGCGCCGACCGAGCCGGCCTGCATGAAGGACGAGCTGAACCCGTAAGAGGGCGTGAAATTCGCCGCTCGCGCCACGCGGTTGTTGACATAGACGACATGCGCATCGCCGCCTTGTTCGACCGCGCCGGCGAGGATCTCGTTCTTGTTCGGCCCCGAGCGTGGCAGAGCGCAGGCCGAGACGAACAGGACGGCGCATAATATCGCCAGAAACGGCAACCGCGCCATCATGCGGCTCTCGCGAGGGGACTGCCCGAAACCTAACAACATCAACGCACTAACTCCTGTCCATAACACATATTCCGATCTTGTCATCAGATCGCTTGGCGGGAAAATAGCCCAGCCGCGCCCTCGGCGCCACCGCTAACGCCGCGCTAGCTCAAATTTGCCTCGAGCTGTTGGCGAGATTGCGCCGTTCCGGTGGCAAGCGCGTCATAGGGATCATCGTGCTGGAGCATCATATCGACGATCAGCCGCAGCACATGCGCCCGCGCCCGCGCCGAATAGAACCCGCCCGGCAACTGGCTCGTCTCGAGCAGATAATCGCGGTAACGGCGGTAAAGCTGGCCGTTCGGGCGCTCGGGGCTGCGGAAGAACGCGTCGAGCGGCTGGAACGAGACCAGCCCCTCCTTGCCGTAGACCGACCGGCCCATCGCCCGCACCGGCACCCCGCGCCACATCGCCTGCTGCGCCGCGGTCGAATTGACCGTCACGACCGAGCGCGCCTGCGACATCAGGAGCGCCATCTTGCCGCCCAGAACGTAATGGACCCGCCCTGCAATCCCGAGCGCCTGCGCTTTCGCGGCTATATGCGCGGCGAGGCGCGAGCGGTTATCCTCCAGCGGGTGCGCCTTGAAAACGATATGATGATGGCGCGGCGCATTGGCGGCAAAACTCGCCAGCACCTCGTCGGTGAAATCGGCCATCCGCGCATAGTCGGAATGGGCGATGAAGCTCGCATCATGTTCAAGCTGCATCAGAACGAGCGAGTAGGGAAACCCCCCGCGCGAGATCTGCCGCGCCTCGATCCTGCGCGCGATGGCGTGGAAGGGCGTCAGCAGAAGCCGGCGAAAGTTCAGCCGAAACTCCCGCCACAGCGAGATGTCGCGGTGGCTGCGATAGCCGGGAAAGTCGCGATTGGCGGCGAGGACAAGGAAATGATACACCGCGCCGTAGAATTTATGCTGGCGCATATCGCCCCAATGGCTGGGCGGGCGCGGCAGATCGCCCTGCGCGCCGCGCAGCGCCGCCCGCATCTGCGCGATGCTGAACCCCGTCAGCCGCGAGAAACCGTTCGAGCCGCCCCTCTCATAGGTGATCCAGAACGGGCGCAGATAGCCCTCTTCAAAGACATGGACGGTGATCCCGCGCGCCCGCGCCGCCGCCACCGCATCGGCATGGAGCGCGCGCACATCCCCGTAAAGCGCGATGTCGGTCACGTGTTTTTCCGCAAGGATGCGCGCCAGATGCGCCGGCCAGGCCTCGGCGCCCTCGCGGTGGCGGATCAGATGCGCCTTGTCAGACCAGAAAAACGCGTCGCCTGCGTTGAACGCCACACGCCAGACCGTGCACCCGGCGGCGCGAAGCTGCTCGCCGACGCGGTCGAAGAAAGGGCCGTGCGGGCCCTGAAGCATCAGAAAGACACGCTGGCGGGGCGGGTTGTCGGCAACCAGCCTCAGCGTGCCGTCACGATGAGGAGCACGAATAACGCGCGGCATGAACCCAGACACTCATAAACACAAAAACGAATCACAACCGGGGCGCCGATCTTGGCATGGTGCCGGCGCTGCGCAAAGGGAAAAGCGCCTTTCCATTCTGGCGGTTGCGCGCCGCCCGAAATTCCTGCAAGCGAGGGGCAATCATGCGCGCTGCCGCAATGCACGAAACTCGGGGGAAATCATGTTCACCGGCATCATCACCGATCAGGGCGAGATTCTGGAACTGGACCGGCGCGGCGATCTGCACGCGCGGATCGGCTGCAATTACGATATGGAGACCGTCGCGCTCGGCGCCTCGATCGCCTGCGACGGGGTGTGCCTGACCGTGACGGAGAAGGGCGATGACTGGTTCAGCGTCGATATCTCGGCCGAGACGCTTGGCGTCACGAATATCGGCGGGGATGACGGCTGGCGGGCAGGGCGGCGGATCAATCTCGAACGCGCGCTACGGGTCGGGGACGAGCTCGGCGGGCATATCGTCTCGGGCCATGTGGACGGGATCGCGCGTATCACCGACATCACCGATGAGGGCGCCTCCACCCGCGTGCGCTTCGAGGCGCCGGCGGATCTGGCGCGCTTCATCGCCCCCAAAGGCTCGGTCGCTCTCAACGGCACCTCGCTGACCGTGAACGAGGTCGAGGGGCGGCATTTCGGCGTCAACCTCATCCCGCACACCCAAGCGGTGACGAACTGGGGAAAGGTGCAGACCGGCGATCGCGTCAATCTCGAAATCGACACGCTCGCCCGCTACGTCGCCCGCCTCGCCGATTACCGCCCCTGAGAGCCAAAGCACTCCGCCGCGGCGCTTCTTCTGCGCCCAAATACTCCGGGGGAATCGCCGCAGGCGATGGGGGCCGCGCCCCCAAAACCCTTAGCGCAGGATCGAGCGCCCCGCATATTCCGCGCTCTCGCCCAGCATTTCCTCGATACGGATCAACTGGTTATACTTCGCGAGCCGGTCCGAGCGCGACAGCGAGCCGGTCTTGATCTGCCCGCAATTCGTCGCCACCGCCAGATCGGCGATCGTCGCGTCCTCGGTCTCGCCCGAGCGGTGGCTCATCACGCTCGTGAAGCCCGCGCGGCT
>JAUNRZ010000026.1:0-13798 GCA_030539455.1 Paracoccus sp. (in: a-proteobacteria) | reverse complement strand
AGCGATTTGCCCTCGCCCGCCAGCTCATAGCGGCCGGATTTGAAATACTCGGTCGAGGCGCAATCAAGCGCCAGCATCACGTCATCGCCCGGCGCATAGCCCGCCTTTTCCACCGCGCGCAGGATGAAATCGAGCGCATCGCGCGTCGATGACAGATCAGGCGCAAACCCGCCCTCATCGCCCACCGCGGTCGACAGCCCGGCGCTTGACAGCTCTTTCTTGAGCGTGTGGAAGATCTCGGCGCCGATGCGGATCGCCTCGCGGATATTCTCGGCGCCGACCGGCATCACCATGAATTCCTGAATGTCGATCGGGTTGTCGGCGTGCTCGCCCCCGTTGATGATGTTCATCATCGGCACCGGCAGGATCCGCGCCGAGGTGCCGCCCACATAGCGATAAAGCGGCAGCGCGGTGGCATCGGCGGCAGCCTTCGCGGCGGCGAGCGAGACGCCAAGGATCGCATTCGCGCCAAGCCGCGATTTGTTCTCGGTCCCGTCGAGATCGCACATCAGCAGATCAAGCGCGCGTTGATCGGTCACATCCTCGCCGATCAGGTTCTCGGCGATCTCGCCATTGACCGAATCGACCGCCTGCTGCACCCCCTTGCCGAGATAGCGCGATTTGTCGCCATCGCGCTTTTCGACCGCCTCATGCGCGCCGGTCGAGGCGCCCGAGGGAACCGCCGCGCGGCCCATCGTGCCGTCCTCGAGCGTCAGATCGACCTCGACGGTCGGGTTGCCGCGGCTGTCGAGAATTTCGCGGGCGAAGATGTCAATAATCACGGTCATGTCAGCCTCCTGCGCTTTGCTGCGTCTTTAACGGCGCGCGCGCAGGGGCGAAAGGCGCAATTTCATTCGATGGCGAGATCGGCCCAGATCGGCAGATGATCCGAGGCGCGGCGGGCAAGCGCGCCGTCATCGACGCCCGAGGCGATCACGCGCAGATTGCGGCTCAGAACGAAGCGGTCCAGCCGAAGCTGCGGCATCGGCGCGGGATAAGAGGGGCCGGGCGCGAGCACCTTGAACCCGTCAAGCTGCTCGACCGGCTCGAGCCCGCGCCGGTCGTGCCATTCGTTGAAATCGCCGGTCATCGCGACCGCCTCGCCCGAAAGGCGCAGCGCCTTGATCGCCAGCCGCTCGAGCTGGGCGCGGCGCGAGGAGCGCGCAAGGCCCAGATGCACCCCGATCAGTGTCAGCCGGTCCAGCCGCAGCGCAATCGCGCCGCGCGGCTCGATCCCCGGCAGCGGCAGGCGCCGGATCTGCGCCGCCTCGGCCAGCTCGGGGCGCATCAGCAGCGTCTGCCCGTGCCAGCCCAGCGAGGTCTCGCCCGTCGTGCGAAGCTGCGCGGGAACAAGCCCGGTCGCCTCGTGGATCAAGGCGCGCGGCAGCGCCTCGGGGCGGGCGCCAAAGCGGAAATCGACCTCTTGCAGCGCCACGAGATCGGCACCCAGCCCCGCGATCACCTCGAGATTGCGCTCGGGGGCGTGGGGGCCGGTCAGGCCGCGGCATTTGTGCAGATTATAGCTGGCCAGTCGAAGCTGCATCGTGCGAGGCGTCGGTCCTTGAGGCGATCAGGTGCCGCAGAAAGTGCGCCGGACGATCTGCCGAGGCAAGGGCGGATCGGCATATTCATCCCATTCCGCGCGCGCCTCGAACGGGGCCGAGACGGCGCCGAGCAGCGCCCGGAACGGGCCGAGATCGCCCGCATAGCCCGCCGCAATGACCTCTTCGATGCGGTGATTGCGCGGGATGCGCAGCGGGTTCGCTTGCGCCATCACCGCGCGGTCAGGGCCCTGCGCCTCCCAATCCCGGCGCCATTCACGGAACGCGTCATCCTCCTCGAGCCCCGTATCTTCGTCCGCTGTCAAGGCCGAGAAGGTCGCGGTGAAATCGGCCTCATGCCGCGCCATCAGATCGAGCAGCGTATCGGCGCGCCCCGCCGCCTGATCGCAAGGAAGCCCCAGCTTGCGGGCAAACCGCGCCGCCCGCGCCGCCTCGAACCGGGCGGGGAAGCCATGCACCGCATCCGTCGCCGCGCGGATCGCCTGATTTTCCTCGCCCATCAGCGGGATCAGGCACGAGGCGAACTGCGCGAGATTCCAAACCGCGATCTGCGGCTGGCGGTCATAGGCATAGCGCCCCGCATGATCGATCGACGAGAACACCTTGCCCGGCGCGAACCCGTCCATGAAGGCGCAGGGGCCGTAATCAATCGTCTCGCCCGAAAGCGCCATATTATCGGTGTTCATCACGCCGTGAATGAAGCCAAGCGCCATCCAATGCGCAATCGTCTCGGCCTGCGCGGCGATGGCGGCGTCGAGCACCTCTAGCGGGCTCCCGGCGCTTGGGAAATGCCGCGCGCGGACCTGCTCCAGCAGCGCCTCGATCGCCTCGAGATCGCGGCGCACGGCGAAATATTCGAACGTTCCGACGCGGATATGGCTGGCCGCGACTCGCGCCAGCACGGCGCCTTGCAGGGGGGCCTCGCGCATCACCTCGGCCCCGGTCAGCACCGCGCCAAGCGTGCGCGTTGTGGGCACCCCCGCCGCGTGCATGAACTCGCTGACCAGAAACTCGCGCAGGACCGGGCCAAGCGCCGCCAGCCCGTCGCCCCCGCGCGAGAACACCGTGCGCCCCGCGCCCTTGAGCTGAAGATCGAACCGCGCCCCGTCAGGCGCCACGATCTCGCCCAAAAGCACCGCGCGCCCATCGCCAAGCTGCGGGACGAAATTGCCGAACTGATGCCCCGCATAGGCCATCGCCAGCGGATCGGCCCCCTCGGGCAGCGCGCGTCCCGCTATCATATCAACCCCGCCCGGCCCCTCAAGCCAGCCCGCATCGATCCCCAGACGCGCGGCGAGCCCGTCATTCACCGCGATCAGGCGCGGCGCGGGGGCGCGCGCGGGCAGGGTGCGCGCGAACATCCGCTCGGGCAGTTTTGCATAGGAATTGTCAAAGCGGATCATCGCGGCCTCGGGATTGTCACCTGACAGGATTTAGGTGCCGCCCGGCGCCGCGAAAAGGTCAATGCCCCACGCTGCGCGAAAAGAGGTTCAGCACGACGACGCCTGAAACGATCATCCCGATCCCGATTATGCCCGCCAGATCAATCACCTGGCCAAAGACGACGCGGCCGATAATCGCGACCGAGACGATACCGATCCCGGCCCAAAGCGCATAGGCCACACCCAGCGGAATAAAGCGCAGCACATGGGTCAGCAGGTAGAAGGACAGCCCGTAGCACAGCACCATCAGAAGGGTCGGGAGGGCGCGGGTGAACTGCTCGGACTTTTGCAGGAAGGTGGTGCCGGCAAGCTCGGCGCCGACCGAGACGAGCAGCAGAAGATAGGCGGTCAGGGGCGGCATGGCATCTCTCCGTTGCATCGCCGCCCCCCTTACATCGCCGCCCCGCCGCCGTCACGCCTGAAAGGCGGATGGGATCGCTGGAGGGCGCGCCGAGCCGTGAAGCGAAGTCGCCAGACACCTGCGCCGCGACCGGCAAGCAAGTGCGCGAGACGCGAGGCCGGGCCTTCGCGCGCGCAGGACCCCGCGCATGATGCACCGCGACCGCCCCTCACGAATCTCGCGCGCGATGCACCGCAAAGCCTGCCCCAGCCAAACCCCCATCCGCCCCCCGGGCTTGCACGGGCGGGCGGGCGTGCGTATCTGGGAAGGCCAAAACCGCAGGCCAAAGCCAAGGATTCCCCGATGAAGTTTCTCGATCTCGCGAAAGTCTATATCCGCTCGGGCGGCGGGGGCGCGGGTGCGGTCAGCTTCCGGCGCGAGAAATTCATCGAATATGGCGGCCCCGATGGCGGCGATGGCGGGCGCGGGGGCGATGTGATCGCCGAGGCCGTGCCGGGGCTCAACACGCTGATCGATTTTCGCTATCAGCAGCATTTCTTCGCCAAGACCGGCCAGCATGGCATGGGCTCGCAGCGCACCGGCGCGTCGGGCGATGATATCGTCCTGAAGCTGCCGGTCGGCACTGAAATTCTCGACGAGGACGAAGAAACCGTCATCGCCGATCTGACCGAGGTGGGGCAGCGTGTCGTGCTCGCCCGGGGCGGCAATGGCGGTTTCGGCAATCTCCACTTCAAATCCTCGACCAACCGCGCGCCGCGCAACGCCAATCCCGGCCAGCCGGGGGTCGAGCGCACGATCTGGCTGCGGCTCAAGCTGATCGCCGATAGCGGGCTTGTCGGGCTGCCGAATGCCGGCAAATCGACCTTTCTCGCCGCCGTGTCGAACGCGCGGCCCAAGATCGCGGATTACCCGTTCACGACGCTGCACCCCAATCTTGGCGTCGTCGGCATTGACGGGCGAGAGTTCGTCATGGCCGATATTCCGGGCCTGATCGAGGGCGCCTCCGAAGGGCGCGGCATCGGCGATCGCTTTCTGGGCCATATCGAGCGCTGCGCCGTGCTGCTCCATCTCGTTGACGGCACGTCCGAGGATGTCGCCGCTGACGCGCGCACGGTTCTGACCGAGCTGGAAGCCTACTCGCCCGTGCTGATGCAAAAGCCGCGCATCACCGCGCTCAACAAGATCGACGCGCTGGATGAGGACGAGATCGCAGAGCGCCGCGCCGCGCTCGAGGCCGAGATCGGCGGCAAGGTGCTGGTGATGTCGGGGGTCGCCAAAACCGGCGTGACCGAGGTGCTGCGCGCGCTTTGGGCGCAGATCTCGGGCGCGCGCGAGACCCCCGAGGAGGATGAGGACGACAGCGGCACATGGACGCCCTGACCCCCGATCTCAGCCGCGCGCGCCGGCTTGTCGTCAAGATCGGCTCGGCCCTGCTCGTGGACGATGGCGGGCTGCGCGCGGACTGGCTGCGCGCGCTTTGCGACGATGTCGCGCTTTGGCGCGGGCGCGGGACGGACGTGGTGCTGGTCTCGTCCGGCTCGATCGCGCTTGGCCGCCGCGTTCTCGGGCTGCCAGCCGCCGCGCTGCCGCTCGAGCAGGCGCAGGCCGCAGCGGCGGTCGGGCAGATCCGCCTGGCCCGCGCCTATGAGGAGGCGTTCGCCCCGCATGGCATCAGCACCGCGCAGGTTCTGGTCACGCTGGAGGACACCGCCGACCGGCGCCGCTATCTCAACAGCCGCGCGACGATGGAGACGCTGCTTGGGTTCGGCGTCGTGCCGATCGTGAACGAGAACGACACCGTCGCGACGGACGAGATCCGCTACGGCGACAATGACCGGCTGGCCGCGCAGATCGCGGTGACCATCGGCGCGGACCAGCTCTTGCTCCTCTCGGACGTGGACGGGCTCTACACGGCGAACCCCAAGACCGATCCCGGCGCGCGGCACTTGGCCGTGATCGCGCATCTGACGCCCGAGATCGAGGCGATGGGCGGCGATCCGGTCTCGGGCCTCTCGAAGGGCGGCATGAAAACCAAGCTGATGGCGGCGCGCAGCGCGGTCGCCGGCGGCTGCGCGATGGCGATCGCGGAAGGCTCGGTCATGGCACCGCTTTCGGCGGTGGCGGGCGGCGCGCGCGCCTCGTGGTTCCTGCCCGACGGCGATCCGCAAGCGGCGCGCAAACGCTGGATCTTCGCGATGAAACCGCGCGGGCGGATCACCGTTGACACCGGCGCGGCCAAGGCGCTTGGCGAGGGGCGATCGCTGCTGCCGGCCGGGGTCAGCGCAATCTCGGGCGCGTTCGGGCGCGGCGATCCGGTCGAGATTTGCGACGTGTCGGGGGCCACGCTCGCGCGCGGCCTCGCCCGGTACACCCGCGCCGAGGCCGACCTGATCCGCGGCCACCGCAGCGCCGAGATCGCGCAGATACTCGGCTATGAGGGCCGCGCCGCGCTTGTCCACCGCGACGATATGGTGATGCTGAGCGCCGCGCCGCAGTGCTGACCCGCGCGCGTCTTCTGCGCCCAAATACTCAAGGAAAAACCCGCGCTCACCCCGCCGAGGCGTGTTTCATCACGCGCCGCCCCATCAGCCGGGCGGTGCTGACCGGGCGCGTATCTTCGGGCTCGGGCAGGGACAGCACGGCGCGGCGCAACTGCTCGATCGCCTCTTCGCTGCGGGCGGGCAGCGCGCCCGGCGCGATCGGCGCGCCGATCGTCACCTGATATTGCTGGCCCGCCTTGTTCAGCACCTCGTGGAACAGCGTCACATCGCGCAGGCTCGGGTGGATCGCGTCGAAGAGATAGAACAGCAGCGAGTTCCGCGCCCTGATCCGCAGCGGGATCACCGGCACGTTCATCTTGCGCGCGATCATCGCGGCCGAGGCCATCCACGGGCGCTCGTGCAGCGTCAGCCCGCGCCGTTTGGCCAGCCGCCCCGAGGGGAAGATCAGCCCGATGCGGTTATCGGCCAGCCATTGGCGGGTCTGGTCCATCGTCGCGCGGGTCTTGGCGTGGCTGCGCCGTTCAACCCGCCACTCGACCGGGACGATCATATCCGCCATCTGCGGCAACACGCGCAGAATGTCCTGATTGGTGTAGATGAAAAGATCGGGCCGCACGCGCCTGATGATCGAATAAAGCACGATCCCGTCCGCGATCCCGGTCGGGTGGTTCGCAACGATCAGGGCCGGGGCAGATTTCGGAATATGCTCGAGCCCCGCCACCTCGAGATCGCGGATGATAAGCGCCTCCATATGCGCGAAAATCTCTTGCGTCGAGGCGTCGCGGAACTTCGCGCCAAGATCGAGCGTGCGCGGATAGCCCAGCATTTTCATCAGGATGTGCCGCGCGAGATTATGGTGCGGGCGCCCGGAAAAGAGCCAGGGCGCCCGCTCTTCGATCAGCGGATCGAGGCGGGCCTGCATCTCGCGGCGCGGGTCATCATGGCTCGGCATCATCATGGCGTCAGTTTATTGCCCCGGCTTTCGGGGCTGGCAAGGCCATTTAAAATTAATCGTCGGCGCTTATCCGCGCGATCATCTCGCCCAGATTGCGCGACAGGCGCGGCGCGGCAAGGATACGCTCAAGCTGCGCACGCGCATGGGCCTGCCGGCCCTCGTCATAGCGCCGCCAGCTCGAGAATGGCTGCGACATCCGCGCCGCAATTTGCGGGTTGACCGCATCCATCCGCAGCAGCCAGTCCGCGACAAAGCGGTAGCCCTCGCCATCCGCGGCATGAAACGCGGCGTGATTGCCGGAAAAACCGCCCAGCAGCGCGCGGTAGCGATTGGGGTTCTTCCAGTCGAAATCCTCGCGCGCGGCAAGACGCTGCGCGATCTCGAGCGCGGCCGCGCCCGGCGCATAGGCGGGGGCGAGCGTGAACATTTTGTCCATCGCCAGCCGCACGCCGGCAAAGCGCCGCTCGAAATCGGCAAGCGCCTCATCGGCGCGGTTTGCGGCGATCAGAGCGCTTAAGGCAGAGACGCGCTCGGTCATGTTGCCGGCCTCAGCGTAAAGCGCCTGCGCCCGCGCGCCGCCGTCAAGCCGGCTCAGATGCCAAAGCGCGGCCCCGCGCAGCGCGCGCGCTGCTGTATCCTCGGGCTCGGGGCGGTAGGGGCCGGGGCGGGCCATGCTGGACAGCAATTCGTCAAGCCGGTCCTCATGGGCAAGCGCCAGGTCATGCGAGAGCTGCCGGCGCGCCTGCTCGATCGCCGCCGGGTCCGGCACCGCGCCGCGCGCCGCAAGCGCCGCCGCGATCTCGTCATCGGGCGGCAGGCCAAGGCACAGCGCCGCGAAGGCCGGGTCCGCATCCGCGCCGGCCAAAAGCGGGCCGAGCGCCGCGACATAGGCGCCATCCTCGCCCTTGCCCTCGGCCATGTCGCACAGCGTCTCCATCGCAAGCGCGTGGCCGGCCTCCCACCGCGCGAAGGGGTCGGTGTCATGGGCCAGCAGATGCGCGAGCCCGTCCCGCCCGATCTCGCGCGAGACCGTCACCGGCGCCGAGAAATCGCGCAGCAGCGAGACGACCGGCCGCGCGCCGAGCCCCTCAAAGCGGAAGCTCTGCGCATCCTCGGTCAGCTCGAGCAGGGTCGTCGGCAGCACCTCATCGCCATTCCGGCCGATCAGCCCGACCGCGACCGGGATCACGCGCGGTTTCTTCTCATTCTGGCCGGGGGTTGGGTCGGTGTGCTGGCTCAGATCAAGGGTCAGCGTGCCGTTCTCGAACGTCTCGCGCAGGGTCAGATGCGGCGTTCCCGCATCGTGATACCACCGGGCGAACTGGCTCAGATCGCGGCCGGTCGCGTCCTCGAACACCGAAAGCCAGTCCTCGATCGTCGCCGCATCGCCGTCATGCCGCTCGAAATAAAGATCGAGCGCCTTGGCATAGCCTTCCGCCCCCACCACACGGCGCAGCATCGAGATCACCTCGGCGCCTTTCTGATAGACGGTCGCGGTGTAGAAATTGTTGATTTCCTTGTAGTGATCGGGCCTTGGCGGATGGGCCAGCGGGCCGGCATCCTCGGGGAATTGCCGCGCGCGCAGCACCTTCACATCCGCGATCCGCTTGAGCGGCGCGCTGCGCATGTCCGAGGTGAATTGCTGATCGCGAAACACGGTCAGCCCTTCCTTGAGGCAAAGCTGAAACCAGTCCCGGCAGGTGATCCGGTTGCCGGTCCAGTTATGGAAATACTCATGCGCGATCACCGATTCGATATATTCGTAATCATCGTCGGTCGCGGTCTCGGGGCTCGCCAGAACCAGCTTCGAGTTGAAGATGTTGAGCCCCTTGTTCTCCATCGCGCCCATGTTGAAATCGTCGATGGCGACGATGTTGAACTCGTTCAGGTCATATTCGCGCCCATAGACATCTTCGTCCCAACGCATTGATTTTATAAGCGATTCCATCGCGAAGCCGGCCCGGTCCTCATCGCCCGGGCGCACCCAGACGTTGAGCCGCACCTCCATGCCTGACCGCGTCGTGAACCCGTCCGAGATGGTGCGCAGATCGCCCGCGACAAGCGCGAACAGATAGGACGGCTTCGGCCACGGGTCGATCCAGACGCTGCCGGGGCTGCGCTCGTCCATGAGGCCCCGCTCGCCGTTCGAGAGCTCCACCGGCTGATCCGAGCGGATATTGACGCGAAACCGGGTCATCACATCGGGGCGGTCGGGGTAGAAGGTGATGTGGCGAAACCCCTCGGCCTCGCATTGCGTGCAGAAGATCCCGCCCGAGAGATAAAGCCCCTCGCCAGTGGTGTTCGTCTCGGGGTCGATCTCGACCTCGGCGGCGAAGGTGAAGCTGGCGGGCAGGTGCGCGGCGCTAATGGTCAGCGTCTCGCCCGCGCGTTCCATCGCCGAGGGCGGGATCTCGGCGCCGTCGATTTTCAGCGAGATGACGCGCAGCCCCGCGCCGCCATCCAAGACCAGATCGCCCTCGGCGCGGCGCACGAAATCAAGCTCGGAGCGCACGCGTGTGCCGCGCGGGCGCAGATCGAAGTCGAGCCGCGTCTCGCGCAGATCGAACGGGTAGGGGCGGTAATCGGCCAGATACTGCGTGACGGCATTCGCCGCGCTTGGCGCTTTCGCGGTGTCTGCGGGGGAAGCGGCGGGGTCGGGGGCGGTCTTGGCGGCGGCGTCCGGGGTCGCTGAAGAACTTGTCATAGAATATCCAATCGAAGGCGCAGATCGGGCGGAACCGCCCGGCTTGATCTTTTGTTATTTCGAGGATAGCGCGCCCGCAAGCCGCCCGAAAGACGGATGGCGCAATCCCTTATGAGGTGAGCAATGCCCCAGAATGACCCCCGCCATCCCGAGGCGCGCCGAGAAACCTACGTCGCGCCGGTCGAGCAGCGCCGCTCGCCGCTGCCGCTGATCCTTGCCATTCTCGTGGTGCTGGCCGGCGCGTATTTCGTCGTCACCCAATATCTGACGCCGAACACAGTGGCCGTTGACACAACCGAGCCGTCAAGCGCACAGGCCGCGCCCGATACGGCACCCGCCGGGCCCGCCCAGCCCGATACCGCAGCCGCCGCGCCCGATGTCGAAACCGCCGCCGAAGAGGCGCGCGAGGCCGTCGAGGCCGCGCGCGCTGCCGCAGCCGATGCGGGCGGCGCGATCACCGAACGCGCGGCAGCCGCGCTTGAGGACGCCGCCGAAGCGGTCTCTGATCAGGCCGACGCACTGTCCGCCGCGCTGCGCGATGCCTCGGCGCCTGCGACGGAGCCGACGCCCGCCACCGACCCGGCGCCTGCAACTGCTCCGGCGCCCGAGACAGGCAGCGCTGCCGCCGCTACCGCCAACTGATCTCACGCCCCATCAGCCGCCGCGCCCTTCCATCGGCGCGGCGGCTTTCCTTTGCCCGCTTGCACCGCGCCAACCCCCGTCCTAGGCTGGAAAAAAGCGGCGAAAGGAGTGCCAGATGAGCTATGAGACCCGCGCGGGATTACAGGTGGACCGGCAGCTTGCGGATTTCGTCGAACGGCGCGCCCTGCCCGGAACGGGGATCGAGGCGGCGAAATTCTGGGACGATCTCGCCCGGCTGATGACGACCCTCGCGCCGAAGGGCCGCGCGCTGCTCGAAAAGCGCGCCGAGCTGCAAGGAAAGCTCGATGCCTGGCACCGGGACCACCCTGGCCAGCCCGAGCCCGAGGCGTATCAGAGCTTCCTGCGCGAGATCGGCTATCTGGTCCCCGAGGGCGGCCCGTTTCGCATCACAACCACCGGCACCGACCCCGAATTCGCCTCGATCGCCGGGCCGCAACTTGTCGTGCCGGTGATGAACGCGCGCTATGCGCTCAACGCTGCGAATGCCCGTTGGGGCAGTCTTTATGATGCGCTTTACGGAACGGACGCGATGGGCGATCGGCCGCAGGGCAAAGGCTATGACGCGGATCGCGGCGCGCGGGTCATCGCGTGGGGCCGCGATTTTCTGGACCGCGCGGCGCCGCTTGCCGAGGGCTCATGGGCAGATATCGACGCGCTTTCGGTCAGCGAAGGCGCTCTCTCGCCCGCTTTGCGCGATCCCGCCCAGCTTGCCGGCTGGAGCGAGGCGCCCCGCAGCGTCGTTCTGCGCAATAACGGGCTCCATATCATCGTCGATATCGACCCGGCCGCGACGGTCGGCGCGCAGGACCGCGCCGGGATCAGCGATATCCGCCTTGAATCCGCGCTGTCGGCGATCATGGATTGCGAGGATTCGGTCGCGGCGGTGGACGGCGCGGACAAGGTGCTCGCCTATTCCAACTGGCTGGGGCTGATGGACGGAACGCTGAGCGAGGATCTCGAAAAGGGCGGCAAGACCATCACCCGCCGCCTGAACCCCGATCTGGAATTCGAGGCCCCGAGCGGCAAGCTGACCCTCAAGGGCCGCGCCCTGATGCTGGTGCGCAATGTCGGCCATCTGATGACCACGCCCGCGCTGCTGGACGCGGGTGGCAGTGAGCTGCCCGAGGGCCTTCTTGACGCGATGATGACCGTTCTTTGCGCCATGCACGATCTGCAAAAGACCGAAGGCCCGCGCAACTCGGACACCGGCTCGGTCTATGTCGTCAAGCCCAAGATGCACGGCCCCGAGGAGGTCGCCTACGCCTCCGAGATCTTCGATTTCGTCGAGGATGCGCTTGGCCTGAAGCGCGATACGGTCAAGCTGGGCATCATGGACGAGGAGCGGCGCACCTCGGCCAATCTCGCCGAGTGCATCCGCGCCGCGAAAAGCCGCGTTGCGTTCATCAATACCGGCTTTCTGGATCGGACCGGGGACGAGATCCACAGCTCGATGGAGGCCGGCGCTATGCTCGCCAAGGGCGAGATGAAATCGCAGCCCTGGATCGGCGCCTACGAGGATCGCAATGTCGATATCGGCCTCGCCTGCGGGCTGTCGGGCGTGGCGCAGATCGGCAAGGGGATGTGGGCGATGCCCGACCGGATGGCCGACATGCTGGCGCAGAAGGGCGCGCATCCGCAATCGGGGGCGAACACCGCATGGGTGCCGAGCCCGACCGCCGCCACGCTTCACGCAACGCATTACCACGAAACCGATGTCTTTGCCCGTCAGGCCGAGCTTGCCGCGAACCCGCGCCCCGCGCGGCTGGGTGATCTGCTGACCGTGCCTCTGGCGGCGGGGCGCAACTACTCGGACGCCGAGATCACCGCCGAGATCGAGAACAACGCGCAGGGCATTCTGGGCTATGTGGTTCGCTGGGTCGATCAGGGCGTCGGCTGCTCGAAAGTGCCTGATATCAACGATGTCGGCCTGATGGAGGATCGCGCGACGCTGCGCATCTCCAGCCAGTCGCTGGCCAACTGGCTGCGCCACGGGGTCGTCACGCGCCAGCAGGTGATGGACGGTCTGCGCAAGATGGCCGAGGTGGTGGACCAGCAGAACGCTTCCGATCCGGCTTACCGCCCGATGGCGCCCGATTTCGATGGCGTCGCGTTTCAGGCCGCCTGCGATCTGGTGTTCAAGGGCGCCGAGCAGCCCTCGGGCTATACCGAGCCGGTGCTGCACCGCCGCCGCCGCGAGGCGAAGGCGCAGGGCTGACGGCTCGGCCAGAAACCGGCGGCGCGGGCAGGGCCAAGCCTGCCGATGTCCGCCGCTAACATTTAACACGCTTGCGCCGCCTTGACGGTCTTGTGAAAGATTGTTTCGCGGTGCTAGAGAAACGATAAACGCATGTAAGGGGGCTGGCTGTGAAAATCGGCGCTTTGAAGGAAACCGCTGGCGGTGAGGCGCGGGTCGCGATCACGCCCGCATCATCCGCGCATCTCAAAAAGCTCGGGCATGAGGTGTTCGTCGAGGCCGGGGCAGGGGCCGCGGCGGGCTTCTCGGACGCCGATTATGCGCAGGCGGGCGTCACCGTGCTGCCCGATGCGAGCGCCCTGACCGAAGCGGTCGATATCGTCGCCAAGGTGCGCCCGCCGCAGGATGCCGAGATCGGGCGGATGCGCGACGGGCAGACGCTGATCTCGCATTTCTACCCCGGCCAGAACGCCGAATTGCTGGAAGCCGCGCGCAAGCAGGGCGTCACCGCGATCGCGATGGATATGGTCCCGCGCATCTCGCGCGCGCAGAAGATGGATGCGCTCTCCTCGATGGCCAATATCGCCGGCTACCGCGCGGTGATCGAGGCGGCCAATAATTTCGGGCGCTTCTTCACCGGGCAGGTGACCGCCGCCGGCAAGGTGCCGCCCGCGAAAGTGCTGGTCGTCGGCGCGGGCGTCGCGGGGCTCGCCGCCATCGGCACGTCGGTCAGCCTTGGCGCGCAGGTCTATGCGTTCGATGTGCGCCCCGAGGTGGCCGAGCAGATCGAATCGATGGGCGCCGAGTTCGTCTATCTCGACTTCGAGGGCGCCGCGCAGGACGGCGCGGCGACCGGCGGCTACGCGGCCCCGTCATCGCCCGAATTCCGCGAAAAGCAGCTCGAGAAATTCCGCGAGCTGGCCCCGCAGATGGATATCGTCATCACGACCGCGCTTATTCCGGGGCGCGACGCGCCGGTTCTGTGGACGCGCGATATGGTCGAGGCGATGAAGCCCGGCAGCGTGATCGTGGACCTCGCCGCGGAAAAGGGCGGCAATTGCGAGTTGACCGTCGCGGACGAGAAAATCGTGACCGAGAACGGCGTCACGATCATCGGCTACACCGATTTCCCCTCGCGCATGGCCGCCCAGTCCTCCGAGCTTTACGGCAATAATATCCGCCACTTCATGGCCGATCTGACGCCCGGCAAGGACGGCGCCGTCAATCACAACATGGAGGACGACGTCATTCGCGGCGCGACCGTAACCCATGACGGCGACATCACCTTCCCGCCGCCGCCGCCCAAGATCGCGGCGATCGCGGCGCAAAAGCCCAAGGAAAAGCCGCGCGAGTTGACCATTGAGGAAAAACGCGCCGCCGAGATCGCCTCGTTCCGCGCCGAGACGCGCACGCAGG
>JAUNRZ010000165.1 GCA_030539455.1 Paracoccus sp. (in: a-proteobacteria) | reverse complement strand
CGGCTGGGCGCGCAGGCCGGGGTCGGCTGGTATCGCTATCCGGGCGGAGGCGGCAAGGTGGTCGACCCGCTGCTTGAGGATATGATGGTCGAAGAGGCGTATTTCGCGCGCCAGCCCCGCCGCGCGTTCACGGCGGAGGACATCACTGCGCGGCTGCTGCTTGCGGTGACGAATGGCGCCTTCGCGCTGCTGGGCGCGGGCGATGCGGCCGAGATCGACCTTGCTGCCATCGAAGGGCTTGGCCTGCCGCGAGACCGCCCTGGCCCGATCGCCCTCGCGCGCGAGTGCGGAGCGGCGGGCGTGCTTGCCCGGATCGAGGCGCTCAGCCCCGAAGATCCGGGCTTCTGGCGTCCCGCCCCGGCCCTGCGCGCGGAAGCTGGCTGAGGCGGTTTGACCCGTTGCAGCGCGCGGCAATCAGCGCATAGACTGGCCCATGCCACTGTGAAGGGGGAGCTTCATCTCATGTCAGACAGCGATATTGTCATTCTCGCCGGCGCGCGGACAGCGATCGGCACGTTCGGCGGCGCTCTTGCGGGCGTCAAGCCGATTGATCTTGCCGCGACGGTGACGCGCGCCGCGATCGAGCGCGCGGGCGTGCCGGCTGACAAGATCGGCCACGTCGTTTTCGGCCATGTCATCAACACCGAGCCGCGGGATATGTATCTCTCGCGCGTTGCGATGCTGGACGCGGGCGTGCCGGACACGACGCCCGCGATGAATGTGAACCGGCTCTGCGGGTCCGGCGCGCAGGCGATCGTTTCGGCGGTGCAAAGCCTGACGCTCGGCGATGCCGATTTCGCCATTGCGGGCGGCGCGGAGTCGATGAGCCGCTCGCCCTATGCGGTGCCGGCGGCGCGGTTCGGCCAGAAGATGGGCGATGCGCCGATGCTGGACATGATGACCGGCGCGCTGACCTGTCCGATGGGGACAGGGCATATGGGCGTCACGGCCGAGAATGTCGCGGCCGAGCATGGCATCTCGCGCGAGGATATGGACGCGTTCGCGCTGGAATCGCAGAACCGCGCGGCGGCGGCGATTGCGGAGGGGCGCTTCAAGGACCAGATCGTGCCGGTTGAGGTCAAGACGCGCAAGGGCATGGTCGCCTTCGAGGTGGACGAGCATCCCAAGGCGACCAGTGCCGAGGCTCTGGCGGGCCTCCGCGCGGTGTTCAAGAAGGACGGCTCGGTGACGGCGGGCAATGCCTCGGGGATCAATGACGGCGCGGCGGCGCTTGTCCTTGCCCGCGAAAGCGCCGCGCGCGAGGCGGGGCTGACCCCGACATTCCGCGTGCTCGGCTACGCGCATGCCGGCGTCCGCCCCGAGGTGATGGGGATCGGCCCGGTGCCCGCAGTGCGCGCGCTGCTGGAGAGAACCGGCCTCTCGGCAGATGATTTCGACGTGATCGAGTCGAACGAGGCGTTTGCCGCGCAGGCCCTTGCGGTCAACAAGGAGCTGGGGCTCGACCCCGCGAAGGTGAACCCCAATGGCGGTGCCATCGCGCTTGGCCACCCGGTCGGCGCGACCGGCGCCATCATCACCGTCAAGGCGATGTACGAGCTGGAGCGGACCGGCGGCAAGAAAGCCCTGATCACCATGTGCATCGGCGGCGGCCAGGGCATCGCCCTGGCGATCGAGCGCATCTGACCGCGCCCAATAGGATTTGAAAGGACGCCCCGGCATGGAAGGGCTGGCAAGAGGCGGGGCGTCCCAAGCGCCCTTATCGCACCCAGATCTGAAGATTCGCTTAACAGGCGCCAAAAAATGGAACGGGCCGCTGGATGACAGCGGCCCGCGAGATCCACGGAGATGGTCCGGTTAGGGTGATACACCGACCGTCCCAGTCATGGTTTACGACCCTTGGGTCTGCCCTTAGGCCACGGCCCCCCTGACTGTCCCGACACCTCTCTCCAATATCACTCTAGACACTGGACCACCTCCTTTCGCTGAATTGCCGTATGTGAAGCCTGCCACATACCGAATCAAAGTCAACTCAAAATACAGGGGTCCGACCCAAGATTTTGCGCACGAGGATACGGAAAGGCACAAGAGCCAGCATCGCAAGCACCGTCTTGACCATCCAGTCGGCAACCGCCAGCGACATCCAAAGCGGCGCATCCGGCCCCGTTCCCAGCAGCGGAATGATCTCATTCGCCCAGGCCACATCGTCGGCGGGGTTGATGAAGGCAAGCTGCATCGAGAACGCGATCGAGAAGAAAATGATCGTGTCGACGGTCGAGCCGATCAGCGAGGACACGAACGGCGCGGTCCACCACGCGCGCGCATGGCGCAGCCGGTCGAAGATCGAGACGTCAAGCATCTGCGCGACCAGAAACGCGCTGCCCGAGCCGATGGCGATGCGCAGCGTGGTCAGGCTCAGCCCCGCCGCGATGAACGAGCAGGCAACGCCCGTCACGAACCCGACCAGAACGACACGCCGCGCGGCCGAGGGGCCGTAAATGCGGTTCGTCACGTCCGTTACCAGAAACGCGAACGGGTAGGACAGCGCGCCCCAGGTCAGGTAATTCCCAAGCTGGTATTGCACGAGGATATTCGAGGCCGCCACAATGACGGCCATGGCGATAACGCCCGGAAGATAGCGGATCATCAGATTTTCCGTTTTACAAGGTGGCGGAACAACTCGGCCCGCTTTTGGCGGACGGGCGGGGGGGTATCGGCGCGCGCTCTGCCTGTCAAGGGCAGCGAGCGGGCTTCTTCTGCGCATAAATACTCATCGCGCGGCGGCTTGCCCTTCGCGCAGACGATATTCGACAATCTCGGTCCGTTGCAGCGGAATGAAATTATCGTCCGAAATCATGGTGATCCGCAAATCCAGCCCGTCATGCCAGACCGAGATGCCTTCCAGATTGTCGTATTGGAACGCGCCGCTTTCCAGCAAAAGCTGTTCGTTCGAGAACCCGTCATCGCCCAGATCGAACCGCCTCACGCGGGACTGAAAGCCGCGCATCCAGTGAAAATCGCGCTCGAGCAGGTAAAACCGCCCGTCCGGGCCGATATCGGCGCCGACCGCCTGCCATCGCTCGGCTCCGGGGATCGTGAAGGGCTGGTCCCATGCGCCGTTCTGAAAGCGCCAGACCGGGAAGTCGTAATGCGGCGGCGTTGCGTATTCCGGCAGCGTCAGGATCGCGCCGTCGCCGGTGATGGCAAGCGCCTCGAGCCCCTCATTCGTCGGGAAGCGTTCAAATTCTGGCGGCGAGGGCACGCGGATGGCTGGGCCGTCCACATCGGGATAGGCGGCGATCCGGTTGAGCCCCTCGAAGCTGATCCAGATCACCCCGTTCGCGTCGATCGCAATCCCCTCGGAATCGCCAAGCCGGCCCGGCGGCAGATGCGCGCCCTGACTGTCGCGCAGCCATGCCCGCCCCTCGAGCGCGACGCCCGAGATATTGCCGACATTGTCCCGCTCGAGCGTGCCCCACACGATCCGCGCGCGGTCGGTGATGGCGTGAAACCGGCGGCCATCATCGGACAGCTCGATCCCCGAATAGCCGCCATGATCGGGATGCGCGTCGCGCCAGACATAGGTGCCGATATGGCTGGCCGAGACCTGCGCCGCACCCATCGAGGGCGCGCCGAAGATCAGGGCGGCGAGCAGGAACGAGGCGAGGCAGGCACGAAGCAAGGCGTTAGCGGGCGGTGCCCACGGTCTGGCACAGCGCGGGCATCTCGGCCAGCGTGAAGCTGCGCGGGTGGCGGTAATTCGGGTCGGCCGGAGCGGGCGGCGGCGGGGTGATGCGGTTCTGCACCCATTGCCGCGCCTCGCCGCAGCCATTGTCATTGCCCGACAGCGTCGCGACGGTCGGCGTTTGCGGCTCGCAGTTGCGATCGCCCTGCGGGCAGCGCAGGCGGACATGGAAATGATAGTCATGCCCGTTCAGCGGCCGCAGCTTTTGCAGCCACTCGCCCCGGTTGTTGTTCGCGCGGCACAGCTCGACCTTGATGACCGGGTCAAGGAAGATCCGGTCGACGCGCGGGTCTTGCGCGGCCGCGCGGATGATCGCGGCATGGCCCGCGTTCCAGTTGCTGTTCAGCCCGGTGCCGGCCTGATTCACCACCGTGACCGACGAGATATTCTCGCGCTGCTGACGCGAGAGGTTAAGATTGGCGGGCGGGAGCATCCAGATATCCGCGTCGAGCCCCGATTGGTGGCTCGCATGGCCCGAGGTCATCGGCCCGCCGCGCGGCTGGCTCAGATCGCCGATGTAAAGCCCGCGCCAGCCCGCCTGCGTCGCCGCGCGCGACAG
>JAUNRZ010000164.1 GCA_030539455.1 Paracoccus sp. (in: a-proteobacteria) | reverse complement strand
CGCCGTCATAGTTCTTGCAGGCCCAGACATAGCCGCCCGACCATTTCATCGCCGAGGCGACCATGTCGTCGATCAGGCGGTGCTCGTAATGGATGCCGGCTTTCTTGAACTTGTCCTCGAACTCGGCCTCATAGACTTCCTGGAACAGATCCTTGAAGCGACCGTCATAGGCTTTGAGGATGGTGTTCTTGGTCGAGAGATAGACCGGATAGCCGCGCGAGAGGCCATAGTTCATCGAGGCGCGCGCAAAGTCGCGGATCGAATCGTCGAGGTTATACATCGCCATCGCGACGCCCGAGGAGGGCGCGTCGAACACCTCGTGCTCGATCGTCTCGCCATCCTCGCCGACAAAGCGGATGGTCAGCTTGCCCTTGCCCGGGAAGCGGAAATCGGTCGCCTTATACTGATCGCCGAAAGCGTGGCGGCCGACGATGATGGGCTGCGTCCAGCCGGGCACGAGCCGCGGGACGTTCCTGGCGATGATCGGCTCGCGGAAGATCACGCCGCCGAGGATGTTGCGGATCGTCCCGTTCGGGCTGCGCCACATCTTCTTGAGCCCGAATTCCTCGACGCGGGCCTCGTCGGGGGTGATCGTCGCGCATTTGACGCCGACGCCGTGTTCCTTGATCGCGTTGGCCGCGTCCACGGTGATCTGATCGTTCGTGCGGTCGCGTTCCTCGATGCCGAGATCGTAATATTTCAGGTCGATATCGAGATAGGGCAGGATCAGCTTTTGCTTGATGAAGTCCCAGATGATCCGGGTCATCTCGTCGCCGTCAAGTTCGACGACGGGGTTTTCTACCTTGATCTTCGACATGGGTTCCCCCTTGGAGTTGCGGTTGGCTTGGCCGCCCTATAGACGATCCGCCGCCAAAAGGAAAGCGCTGTATGCAACGGTATGCAAAGCGGGCGCGTGTTTCTTCTGCGCCCAAATACTCATGAAAGGCGCGCAGGGCGCGGGCTCACGCCCCGGTCTTGCGGCAAACAGCTCTTAACGCGTCTTTTCGGTCGCGCGGCGGCGGACATAGGCCTGAACGATGTCGATCATCGGGGCCATATGCGCCTCGTCATCGCGGAAGAAATGGTCGGCGCCCTCGATTTCCTCGTGCGTGACGGTGATGCCCTTCTGCTCGCGCAGCTTGGCGACAAGCGCATGGGTGTCCTTGGGCGGCGCCACGCGGTCGGCGGTGCCGTTGATGATCAGCCCCGAGGACGGGCACGGCGCGAGGAAGCTGAAATCATACATATTCGCGGGCGGCGCGACCGAGACGAAGCCCTTGATCTCGGGCCGGCGCATCAGAAGCTGCATCCCGATCCACGCGCCAAAGCTGAACCCGGCGACCCAGCAATATTCCGCATTGGGGTTCATCGCTTGCAGGTAATCAAGCGCGGCGGCGGCGTCCGAGAGCTCGCCCACGCCCTGATCGAAATCCCCCTGGCTGCGGCCCACCCCCCGGAAATTGAAGCGCATCACCGAAAACCCCATCCGGTGGAACGCGTAATGGAGGTTATACACGACGCGGTTGTTCATCGTGCCGCCATATTGCGGGTTGGGGTGGAGGATGATCGCGATCGGCGCGTCGGGTTTGGCTTGCGGGTGGTAACGCCCCTCGAGGCGGCCATCGGGGCCGGGGAAGATCAGCTCGGGCATGGAAGTCCTTTGCAAACGGTTTTCTTGACGCAATCCTGCCGCGCCACTAATCCATGCCGAAATGGGGGCGCGAGGCGCGGCGCGCAATAGACGGGCTACGCATCGGCGCTTAGCCGAAACGCGGCGCCTGCGTCAACCTTGGCGGCGCTTTGCCTTTGGCGCGCGGGCGATGCGGGCGGGCGGTTCGCGAAGAAGGGGAAGCGGCGTGAAACTATCCACCAAGGGACGCTACGCCATGGTCGCTCTGGTCGATCTGGCCCTGCAACCGAGCGATCAGCCGACCTCCCTCGGCGGCATATCCGAGCGGCAGAACATCTCGCTGCCCTATCTCGAGCAGCTTTTCGTGCGGCTGCGGCGCTCGGGCCTTGTCGAATCGGTGCGCGGACCGGGCGGAGGCTATCTTCTCGCGCGCCCGCCCGCCGAGATCCGGGTGAGCGAGATCCTCCAATCCGTCGATGAGACCGTCAGCGCGCTTCATGTCGGCGCGGGCGCATCGGGCGGCCTGTCGGGATCGCGCGCGCAGACGCTGTCGAACCAGCTTTGGCAGAGCCTCTCGGCGCATGTCTATGTGTTCCTCCACAACGCGACACTGGCCGATGTGGCCAGGAACAGGCTGCTCCCCTGCCCTGCTTTGCCCGAAATCCTGTCGGTGGTGGACGAATAATCCCGCCCGCGCGGGGGCGGCAGAGCGGCGATGCGCCGCACTTGGCCGGGACCGGGAAGAAACCGGGCCGAGCGCGCCAGATTTCGCGACATCCTCCCGATTTCGCCCCCGCCCCTGTCGCGTTTCGCAATCTTGTTCTAAAACGCGGGAAAACGCGCCCCGCGCCGGCGGGCTTTTCAACGCGGCGCATTTTGCCTATCTGAATGCAGGATAAACCCATGAGTCTGGATCTTAACGTGACCCAAGCGGACAAACCCGCCAAGACGCTTCCCGATGCGCAGACGGTGACCGCGGTGCGGCACTGGACCGACCGGCTGTTCTCGTTCCGCGTGACACGCCCGGCGAGCCTGCGGTTCCGCTCGGGCGAATTCGTGATGATCGGCCTGCCGGACGACAACGGCAAGCCGATCCTGCGCGCCTATTCCATCGCCTCGCCGAACTGGGACGATGAGCTGGAGTTCTACTCGATCAAGGTGCCGGACGGCCCGCTGACATCAAAGCTTCAGCATATCAAGGCGGGCGATCAGATCATCCTGCGGCCAAAGCCTGTCGGCACGCTCGTTCTCGATGCGCTTTTGCCGGGCAAGCGGCTGTGGTTTCTGGCCACCGGCACCGGCATCGCGCCCTTCGCGAGCCTGATGCGCGATCCCGAAAGCTATGAGCGGTTCGATCAGATCATCATGCTCCATACCTGCCGCCTCGGCGCCGAGCTGGAATATGGGCGCGAGCTGGTCGCCGATCTGCGCCACGACCCGCTGCTGACCGAGCTTTACGGCGAGGGCTTTGCGAACCGGCTGCTCTATTACCCGACCACGACGCGCGAGAGCTCGCCGCAGATGGGCCGGATCACGGATAATCTGCTC
The DNA here is from genome assembly GCA_030539455.1 of Paracoccus sp. (in: a-proteobacteria). Taxonomy (GTDB): domain Bacteria; phylum Pseudomonadota; class Alphaproteobacteria; order Rhodobacterales; family Rhodobacteraceae; genus Paracoccus. The sequence goes on along the minus strand of JAUNRZ010000164.1, from coordinate 1,086 downwards.
TCGGGCAAGGTGTTCGAGGATCTCGGCGTTCCGGCGATGAACCCCGCCGAAGATCGCGCAATGGTCTGCGGCAGCCTTGAATTCAACATCGACGCGAAGAAGGTTCTCGAAGGATTCGGGCTGGCCGAGGGCGCGAATTCAGCCCCGCGCGAATTCGTGGTCGAGAAGGCGTTCGTCGGCTAGGGCGGGCGCGCGCGCGTTGCCGCACTCAAATCGCTGTAATCACGCGACGTTCACGCGCTTGTTCGGAACCCATCGCGCGGCTTTCGGTTATTCTCGCAACGATTGACCCGCAATGCGGGCCCCTCAAGCCTTGAACCGGAGGAACCTCTATGATCCGCAGCTTCCGCAACTCGACCGCTCTGGTCGCCTGTCTCTCCGTCGCCGTCCCGATGGCCAGTTCCGCCGAGATCCGGGTGCCCGACAATCTCGCCGCCGAGCATTCGCAGGAACGCGCCCGCATCATGCCGGGCATGGCGACGGTGCTGAATGCCGAGCTTGATGCGGGGCTGGGCGAGGGCGATCTGCTTTGCCTCGACGGCGACGAGCGTCCTTGCGACGACGATGTGATCCTTGTCACCCCGCGCGGGATTGCGGTCGAGATCAGCGAAAGCGGCGAGATTTTCCTCGCTGATGTCGCGGACCAGCCTTTGCGCGTCGGTGAAGGCGCGGTGCTCGAGGCGCGGCCCGGCAACGAGGCGCACGCCGCGGCGCTAGAGGCTGTGCAGGCCGGCGAGACGCCCGCCTCCGCGCCGTCCTCGGTGATGGCAGAGGCCCGCGGCGGGAGCGATGGCGCAATGTCCGACGCGCTTGCCGCGCTCTTGCCGGACGCGATGACGCCGCCCGAAAGCGCGAACGCTGCGGCAGAGGCCGAAGCGGAAGCCGCCCAAGCTGAGGCCGAAGCCGAAGCCGCCGCGCGAGAGGCGGCCGAACGTGAAGAAGCCGAACGCGCCGCTGCGGAAGCCGAGGCCGAAGAGGCGGCGCGGCAGGTCGCCGAGCGCGAGGCGGCTGAACGCGAGGCCGCCGAGGCCGCCGAGCGCGAGGCTGCGGAGCGCGAAGCGGCGGAAGCCGAAGCTACTGCCGAGG
>JAUNRZ010000163.1:2786-4286 GCA_030539455.1 Paracoccus sp. (in: a-proteobacteria) | reverse complement strand
CTGCGCGCGCTGAGCGCATCGAACGCCGACCTGCGCCACAGGTCCGAATCGAACGCCGCCGCGCTTGAGCAATCGGCGGCCGCGATCGAGCAGATGACGTCTTCGGTCAAATCGGCCTCGGCGGCGGCGCAGACCGCCCGCCAGATCGCCGATGATGCCCGTGATGCGGCCGAGGCGGGCGGCGTCGATATCGAACGCGTGGTCGAGGCGATGCGCCTGATCGAGAACTCGTCGCAGGCCATTTCGGCGATCGTCAAGGTGATCGAGGGGCTGAGCTTCCAGACCAATCTCTTGGCGCTGAACGCCGGGGTCGAGGCCGCGCGAGCGGGCGATGCGGGGCGCGGTTTCGCGGTGGTTGCGTCCGAGGTGCGCGCCCTCGCGCAGCGTTCCTCGGAAGCCACGAAAGAGATCACCGGGCTGATTTCCGCCAGCAGCGGCCATGTCGCCGCCGGCGCGAAGCTGGTGGACGAGGCGGGCGGCTCGCTGATGCGGATCGTTAACTCGGTCATGCAGATCTCGGACCATGTGAAGCACATCTCGGTCTCGGCGTCGGAGCAGGCGGTCGGCCTCGACGAGATCAGTGCCGCGATCGGCCAGCTTGATCAGGCGACGCAAGGCAGCGTCGCGGTGGTCGATCAAAGCGCAAGCGCGACGCAGGCGCTCGCCGATGAAAGCCGCGAGCTGGTCGAGGCGGTCTCGCATTTTGTGACGGGTCCGGCTGGCACGCCCGCCGCGCGCCCGGGCCGGAGCGCGGCGTGAGAACGAGGGCCGCCGCGCGTTTGTCGCGGCGGCTTCCTCGCGCCTCTGGCGCGTGCGGCTGAGGGGCCTTTCCGCCGCGCACTAGCAGCCTCGCAAATCGCGCGAGGGCAAGCGGAACAATCTCGCCCCGGCATGCATTACGCATCTGGCGCTTTTGCCGGATCTGGGTGGAACTGAGATGAGCGGGTTGATCGCGCTTCTGGACGACGTGGCGGCGATCGCGCGGATGGCCGCTTCTTCCCTTGACGATGTGGGCGCGATGGCGACCAAGGCCGGCGCGAAAGCCGCCGGCGCGGTGATCGACGACGCCGCCGTGACGCCCAAATACGTCCAGGGCTTCAGCCCCGAGCGCGAATTGCCCATCGTCTGGCGCATCGCGCGCGGCTCGATCTTCAACAAGCTGGTGATCTTGCTGCCCGCGGCGCTGCTCCTTTCCGCCTTCGCGCCGTGGCTGATCGCCCCGCTGCTCATGCTCGGCGGTGCGTATCTGTGCTACGAGGGCGCCGAAAAGGTCTGGCATATGATAACGCCGCATCAGCCCGGTGATGTGCACAACTCCGAAGAGCATATCGACCCGAGTGCGGGCGGCGCCGCGCTCGAGGAAGAGCGCGTCGCGGGGGCGGTCAAGACGGACTTCATCCTCTCGGCCGAGATCATGACGATCGCGCTGTCGCAAATCCCGCCCGAGCAGGGCCTCGCAATGAGCGCGTTCGTCCTCGCCGTCGTCGCCATCGCGATCAC
>JAUNRZ010000163.1:0-2686 GCA_030539455.1 Paracoccus sp. (in: a-proteobacteria) | reverse complement strand
GTTTTCGCTATGGTCGCGGCCATGTTTGGGATCGAGCTTGCCACCGCCGCTTTTCTGCCCGCCGCTTTTGTCGCGCTTTTGGCCGGGGTGCTGTCGTTCCTCTCGCCCTGCGTGCTGCCGATCGTGCCGCCTTATCTCGCCTATATGACCGGGGTTGGGGTCGGGCAGCTCCGCGAGGGGCGGCAAAGCGCGGTTCCTGCCGCCGTCATGTTCGTGCTTGGGCTCTCGACGGTTTTCATGGTGATGGGGTTTGCCGCATCGGCCTTCGGGCGCGCGTTTCTGGAGTATCAGGAGTGGCTCGCCCGGATCGCGGGGGTCATGGTCATCGTTATGGGGCTCCATTTCCTCCATATCATCCGCATACCGATCCTCGAGTCCGAGCGGCGGGTGGAGACCGGGGATCAGGGCGGCTCGGTGCTGGGCGCCTATGTGCTCGGGCTGGCATTCGCGTTCGGCTGGACGCCCTGCATCGGCCCTCAGCTCGGCATGATCCTGAGCCTTGCCGCGACAAGCGCCGAGATGGGGCGCGGCACGGCGCTTCTGGGGATTTATGCGCTCGGCCTTGGGATCCCGTTCCTACTGGCGGCGATTTTCGTGAACCGCTCGATCGCGGTCATGAACCGGATCAAACCCCATCTCAGGACGATCGAGCGCGTGATGGGCGCCTTGCTTGTCGTCGTCGGGCTCGCCCTTGTCACGGGGCTCTTCTCGGTATTCGCGTTCTGGCTGCTCGAGACGTTCCCGGCGCTTGCCGCGCTTGGCTGACGGGCCGGCTTACGCGCGCCAGCCCGGCTTGCGCTTTTCCAGGAACGCGGCGATTCCCTCTTCGGTGTCCGCCAGCATCATATTCGCGCACATCGTGTCGGCAGCCGCATCATAGGCGTCCTCGGTCCCGTGGGCGAGCTGCTCGTAAAAGCCGCGCTTGCCCATCGCGATGATCTCGGGCGGGTAGGCCGCAATCTCGGCGGCAAGCGCCATCGCAGTTTCGGTCAGCTTGGGGCCGGTCGTGACGGTGTTGACGAGCCCAAGCGCCGCGGCGCGTTCGGCCGTGATAAAGCGCCCCGTCACGAGCATCTCGAACGCCGCCTTGCGCGGCACCGCGCGCGAAAGCGCAACCGCAGGGGTCGAGCAGAACAGACCGACATCGACCCCGTTCACCCCAAACTTCGCCGCTTTCGATGCGACCGCCAGATCGCAGCTTGCGACAAGCTGAGTGCCCGCAGCGGTGGCGACGCCCTGCACCTCGGCGATGACCGGCTGCCTCAGCGTCTGGATCAGCCCCATCATCTGCGCGCAGCCATCAAACAGCGCCCGGAACCCGGCCCGCCCGCCATCGCGGTTGGCGCGGGCGGCCTGCATCTGTTCGAGATCATGGCCGGCGCAGAACGCCTTGCCCTTCGCCGCGATCACCACGGCGCGGATCGCATCATCCTCTGCGACGACACAAAGCGCGGTATAAAGCGCCGAGATCATCTCGACCGAGAGCGTGTTGAACCGCTCGGGCCGGTTCAGGGTCAGTCGGGCGACGGCGCCGGTATCGGCGCGCTCGATCAGCTCGGTCATGTGATGTCCTTTTTCAGCCTGCCGAGCCTAGCGCGGATCGGGGCAGGGGGGAACCGCGATGCGCGGAATACGGGGCAGAATCGGCGCTTAGATTGCGGTATTATATTACCTTTTTGCTATCCCATTGTTACCTAAGGGATAATTCAGCCTCGGTGCGCTTGACCTGTCCGGCGCGCGGCGGCATATAGGCGCATCTCGAATAACCCCCTCCCAAAGGGCATGGATATGAAAACCTACACCGCAAAACCGGCGGAGATCGAGAAGAAATGGATCCTGATCGACGCCGAGGGCGTCGTTCTCGGCCGTCTTGCGTCGATCGTCGCCACCCGCCTCCGCGGCAAGCACAAGCCGAGCTTCACCCCCCATATGGACATGGGCGACAACGTCATCATCATCAACGCCGACAAGGTGCAGATGACCGGCAACAAGCGCGACGACAAGCGCTATTACTGGCATACCGGCCATCCGGGCGGCATCAAGCACCGGACCGCGCGTCAGGTTCTCGAGGGCGCTCATCCCGAGCGCGTCGTCTTCAAGGCGGTCGAGCGCATGATCTCGCGCAATAAGCTGGGCAAGCAGCAGATGACCAATCTGCGCGTCTATGCCGGGGCCGAGCACCCGCACGAGGCGCAGCAGCCCGAAGTTCTGGACGTCAAGTCCCTGAACGCCAAGAACACCCGGAGCGCGTGATTATGGCTGAAGAAATCAAATCCCTCGATCAGCTCAAGGAAGCTGTTTCCGAATCGCCCGCGCGCGAGGCTGCCCCCGAGGCGGCGCGCAGCGACGCCGATACCGCCGCCCCGCGCGAGCCGCAGCGCGACGAGCATGGCCGCGCCTATGCGACCGGCAAGCGCAAGGACGCCGTGGCCCGCGTCTGGGTCAAGGCCGGCTCGGGCAAGGTCGTCGTGAACGGCAAGGATATGAGCGAGTATTTCGCCCGTCCGGTGCTTCAGATGATCCTGCGCCAGCCCTTCGACGTCGCCGGCGTTCCCGGTCAGTATGACGTGATGGCCACCGTCGCGGGCGGCGGGCTGTCGGGTCAGGCCGGAGCGGTCAAGCACGGCATCTCGAAAGCGCTGCAACTGCACGAGCCGGGCCTGCGCGCCGCGCTGAAAGCCGCCGG
>JAUNRZ010000162.1 GCA_030539455.1 Paracoccus sp. (in: a-proteobacteria) | reverse complement strand
GTGGTGATCGAGCAGGCGACCGAGGATGATGAGATCGTGCGCATCACGCTCAGCCAGCACCAGCTTCGCGAGCTGCGCGCCGCGCTCGATCTGCCCGAGGGGAATTATCGCCTGCGCCGGGTCGATGCCGATAAAGGCCAAGGGCGCGGCTAGCGGGGCTCGACGCGGAAGGATTTGTCGCGGCTCGTCTCGCCGCGGATCAGCAGCAGCCGCGATTTTGGAACGCCGATCGCCTTCGCGAGCAGCTTGATGACCGCGCGCGTCGCCTTCCCGTCCTCGGGCACCGCTGTCACCGCGACGCGGATCAGGCCGCCCTCGACCAGCACCCGCTCGGCCGAAGCACGCGGCGTGACGCGCACGTCAAAGCTTGTGCCGGGCGCGGCGAGATGGCTCAGATCAGGCAGTTTCATGGCGCCATTCCTTCGCCTTCACGTAGCCTGGGTCAAGCGGGGACTTTCTTGACCCTTCGCGATGGGCTATATCGCGAAGCTGATTGAAAGGCTCAACTATGGCTCTCGAAAACCGCCCCGCCCTTGATTTCATGGCCTCGCGCCGCTCGACGCCGCCTGCGCTGCTGCGCGCGCCCGGCCCTGATGCCGCGACACTGGACCAGATCCTGACCCTCGCGATGCGCGTGCCCGATCATGGCAAGCTCGAGCCGTGGCGGCTGATCGTTCTGGGCGATGCTGCCCGCGCGCGGATCGGCGCGGCGGCCGAGGCGGCCTCGCTCGCCGAGGGCAATCCGCAAGAGAAAGCCGCCAAGAACCGCGTCAGCTACGCCGCCCCGACCGTGATCGCGGTCGTCTTTTCGCCGGTCGAGAACGCGAAAATCCCGGAATGGGAGCAGTTCCTATCGGCCGGCGCGGTTTGCCTTTCCTTGGTTAACGCCGCGATGGCGAGCGGGTTTGGCGCAAGCTGGCTGACCGGGATCGCCGCAGGCGAGGATTTCGCGCGCACCCATTTCGGGCTGAGCGGGACCGAGCGCATCGCCGGCGTGGTCCATATCGGCACGCGCGCCGACGCCCCGCCGGACCGTCCGCGCCCCGACAAGGGCGCGAAGGTCACGCGGCTCGACTAACTCAGCGGATCAGGCGGTCGAGATTTGTGATATCGGCGCGCGTGATCAGCCCGCTGAAAATCACGGCAGCGGTGAGCCCCCAGATCACCGCCGAGATCACCGTCGCCCAGAGCATCTTGCGCTTGACCGGCGAGATATGGGGCGCGCCCGCAGGGGTGCCCGGCACGATCTCGCCGGCGTCCTGCTGGCTGCGCTGACCGATCGGCAGAACCACGAAAAGGCATAGAAACCAAAGCACTGCGTAAAGGACAATGCCGCTTGTGATGCTCATCAGACCTGCTCCAGCTCGATCAGGCAGCCGTTGAAATCCTTGGGGTGGAGGAACAGGACCGGCTTGCCATGCGCGCCGATTTTCGGCTCGCCGTCCCCGAGCACGCGGGCGCCTTCCGCGCTTAGCCGGGCGCTCGCGGCGCGGATATCCTCGACCTCGTAGCAAAGATGGTGAATGCCGCCGGCCGGGTTTTTCTCCAGAAATCCCTTGATCGGGCTGTCCTCGCCAAGCGGGTAAAGCAGCTCGATCTTGGTGTTCGGCAGTTCGATGAACACGACCGTCACGCCGTGATCCGGCTCGTCCTGGGGCGGGCGGACCACGGCGCCAAGCGTGTTTTCATACTGCGCCGCCGCTGCCTCCAGATCAGGCACGGCAATGGCAACATGGTTAAGACGGCCGATCATCTCGCTCTCCTTCAAACTCCTGCCTTCTACGCAACTCTGCCGCGAATGGAAAGAATAGCGCGGCCCGTTAACCCCTTCTTAGCACCTCTCGCGCTAGCCTGAACGTGCCGAGGCGATTCGGCGCAATCCAGGACGGAGCGAGTGATGCAAGTAATGATTAAAGAAACCGCGCCGATGCCGCAGCTTTGGCAGGCGCAGCTTCCGGACCGGCCGCTGGCGGGTCTGACGGTAATGCTGGTCGAAGATTCGCGATTCGCCTCGGAGGCGCTGCGGCTGCTTTGCCTGCGTTCGGGTGCCCGGATACGGCGCGCGGACTGCATGGAATCGGCGCAGCGCCACCTGCGCACCTACCGCGCGGGTGTGATTATCGTCGATCTGGGCCTGCCCGACGGCAACGGCGCCGATCTGATCGCGCAGATCAAGTCGCAGAACCTCGCGCCGGTCGTGCTCGGCATTTCGGGCGATCCGGGCGCCGAGGATGCGGCGATGGCGGCGGGTGCGGACGGGTTCCTGCACAAGCCGGTGGAAAGCCTCGCCCTCTTTCAGGCGCGGCTGCTTGCGCTGCTTCCGGCCGCGCGCAAACGCGGCCCGCGGCTTTTGCCCGATGAGGTCGTCACACCCGGCGGCGCCTCGCTCCACGACGATCTGAGCCATGCCGACGCGCTTTTGACAGTGCCAAGCGGGGCCGAAACGCTCGACTACGCGATCCGCTTTCTAAGCAGCGTGGCGCGCTCGTCCCATGATGTGCAGATGGCCGAACTCATCAGCCAGCTTGGCGACGAGCGCGGCGCGGGAACCTGCTCCGAGGCGAGCCTCGCCCGCCTGCGCGGTATGGTCAAGGAACGGCTGTTCTCGGTCGGCGGCGCGTGTTGAGGGATAAATGCGGCGCCTGAAACGCGCGCCGGCGCGGTGCGATTGGGATGTGTCACGAGTGACACGCTTTCGGCGATCGCTTGGGCGTGAAAATTGCGGCCGATGGTCCTCGCAGGACTGCCGGCCTGAACGGCAGACCGTTGAGCGCGGTCGTTCGCAAGGCGACGGCGGCTTGCGCCTCAGCGCGATCAAGCGCTGCCCGGAATAGCAAGCGCGGCGGCCGGGTCACAATGGGCGGTGCGCGTTTGGGGCGAGCCGGCGCGCGCTGAATAGACCGCCGCCCCCCAGTTTACGCCCCCGCCTCGCCCATAAACGCCGCCAGATTGCGCCGCTGGAGGCCATCTTCGCCGATATTCTCCGCCGAAAGCCAAGCGCGATGCGCGGCCTCGATGCGGGGCCAGTCGGCGTCGGTGATCGCGAACCAGGCCGTGTCGCGGTTCCTGCCTTTGACGATCATATGCTGGCGGAAAATCCCCTCGAAGGAGAAGCCATAGCGCAGGGCGGCGCGGCGCGATGCGGCGTTCAGAGCGTTGCATTTCCACTCGACCCGGCGATAGCCGGCCTCGAACGCCCAGGCGATCATCAGCATGATCGCCTCGGACGAGGCCGCGCGCCGCTGAAGCGCCGGTGTCATCAGGATATGCCCGATCTCGATCACGCCATGCGCCGGATCGATCCGCAGGAACGTCGCCGCCCCGACCGCCCGCCCGCCCACGCAGATCGCATAGGCAAACGGGTCCGCCCCGAAAGACCGCTCGGCCCAGGCGCGATACGAGGCCGCATCGTCGAACGGCCCCGCCGCCATGTAGTCCCACACCGCCGGGTCGGTGTCAGCCGCATGGATCTCGGCCGCGTGCCGGGCCGGATCGAACCGCTCGAGCACCGCGAAACGCCCCTCGATCCGGTCGGGGCCGGGGCGCCCCGGTGCACGCCAGCCGGGAACCGGAGCGCCGGGCAGATCGCGCGGCGCCATCAGGCGTCCTTGGGCAGAACACGCAGCCGCAGTTCGCGCAATTGCTCGTTCAGCGGCTCGGAGGGCGCGCCCATCATCAGATCCTCGGCCCTCTGGTTCATCGGGAACATGATGACCTCGCGGATATTCGCCTCATCGGCCAGCAGCATCACGATCCGGTCGATCCCCGCCGCGCAGCCGCCATGAGGCGGCGCGCCATAGCGGAACGCCTTGACCATCCCGCCGAACCGCTTTTCGACCTCGGAGGCCGGGTAGCCCGCCAGCTCGAACGCCTTGAACATGATCTCCGGCTTGTGGTTGCGGATCGCGCCCGAAACCAGCTCATAACCGTTGCAGGCCAGATCATACTGATAGCCCTTCACCGCCAGCGGATCGCCCGACAGCGCCTCGAGCCCGCCTTGCGGCATCGAAAACGGGTTATGCGAGAAGTCGATCTTGCCCTCGTCGGTTTTCTCATACATCGGAAAATCGACGATCCAGGCGAATTTGAACTGGTTCTCGTCGATCAAGCCCAACTCGCGCCCGATCTCGTTGCGGGCCCGCCCGGCGACCGCCTCGAACTGCTCGGGCTTGCCGCCGAGGAAGAACACCGCGTCCCCCTCGCCCAGCCCCATCTGCGCGCGGATCGCTTCGGTTGTCTCGGGGCCAAGCGCCTTGGCGACCGGGCCTGCGGCCTCGGTCCCGTCCTCGCCCGCCCGCCAGAAGATATACCCCATCCCCGGCAGCCCCTGCGCCTGCGC
>JAUNRZ010000161.1 GCA_030539455.1 Paracoccus sp. (in: a-proteobacteria) | reverse complement strand
CGATGTCGCGCTCGCGGTCCTGCGTGTCCCAGGTGAACCCCTCGCCCATCGCGTAGAACTGGCACAGATGCGCGAAATGCGCGCTCAGCAGGCGCCGCTCGCCCGTATCCCATGCGCCCTTGATGAACTGGACCACGGCGCAGGGCATCTCATGGGCGATGCAGCGCATGATCATGCCGAATCCGGACGAGGATTTGCCCTTGCCCGGCCCGGTATGGACGATGATGAGCCCCTTCTCGCCGGTCTTTTGCGCCATCGCGCGCGCTTTCGCGGCCTTGATCTTCGCCTTCTTCTCGCGGTGTTGGCCGGCCGCGTCGTCCGGCCCTGCGGCGCCCGGCTCGGCCATCGCTTCTTGTGGATCACTGCTCATCAAAGGGGTTTCCTTCTTGACTTGGCGCGGGCGGGGCCGCAAAACATGCCTGTTGGTGCCTGCATAGCAGGTGAAAAGGGAATGCGACAGGACGGGGCGCGCGAAAGCCGAACCCGCCCGAAGCGCAGCCGCCCCCGCGACCGTGACCGGAGAGGTTGCCCTGCCACTGGCCGATGCGCCGGGAAGGCCGGCAAACCGCCCAAAGCCTTGCTTTGGACATCCGCAAGCCGGGAGACCTGCCAGCACACAAGACGAAACCGGACGGGGTGTGCCGGTGTCGGGTGCGGCCGCATGGCAACCCCGCCATCAAACCCTTGTCCCCTTATGTGAAAGACCGAGGGACAAATGAAAATCATCTACACATTGCCGCTGGCATTCATCGCCGGCCCTGCCTTTTCCCACCATCCGATGGGCGGCGAGGCGCCGCAGACATTCGCGCAGGGCCTGCTCAGCGGGCTCGCGCATCCGGTGATCGGGGTTGACCATCTGGCGTTCGTGCTGCTGGCCGGGATCGCCGCGACCGTGGCGGGGCTGGGGCTTGCCGCGCCGCTCGCTTTCATCGCCGCGACGGTGGCGGGCACGCTCCTGATCCTTGCCGGCGTGACCCTGCCGGGGGCCGAGATCGCGATTGCGCTTTCGGTCGTGCTGCTGGGCGCGGTGCTGATCTCGGGGCGGGAGATGGCGCGCGGTGTGGCGCTTGGCGGGATGGCGCTTGCCGGTCTTTTCCACGGCTGGGCTTACGGCGAGGCCGTGATCGGCTCCGAGCCGATGCCGATCGCCGCCTATCTGCTGGGCTTCGGGCTGATCCAGTTCGCTATCGCGGCCGGCGCGGCCAAGGCGACCGAGGCCGGGCTGCGCGCCGGCTATCAGCCGCGCATCGCCGCCGCCCTGCTGACCGGCGTGGGCGTTGCGTTCATGGCCGAGCATGTCGAGCATCTGATCCTCGGCTAAGCGCCTCGCAGCCTCCACGCGCCCTGCCCCTTCCGGCGGCGGGGCGCGCCTCACCCATCCCCCGGAGCCGCGCAAACCGCGCGTCAGAGAGACATGGCCGAGACAGTCGAGCTTCTGATCTGCACCACCTGCCGCAGCGCGGCCGGGATTGCAGATGAACAAGCGATCCCCAACCCGCCCGCCGCGCCGGATGCACCGGCTGTCATTGATGCGCCGCTGCGCGACGGCGCGCGCCTTGCGCTCGATTGCGGCGCGGCGCTGCCCGAAGGCGTGCGGCTGCGCGAGGTCGAGTGCCTCTCGAACTGCGATCACGGCTGCACCGCCGCTTTGCGCGGCAAGGGGCGGTGGACCTATATTTTCGGGCGGCTCGACCCGGTTCTGCACGCCGAGACTCTGGCCGAATACGCCGCCGCCTACCGCGCCGCGCCCGCCGGCCTTGTCCCGTGGCGCGAACGCCCGCTCCATTTCCGCAAGAACTGCATTGCCCGCATCCCACCCGAGGACCAGACATGACCGATCTTTCCAAAATCCCCGTCACCATCATCACCGGCTTTCTTGGCGCCGGGAAAACCACGCTCATCTCGCATCTGATGCGCAATGCGGGCGGGCGCCGGCTGGCGGTGATCGTCAACGAGTTCGGCTCGGTCGGCGTGGATGGCGAGGTGCTGCGGTCCTGCGCGATCCCCGATTGCCCGGCCGAGAATATCGTCGAGCTCGCGAATGGCTGCATTTGCTGCACGGTCGCCGATGATTTCATCCCGACTGTCGAGGCTTTGCTGAAACTCGACCCGCGCCCCGACCATATCCTGATCGAGACCTCGGGACTCGCGCTGCCGAAGCCGCTCTTGCGCGCGTTCGACTGGCCCGCGATCCGCTCGCACATCACGGTGGACGGGGTGGTCGCGCTTGCCGATGCCGAGGCGGTCGCGGCGGGCCGCTTCGCGCCCGATGTGGCGGCGGTCGATGCGCAGCGCGCGGCGGACGAGAGCATAGACCACGAGACCCCGCTGTCCGAGGTGTTCGAGGACCAGATCGCCTGCGCCGATCTTGTCGTTCTGACCAAGCCCGACCTTGCCGGCCCGGAGGCGATTGCCAAAGCCCGCGAGGTGATCGCCGCCGAAGCGCCCCGCAGATTGCCGGTGATCGAGGCGGCCGAGGGCGCGGTCGATCCGCGCGTCGTGCTCGGGATTGGCGCGGCGGCCGAGGATGATCTGGCCGCCCGCCCCTCGCATCATGACGGCGCGGACGATCACGAGCATGACGATTTCGAAACCGTGGTGATCGAGACCGGCCCCTTCGCATCGCCCGGCGATCTGAGCGCCCGCGTCGCCGCCCTGATCGAGCGCCACGATATCCTGCGCGTGAAGGGCTATGCCGAGATCGAGGGCAAACCGATGCGCCTGCTGCTTCAGGCCGTCGGCGCCCGCATCCGCCACCAGTTCGACCGCCCCTGGGCGGCGGGAGAGCCGCGCCGCTCGGCGCTCGTCTTCATCGCCGAGCATGACCGTCTGGACGAGGCCGCCCTTCGCGCAGGGCTCGCGGGCTGATCCATGCACGTCGTCTTCCGCGAACGCCACGGGCTCGAGGAAACGGACAGCCCCGCCGATCCGGGCCAGACGCCCGCCGATCTGGCGGTGCTGTCCTATTCCGACAGCGAACTCGCGAGCTTCGCGGCGGCGTATGAGGCGGCGGAGGCGGGGGGAGGATCAGCCGCGCGAGATTTGAGGGACGGCGGCGCTCGGGACCCACAGGATCCGCATGACGATCGGGGCTCGGACCCCACTGCCGGGCCGCCCGAGCACCCCGGACCCCCGCCCGGCGCAACCGGGGCCAAGCGGCGCCCGACGCGCCATCCCGCAGATGAAAGCACGGACGACGCCGCGCATTCTCTCGATCGTCGTGGAGCCGCGCCCGCGCCTTCCCTCGAGACTCAGGCACCGGCCAACGTGCGCGCAAGCCCGACCCTTCTGCTCGCCAATCTCTCGCTGCTGCGCCATCCGCTATCTGTCGATCACTACCTCGACGTGACGCTCTCGGGCGCTAAGGGCATTCTCGTGCGCCTGATCGGAGGTGCGGCCTATTGGGAATACGGTCTGACGCAGCTTTCGCGCCTCGCCCGCGAGCGCGGCATCGCCCTCGCCGTGCTCCCCGCTGACGGCCGAGCCGATCCCGCCCTCGACGCCGCCTCGACCCTGCCCGCCCCGCTGCTCGCAAAACTGCGCACCCTCTGCGAGACCGGCGGCATCGCAGCCTCCCGCGAGGCGCTGGAGGTGATGGCCGAAGCGGCCGGGCTTGGCGGTTTCAAGCCACCCGCGCCTGCTCTGTCGGGCGAGGGGAACCAAGCGAGCGCCCGCGAAGAGCAAAACCCAACAGATGGCACCGCAGCCGCAGAGGCCGATGGCGCAGCCAGCACCCCATCGGCTGCAACCGACGCCATGCCCCTTTCGAGCAATATCGCAGAACACTCCCCCGGCAACGCAGCGCTCTCGCCCGCTACCGAACCCGCTTCCAGCAGCACGGAGCCGCTGCCGCACGAAATTGGGGAACGGTCGCCGGGCAACGCCGCCGGCTCACCTGGAGCCGATCCCGCTGACGGCCGCGCTGCGCTCATGTCGGAGAGCATCACACGCCAGCTATCCAGCGTCGAGGATGGGTCAGCCTCACCTGTACCCCCTTTGACCCCCACCGTGACCGCTCCAATGGCTGCTCAAGCCGCGCCGGTCGCCGCCGCCCCGGCTACTAAAAACGCCGCACCTACGTCAAGCCAACGCGGCGCACCACACCCCGCAACCGATAGCACCCTCTCACCCACCCCGCGCCCTACCGCCCCCGCCGCGCCCAAGGCGCTCCCCCTCGCCGGGGCGTGGGACCAGAGCGCCGGCACCGCCGCCTGCGCCGCCGCTTTCCATCTCGCAGCCTCCCGCCCGCGCGCCGTCATCGTGTTTTACCGCGCTTGGGCCGCTGCCGGTGATCTGGCGGCGATCGAGGCGCTCTCGGGGGCTCTGGAGGCCGAGGGGTTCGACGCGCTTGGGCTTTATGTCCCGAGCCTCAAGGCCGACGAGGC
>JAUNRZ010000025.1 GCA_030539455.1 Paracoccus sp. (in: a-proteobacteria) | reverse complement strand
CTACAGCCTCTACTGGGCCGAGCCCGGCTCGGTCATGCTCATGGGCTGGTTCATCTTCTTCGGCGCGGCGGTCGGCGTCAAAGAGGGCTATCACCTGTCCTTCGATGTCGGCCTGATGATCATGCCGGAAAGCTGGCGGCCGTGGTTTCACTCGATCTCGGATCTGGTGGTGGCCTCGTTCGGGTTCGGCATGTGCTGGTATGGCTGGCAGCTTGCCGCCCGCGCCGCCAGCGGGATGATCCCCGGCCTTGGCATTTCCCGGCTGTGGGATTTCGCGCCGATCGTCGGGGGCGGGGTGCTGCTGATCCTGTTCTCGGCCGAGCGTATTCTGCGCCGGATTGCGGGGCTCAGAACCGCGCGGTTCGGCGATATGGACGACGCGGCGGATGGCGAGATTGACGGGCTCGCCGAGGGCCCGAGGGCCGAAGACGTGCTGGACAAGGATTGAGCGATGGAGCTGTGGGTACTTTTCGGCAGCTTTGCCGCCTTGCTGCTGATCGGAACGCCGGTCGCGTTCTGCCTTGGCGCGGCGAGCTTTTTCACGGTGCTCTATCTCGGCCTGCCGCCGGTCGTGGTGTTCCAGCGGCTCAACTCAGGCATCTCGGTCTTTTCGCTGATGGCGATTCCGTTCTTCATCTATGCAGGCGATCTGATGGTGCGCGGCGACATTGCGCGGCGGCTGATTGCGCTTGCGGCGGCGCTTGTCGGGCATATGAAGGGCGGGTTGGGGCAGGTCAACATCACCGCCTCGATCATGTTCGGCGGCATCTCGGGCTCGGCCGCCGCCGATGCAAGCGCGATTGGCGGGCTGATGGTGCCGCAGATGAAAAAGCGCGGCTACGATGTTGATTATGCTGTGAACATCACCGTTGTCAGCTCGATCATCGCGCTTATGATCCCGCCGTCGCACAATATGATCATCTATTCGATCGCGTCGGGCGGGCGGCTCTCGATCGCCGATCTGTTCACGGCGGGGATCATCCCCGGCCTCGTTCTTGCGCTTTCCCTGATGGTCGTCGCATGGTGGGTCGCCCGCAAGAGGGGCTACCCGACCGAGCCGTTCCCCGGCCTGAAAATGCTGGGCGTCGTGCTCGTATCGGCGACGCCGGGGCTGATCCTGATCGCGATCATGTTCGGCGGTGTGCGTTCAGGCATTTTCACCGCGTCGGAATCCGCGAATATCGCGGTCGTCTACGCCATTGCCGTCACCGCAATCGTCTATCGCAGCCTGCCCTGGTCCGAATTCGTCGCCGCGACGATCGGCGCGGTCCGCACCACGTCGATGGTCCTGCTGGTCATCGGCTGCGCGGCGTGTTTCGGCTGGCTGCTCGCCTATCTGCGGGTGCCGGCGCAGCTTGTCGATCTGCTGCAAAGCGTGTCGAGCAACCCTCTGGTGATCCTGCTTTTGATGAACGTGATCCTGCTGATCCTCGGCACGTTCATGGATATGTCGCCGCTGATCGTCATCACGACGCCCATCTTCCTGCCCGTCGCCACCGCGTTCGGGGTCGATCCGGTGCATTTCGGCGTGATCTTGATCCTGAACCTCGGCATCGGGCTTTGCACCCCGCCGGTGGGCGCCGTGCTGTTTGTCGGCTGCGCGGTCGGGCGGATCAGCATCTGGCAGGCGATGCGCACGATCTGGCCGTTCTACGGCGCCGCGTTCTTCACGCTGATGCTTGTCACCTATGTTCCCGCCCTTTCCCTTTGGCTGCCTTCGTTGTTCAGATGAGTGATCCAGACCGCACCGTTCTCGCCCATAACCCCGATCTGATGGTGGTCCGCTTTGACTTTCAAAAGGGGGATGAGGGCGCGCTTCATGCGCATCCCCATGTGCAATCCACCTTCGTTCAATCGGGCCGTTATCGCTTCAGCATTGACGGGCGCGAGTTCGAGGTCGGGCCGGGCGATGCGTTCATCATCCCCTCGGGCGCGCGTCACGGCTGCGTCTGTCTCGAGGCCGGCACGGTGATCGACAGCTTCACCCCGAGGCGCGACGATTTCCTATGAGAGCTGGCGGGTAAGCGCGGCCTCGACGCCGCGCAGCTCGGCCAGACCTTTCAGCCGGCCGATCGCCGGATAGCCCGGCTGCCCGCCGCTGCGGCCGATATCGTCGAGAATATCCTGACCGTGATCGGGCCGCATCGGGATCTGCGCATCCTCGCGGCCCGTGCGCGCGCGCCGCGCCTCTTCCGCGACGATCTCGGCCACAAGCGCGACCATGTCGGTCTGCCCGCCCAGATGCTCATCCTCGAAGAACGAGCAGGGCACCGTGTCCTTGTCCCGGCGCACATTGCGCAGATGGAGAAAATGCACGCGGCTGCCCATGCGCCGCATCATCCCCGGCAGATCGTTATCGCCCCGCGCCCCGAGCGAGCCGGAACAGAGCGTGATCCCGTTCGCCGGCAGATCGACCGAGCCCATACGCTCGGCATAATCGGCCTCGGTCGACATGATGCGCGGCAGGCCCAGCAGGCCGAAGGGCGGATCATCCGGGTGACAGCAAAGCCGCACGCCGATGTCCTGGGCGACGGGGGCGACCTGTTCGAGGAAGGCGTGAAAATTGCGGCGCAGCACCTGATCGTTGACGGGCGCGTAGCTGGAGAGCAGATCGCGCACGTCCTCCATCGACAGGGTTTCCGCAGCGCCGGGCAGGCCGCAGACAACATTGGCGGCAAGCGCGCGCTTGCGGTCCTCGGACATCTGGGCAAAGCGGCGCGCCGCCTCGTCCCGGACGGGTTCGGGAAAATCCTCGGCGGCGCCGGGGCGGGCGAGGATATGGATGTCGAACGCGGCGAAATCGGCCAGATCAAAGCGCATACAGCGCGCGCCATTCGGCCGGCGCCAGGCAAGATCAGTGCGCGTCCAGTCGAGAACGGGCATGAAATTATAGCAGATCACCTCGATCCCCGCCTCGCGCAGATGGCGCATCGAGGTGATCCAGTTCTGCGTGTGATCGCGCCACGCCCCGCTTTGCGTCTTGATCGCCTCGCTGACCGGCAGGCTTTCGACCACATCCCAGCCAAGGCCGGATGGGCTGCCATCGCTCATCATCGCGATCTCGGCCTGGCGCTTCTTGATCTCGTCCAGAGACCAGACCTCGCCGGTCGGGACGTGGTGGAGCGCCGAGACGACGCCGCGCACCCCGGCTTGCAGCATTTCATCGACCGAAACCGGATCGCGCGGCCCGAACCAACGCCAAGTGTGATGCATCCGCCTGCCCCTTCGCGAAAACGCGCCAACGCTGCCGGTATCGCAACGCAAGCGCGGCGTTTCAAGTTCTCCGTTCAACGAAAAAGGGGCGAGCCGAAGCCCGCCCCCGTCCACGTGATGATCGCCTCAGCCGCGCCGAAGCGCCGCCAGCAGCGCCGCGTTCGCGTAGCCGTCCGGCTGGAGCCCGCGAGAGCGTTGGAAGGCGCGGATCGCGTCCATCGTGTTCTCGCCGATCAGCCCGTCCGGCTCGCCCGCGTTGAAGCCAAGCTGGTTGAGACGGCGCTGGATTTCCTCTTTCTGGTTATGGGTCAAAGCCCCCTCGGCGCGCGGCCATGCGCCGCGCACGCCCGGCCGGCCGGCGATGCGGTCGGCCAGCATCCCGACGCCCATCACGTAATTGTCCGAGGCGTTATAGGCGCGCAGAGCGGTGAAGTTGCGCGACACGAAAAACGCCGGGCCATTCGCGCCGGCGGGCGCGATGATCGCGCCGTTATAGCCGGGCAGATTGCCGCCGCCGAAGGCGCGCACGCCCATCGCCTGCCATTGCGCCGCGCTGCGGGTGTTATTGCGCCCGATCGCGCCGTAGTTGAAGCCCTGCGGAAGCTGGACCTCGACCCCCCACGGCAGGCCGCGCTGCCAGCCAGACCGCGCGAGATAGGCAGCCGTCGAGGCCAGCGAGTCGGTCGGATCGTCCGACCAGATATCGCGCCGCCCGTCGCCGGTGAAATCGACCGCGTAGCTGAGATACGAGGTGGGCATGAACTGCGTGTGACCCATCGCGCCGGCCCAACTTCCCAGCATCTGCTCGGGCGCGACATCGCCGGCCTGAATGATCTTCAGCGCGGCGATCAGCTGCTGGGTGAACATCTCGCCCCGGCGGCCGTCATAGGCCAGCGTCGCAAGCGCCGGGATGATCTGCATCCGCCCGCGATTGGTGCCGAAATTCGACTCCATCCCCCAGACCGCCAGCACCACCGAGCGATCGACGCCGTAGCGGCTTTCGATCGCGGCCAAAGTCGGGGCGAGGCTGCGCGCGTGCTGCTGACCCTGCCGCGTGCGCGAATCCGAGGCGGCGCTGTCGAGATATTCCCAGACCGGGCGCGTGAACTCGGCCTGCCGGCGGTCGAGCCGGATCACTTCGGGATTGTAGCGCGCAATCCGCATCGCGCGGTCGAAGGTCTGCGGGGTGATCCCCTCGCGCAGCGCGCGGGGGCGGAAATTCGCGACCCAGCGTTGCAGCCCGGCCTCTTGCGCGGCGCTGCCGCCCTGCACGGGCAGCGGGGTGGTGTTGGTCGAGATCGACACGCCGCTGCCGCCCGCGCCGCTTGTGCTGGCGATCGGCGCGGCGCAGGCCGCAAGCGCCATGACGGCGGTTGCGGTGATGCTCAGTCGTGAAAGCGCAATAAACATAGGTTTTCTGATCCTGCCTGTTGGTCGTTGCCTGAGCGCAACGATAACCGAAGCTTGGTCCAAGGGGAACCTTCTCGCCGCATGTGCCGCGCATATTCGGCAAAAAGCCGTCGCGCTCAGCCCTTCGCTTCGGGCGCGTCGTAAAAGACTTCCGAGCCGGCGACGATCACCGCGTTCTCCGCAAGCGCCCGATCCATCAGGGCGCGTTCTTCGTCCGGGATGTCGTGGCCTTCGGCCTCGCGCTCGGCCAGCGTGCCGTAGCCGGTCACGTCCAGCACGGCCATATCCGCGTTCTTGAGCAGCGCAACGGTTTCGCGCACCGCCTCGGCCTCGTCCTTGCCGCTGGCATAGCAGATCAGCCCGGCGCCGGTCGCGCCATCCGGCAGCCCGTCGCCCGATTTGCGGCCGACCTGAACCAGCAACGTGTAAACCTGTTGTGCCATCACCCTGCTCCGCCTAGGTTTCGCCTTGCGGCAAAGGGATGGGCGATGTCGAAAAGTTTGGCAAGGGTGCGCGCGGCGCTGGACGCGGCGGGGCTGACGGCCGAGATCCGCGAGACGGACGGCGCCCGCAGCGCCGCGGACGCCGCAATCGCGGTCGGCTGCGAGATCGACCAGATCGCCAAGTCGATCATCTTTCGCGGCGCCGCCTCGGGGCATCTCGTGCTGTTTCTGACCGCGGGAGGACGGCAGGTGGACCCGGCTTTGGCGGCGCGGCTCGCCGGGGAGGATCTGGTCCGCGCCGACGCCGCCCAGATCAGGGAAGAGACCGGGTTCGCAATTGGCGGCGTCGCTCCGGTCGGGCATTTGCGCGCGCTGACCAGCTTTTGCGACCCGCGCCTGACCGAGTTCGGCTCTGTCTGGGCCGCAGCAGGCACGCCGCGCCACGTCTTTTCCATCGCGCCCGCCGATCTTTTGCGCATCACCGGCGCGCGGCTTGGCGATTTCGCCGTCTAGAACGGCGCGGGCGCGGAAAAGCTGATCTGAACGCCGCTATCCGGGTGGGCAAAGCGCAGCGTCTCGGCGTGGAGCATCAGCCTTGGGTAACGATCAGGGTCCGGGGAATAAAGCGGATCGCCGAGGATCGGGTGGCCGATCTCGGCCATGTGCACGCGAAGCTGGTGGCTGCGCCCGGTAATCGGCGAGAGGCGCACCCGCGTTTCCTCGGCGCTGTCTCGCACGACCCGCCAATCGGTGACGGCAGAGCGTCCCGCCTCGCGGTCAACCTTCTGGCGCGGCCGGTTCGGCCAGTCCACCGCCAGCGGCAGATCGACCCGCCCGGTTTTGGGCTGAAGCCGCCCCGCCAGCCGCGCGAGATAGGTTTTCTTGGTCCGCCGCTGCTCGAACTGGCGCGAGAGATGGCGCTGCGCGTGCGGGGTCAGGCCGAAGACCATGACGCCCGATGTGTCGAGATCGAGCCGATGGACAAGGAGCACGGTCGGGAAGGCGCCGCGCAGGCGCTCGATCAGGCAATCGGCGCGGTCCTCGCCGCGCCCCGGCACGGACAGCAGCCCCGCCTGCTTGTTCACGATCAGAATTTCGTGATCGTCGTGGATGATCTGCGGCGGATCGGGGGGCGGTGCGTAGACGAAACTGCTCACCGCGCTCACTTCGTGACCATGCGCAGGGCAAGCGCCGTGAACATGACCGAGGCGATGCGGTTCATCACGCTCATGCGGGCACCGAGACGCGCGCCAAGCCAGCCCGCCGCGATGCCGTAGCCCATCGTCACGAGCGTGCCGGTCACGGCAAAGATAAGCCCCAGCCCAAGGATCTGATGCCATACCGGCCCGTATTCCGCCTTGGTGAATTGCGGCAGGAACGCCAGCAGGAACAGGACCGGCTTTGGGTTGAGGATATTCGACAAAGCGCCGCGCCTGATGATCGAAAGCGGATTGCCCGTGCCGCGCACGCGCGCATGGCCTCCGTCCGCGTGCCAGCTTTGCCAGGCGAGAAACAGCAGATAACCCGCGCCGATCCACTTGATCGCGAGCAAAGCGCCCGGATGCGCCGCGACGACCGCGCCCAGCCCGACGGTTGCCAGCACGACATGGAAGATAACGCCCGCGCCAACCCCAAGCCCCGCAAGCGCGCCGGCTTTCGGCCCGCCCTGAACCCCGCAGGCCGAGGCGAAGAACACGTCCTGCCCCGGCGCGAGGTTCAGGACGAGGCCGCCGGTGACAAAGCTCAGCAGCAGCGGGGTGGGGATATTGGCAATGCTTTCCCAGATCATGGGCGTGGTCCTGCGCGTGTGAGTTGCGGGATTCTTACGTCAGCTTGGCGGGCTTGGCGAGGGGCGGGACGCCTCCGGCGGGAGTATTTGGGCGCAGAAGACGAGGGCGAGAGCGCGCAGGATCGTGCGTTGCAGGTGGGGGCGGTGGCGGTTTGCGGGGGCAGGGCGGCTGCCGGCGGGATCGGCGCGCAGAGCCTCGGCATCAGAGGTGCCCTCCCGCTCTCCACGCGGCGGGAACGCGCGGGGGGTTTTCATAACTGGCGGCTGGCAGCGCGGGCGCGGCGCGCTAGACGCCCAGCCAGCGTTCGTGAAGGCTGGTGTCGGCGCGCAGCGCCTCGGCCGAGCCGTTCCACACGATCTGGCCGCGTCCCATCAGCGAGACCTCGTCGGCAAGCCCGGTGGCGAAGTTGAAATTCTGCTCGACCAGAAGGATGGTCAGGCCGGCCTCTTTCAGCTCGCGCAGCTTGGCGAAGATCTGCTGGATGATGATCGGCGCCAGCCCCTCGGTCGGCTCATCCAGCAGCAGGATGCGCGGGCTTTGCATAAGCGCGCGACCGATGGCGAGCATCTGCTGCTCGCCGCCCGACAGCTCGGTGCCGCCATTGGTCATCCGGTTGGCGAGGTTCGGAAAGAACGCCGCCACGCGGTCCACCGTCCAGTCGCCCTTGCCGAGCCGGCCGGCGAGTTCGAGATTTTCGCGCACGCTGAGCGTTCCGAACACGTCGCGGGTTTCGGGAACGAAGGCGACGCCCCGCCGTGCGATGCGGTAGGGTTTCATGGCGTCGATCCGCTCGCCGTCGAGCGCGATCTCGCCGCCGCGCGCGGCAAGCTGGCCGATGATGGTTTTCATCGTGGTCGATTTGCCGACGCCGTTGCGGCCCAGCAGCGCGTGGACGGTGCCCGGCCGGACGCGCAGCGAGACGCCATGCAGCACCCGCGTCTCGCCATAGCCGCTTTCGAGGTTCTTCAGCTCAAGCATCTTCCTGCCAATCCCCCAGATAGATGTCGCGCACGATCTTGTTGCCGCGCGTCTCGGCGGGCGTTCCCTCGAACACGACCTGTCCGTAATTCAGCACCGTGATGCGGTCGGCGACGTCGAAGGCCAGATCCATGTCGTGCTCGATGATCAACACGGTGAGATCGCGCGGCAGGCTGTGCAGAAGCTGATGGAACCCCTCGATCATCGACGGGCCGACGCCCGAGGTCGGCTCGTCCATCAGAAGGATGCGCGGGCGGGTGGCGAGTGCCAGCCCCACCTCAAGCTGGCGGCGATTGCCGTAAGAGGCGTTCCGCACCTCCATATCCAGCAGCGGGGTCAGCGAGACCTGCGCGGCGGCCTCTTCGGCGATCTCGCGCAGCTCGGGGTCCTTGAGGTTGTCGCGAAACAGCGAGGCGGTGCGCCCGGTCCCGGCGGAGGCGGCGAGCATCAGGTTCTCGCGCACGGTGAGGTTCTCGAACAGGTTGTTCTTCTGATAGCTGCGCGACATCCCGGCCCGTGCCCGCTGACTGGCACTGAGCCGGTTGATGTTCTGCCCGTTCAGCTCGATATCGCCCGATGACGGCTCGAGCACGCCGGCGAGCAGGTTGAACAGCGTCGTCTTGCCCGCGCCGTTGGGGCCAAGGATCACCCGCCGCTCGCCCGGCTCGAGCTTGAAGCTGACCTCGCGCGTGACGTGGATGCCGCCGAAATTCTTGCACAGCTTGCGAACTTCAAGCATCGGGCACCCCCGGAGTTTTGCGGCCGGTGATCCAGCGCTCGATCTGCCCGTAAACGCCGCGCCCGCCCATCAGAACGACCGCGATCAGAACGAGGCCGACCACGATATGCCAATGCTGCGTCATCGCGCTGACCTCGTGCTTGAGCAGAACGAAGATGACCGCGCCCACAAGCGCGCCGACAAGCGTGCCAAGTCCGCCAAGGATGACGATGATCAGCACCTCGCCGGACATGGTCCAGTGCAGCAATTCGGGCGAGATGAACTGCGTGTGCTGCGCCGCCAGCACCCCCGCAACCCCCGCCAGCAGGGCCGAGGTGCCGAAAGCGCGGGTCTTGGCGATCCAGGTGGTGACGCCAAGCGCAATCATGCGCGGCTCGTTCGAGTGGATGCCCTCCAGCGTCCGCCCGAAGGCCGAGCGCATCAGCAGCGCCGCCGCGATATAGACAAGCGCGACCAGCACGATCGCGTAAAGCGCGAAATGCTGCGGGTTGAACATATTGACGCCGAGCCAGCTGAAATCGAAGCGCGGAAGGCCCGCCATGCCGTCATCGCCGCCCAGCCAGCGGGCCTGAAAGATCAGCGTGTAGGCCATCTGCCCGAAGGCGAGCGTCGCCATGATGAAAAAGATCCCGGCCGTTTTCGAGGTGATCGCGCCGACGATCGTGCCGAACACCGCCGCACTTGCGACGCCGACCACGGCGGCGGGCAGCGGGTGCACGCCGTATTTCACCGTCGCGACACCGTATCCATAGGCCGACACGCCCATAAGCGCGCCGTGAAACAGCGAGACCATGCCGCCATAGCCGGCGACGATATCAAGCGAGATGGCGAGGATGGCGAGAATGGCGATCTCGACCACGATCTCGCGCGAGTAGAAGCTGCCATAGACGGTCCAGACCGCCATCGTGGCAAGGATGATCAGCACTGTCGCGCTGCGCAGACCCGTCTGGCGATACATCAGTGAGCCCCTCCGCGCACCGGGATGAGGCCCTGCGGCCGCAGCACCAGAATGAGAGCCAGCAGCGCATAGACCAGCACTGCCGCAAGCTGCGGAAACACCGCCGCGCCCAGCGTTTGCAGGAACCCGACGATCAGCGAGCCGACGATGGCCCCCTGAAGCGAGCCGAGCCCGCCGATCACAACCACGATCAAAGCCGGGATCAGGATCGCAACGCCCATGCCGGGCGTGGCCGAAAAGACCGGCGCCGCGACAACACCCGCAAGCCCCGCAAGCGCGCAGCCGACGCAGAACACCGCGAAGAACAGCCGCCCGACATTGATCCCCATCGACGAGGCCATCGGGCCGTTCTCGACGCTCGCGCGGATCATCGCGCCGATCTGGGTGCGGGTGAGGATGATCATCAACGCGGCCATGATGATCAGCCCCAGAACGATGATGAACAGCCGGTAGGTCGGGTAATCGACGCCCAGAAGCCGCGTCGTGCCGGCCAGAAGCTGCGGGACCGCGATGCCCCTCGCGATGTCGCCCCAGCCCATCCGCACGATGTCGAGAAAGACGAAGATCAGCCCGAATGTCACCAGCACCTGATTCATCGGCCCCGCGCCGCGCAGCCTGTCGATCAGCGTGAAATAAAGCACCGCTCCGATCAGCGTGACCCCGACCGGCGCCAGAAAGAAGGCGGGCCAGTAGCTGCCGGTCATGGCCGCGAGCGACACGCCCAGATAGGCGCCCATCATGTAAAGCGCGCCGTGCGCGAGGTTCACGAAGTGGAGCAGGCCGAAAATCACCGTCAGCCCGATGGATAACAAAAACAGCAGCATCGAAAACTGCATCGCGTTCAGAAATTGCAGAACCCAGAAGCCGGAGCCGGTCATTGCTGCCTCGTTTTGCGGGGAAACACCAAGGGCGATGCGCCCCGCCGCGATGTGGCTGCGGCGGGGCGCTTTGCGTCAGGCGCGCGGATCAGCCGCCAAGCGTGCAGCCATGCGGCTCGTCCTGAACGTTCTCGATGGTGGCGAGAATGTTCTGGGTCAGGCGGTCATCCTCTTTGACGATCTCGTAGATGTAGACGTTCTGGATGACATTATGGGTCGCCGGATCGATCTCCAGCGGGCCGCGCGGGCCGGTATAGCTGACCTGCGGGATGGCCTCGGCCAGCGATTCGCGGTCATCCGCGCCGGTTGCCATCGCCTCGATCAGAACCCGCCCGGCATCATAGCCCTGCACCGCGTATTCCGAGGGCAGCTTGTTGTGGCGTTCCTGATAGGCGGCGACGAACGCCTCGTTCTCGGGCGTGTCGAGCGAGGGGACATAGTGCAGCGAGCCGACCGTGCCGATCGCCGAATCGCCCTCGGCGTCGAGGTAAAGCTGCGAGTTGAGAAAGCCCGTGCCGTAAAGCGGCAGCGAGTCCGAGATCCCGAAGCTGCCATACTGGTTCACGAAGCTGATCGCCTCGCCGCCCGCATAGAACACGAACAGAGCTTCGGCGCCCGAGGCGCGCGCGTTGGTCAGATAGGGGCCGAAATCCTCGGTCTGCGCGAAGGGCGTGTATTCGCCGCCCACGACCTCGCCGCCATGTTCGGCGAATTCGGCGGTGAAGGCGTCGATCATCTGCCGGCCCGCGGCGTAGTCGGGGGCGAGCGTGTAGACCTTGGTGATCCCGGCGGTCGGCAGATATTCACCCATCGGCCGGCTGACCTGCGCGTTCGAGAAGGACACGCGGGTGATATAGCGGCTGCACTGATCGCCGGTCGCCTCGTCATTGCCGGCATTGGCGACGATCAGCGGCACTTGCGAGCCGTCAACGAAGTCGCGAATCGCGCCCAGAACGCCCGACGAGACGAGCCCGACCAGCACATCGGCCTCGTCCTGCATGACCAGCTTGCGGGCTTTCTGCACGCCGACCTGCGGGCGCGCCTCGGTATCCTCGCGCACGATGCGCACGGCGTCCTGCTGGCCGGCCTCTTCCAGCGCGAGCATGAACCCGGCGTCGATTTCCTGGCCCAAAGCGGCATAGGTGCCCGAGGTCGGCAGCATCATCCCCACGGTGATCTCGGCCATTGCCGCGCTGCCGCCGAATAGCCCTGCCGTCAGCGCCAGCGCCGAAACGGTTGTATTCTTCATGATTTTTCCTCCCTGCGGGCTGTTGGCCCTTTTCCTTTTCTACGCGAAATAATGCCAAATTTCGAGCATTATCTTGCATAATCTGCGCGGGTCTGCATTATATAGCATAGTGCGCACCCGAATCTGACAGGAATATACCCATGTCCGTCAAGAGATTTCGCGAGTTAATGGCCATAATTTCTGACCGCTTGGTCGGTGATACGCGCGATTCCCGAACGCCTGCTGATCTGGGCCAAGCCGGCTGGGTCAAATCCGGCCGCGCTGCCGGGTCGCAGTAAGAGACAACCGGCATCGGGGAGGGTGCCGGGCCATGCGGAGAAGGAGGATACGCATGAACCAGACCGCCAGCCGCGTTCTCGCCGATAAGGCGACCGGCAACGCCGCCAGCTTTTTCATCGACCGCCACATCGAAGAGGGACGCGCCGCGAAGATCGCCTACCGCGAGGCGGGCGAGGGCGGGCGCAGTCTCAGCTATGGCGATCTGGCCGCTGAAAGCGCGCGCTTTGCCGGCGCGCTGCGCGAACATGACATCAGACGCGAGGAACGCGCCCTGATGCTGGTGCTGGACCGGCTGGAATTCCCGGTGATTTTCTGGGGCTGCCTGAAAGCCGGGGTGGTGCCGATCCCGCTCAACACGCTGCTGTCCGGTTCGGTGTACGATGTCATCCTGCGCGACAGCCGCGCGAGCGTGGTCTTTGTCTCGGCCGAGCTTTACGACGAGATCGCCCCCGCCATCGCGCAGAATATCCTTGTCCGCAAAGTCGTCGTGATCGGCGGTGAGGCGCCGGAGGGCACGCTTTCGCTTCAGGATTTCATCGCAAACGCGCCCCTCGCCGAGACGATCGAGCTGACGCCGGACGAGACCGCGTTCTGGCTCTACTCTTCCGGCTCGACCGGCCAGCCCAAGGGGGTGCGCCATGTGCATGGCTCGCTCAAATGCACATACGACACTTATGGCGCGCAGGTGCTCGGCATCGCCGAGGATGACGTCGTGCATTCGGTCGCAAAGATGTTCTTCGCCTACGGGCTGGGCAACGCGCTGACCTTCCCGCTCGCGGTCGGCGCGACCACGGTGCTTTATGCGGGCCGCCCGACACCCGAATCGGCGTCTGCCGTCTTGGCGGATGAGCGGCCCACGGTGTTCTGCGGCGTGCCGACGCTTTATGCCGCGCTGCTCCATCACTGGGACAAGGCCGGTATCCCCGAAAACCCCGATCTGCGCATCTGCATCTCGGCCGGCGAGGCGCTGCCAGAAGAGGTCGGCAAGCGGTGGAAGGCGGCCACGGGGGTCGATATTCTGGACGGCGTCGGCTCGACCGAGATGCTCCATATTTTCCTGTCGAACAAGCCGGGCGATATCGTTTACGGCACCTCCGGCACCGCGGTACCGGGCTATGATGTGCGGCTCGTGGACGAGGACGGCCGCGATCTTGGCCCCGGCGAGGTGGGCGAGTTGCTGGTTCGCGGGCAATCGGCGGCTGAAGGCTACTGGAATCAGCGCAGCAAAAGCCGCTCGACCTTCGAAGGGCAATGGACCCGCACCGGCGACAAATACGAGATGACCGAGGCCGGGCGCTTTGTTTATTGCGGGCGGACGGACGATATGTTCAAGGTCTCGGGCATCTGGGTCTCGCCCTTCGAGATCGAGCAGGCGCTTGTCTCGCACCCCGCCGTTCTCGAGGCGGCAGTGGTCGCATGGGCGGGTGATGACGGGCTGGAGAAGCCCAAGGCGTTCGTTGTCCTGAAGGACCCGGAGCAGGCGGGACGGCTGGACGAGCTGAAGGACCACGTCAAAACCCGCATCGGCAAATGGAAATATCCGCGCTGGATCGAGGTCATCGAGCAGCTTCCCAAGACCGCGACCGGCAAGATCCAGCGCTTCAAGCTGCGGCAGGAGCGGGGCTGATGGCCGCGTGGACCGCGCATGGCCGGCTTGTGGCGGGCGGCAAATCGCTGGAATATCGCTGCTTCGGCCCCCCGCCCGGCGAGGCGCCGACGATCGTTCTGCTGCATGAAGGGCTCGGCTCGGCCGGGCTCTGGCGCGATTTTCCCGCGCAGCTTGCCGAGGTGACGGGCTTTGGCGTGATGGCATATTCCCGCGCCGGTTACGGGCAGTCGGATCTGGCCGAGCTGCCCCGCCCGCTGGATTACATGACGCGCGAGGCCGTCCATGTTCTGCCCGAGGTGCTGGACGCCGTCGGCTTTCAGCGCGGCATTCTGCTGGGCCACTCGGACGGCGCCAGCATCGCCGCGATCTATGCCGGCAGCGTCAGCGATCACCGGGTTCGCGGCCTCATCCTGATCGCGCCGCATTTCTTCACCGAAGAGATGGGCCTGACCGAGATCGCCCGCGCGCGGGACGCCTTTGCCGGGGCGGATTTGCGCGACCGGATGGCGCGGCATCATAACGACCCGGACCACACGTTCCGGGGCTGGAACGACGCCTGGCTCGACCCTGATTTCCGCGATTGGGATATCACCGAGGTGATCGACTATCTGCGGGTGCCGGTGCTGGCGGTGCAGGGGCGCGGCGATCAATACGGCACGCTGGCGCAGATCGAGACGCTCGAGACGCGCAGCTATGGGCCGGTCGATGTCGCGGTGATCGAGAATGCGCGCCACAGCCCGCATCTGGAGCAGCCCGCGCCGGTGCTGGCCGAGATCGCCGAATTCTGCGCGCGGCTCGAGCGGATCGAGACCGCCGAGGTCGAGACGCGATGACCCCGCCCCACGCCTATCGCCCCGGCCAGACGCCGCGCCATCCCGAGGGCGCGTTCGATGCGCTGCGCGCGACGGCGGAGGACGGTCTTTCGTCGAAGGCGTATCATCTGGGCCTCGACTGGCTCGAGCAGGGCTATTTCTGGGAAGCGCATGAGCTGCTTGAGCCGGTCTGGATGGCGGCGCCGCCGAACTCGGCTGAACGTCTGATGCTGCGCGGGCTGATCCAGCTTGCCAATGCAAGGCTGAAAGCCGCGATGGGCCGAAAGGCGGCGTCGGATCGGCTGATGCTGATCGCCGCGCGGGATCTGACCGAGGCAGAGCGGCGGGGCGCGCCGATTCCGCCGCTGGCTCGCACTGACGCCGAGGCTTTTATGCAAAATAATGCAGATAAAGAGCGCGAAAAATCGCATTAGCTCGCGAAAACCGGGTTGAAACCAGCCGGCACGGCAATATAATGCAACGAGCACCTGATGGGAGACAGCGCATGAGCAAGGTCATTGATTTCCGCACCGACCCTTCGCAATACCGCCACTGGCGCGTTGAATATGATGGTCCGGTCGCGAATCTGTTCATGGATGTGGACGAGAATGCCGGGCTGTTCGAGGGCTACCAGCTCAAGCTGAACTCCTACGATCTGGGCGTCGACATCGAGCTTGCCGATATCGTCCAGCGGATGCGGTTCGAGCATCCCGAGGTGAAGGTCGTCGTGATGCGCTCGGGCAAGGACAAGGTGTTCTGCGCCGGCGCGAATATCCGGATGCTGGGCGGGGCCGAGCACGCGCATAAGGTAAATTTCTGCAAATTCACCAACGAGACGCGCAACACGTTCGAGGCGGCCGAGGACGATTCGGGGCAGAAATATATCGCCGCCGTGCGCGGCGCCTGCGCGGGCGGCGGGTATGAGCTGGCGCTTGCGTGCAACCACATCATGCTGACCGATGACAGCTCGTCCGCCGTGTCGCTGCCGGAGGTGCCGCTGCTTGCCGTGCTGCCGGGGACGGGCGGGCTCACCCGCGTCACGGACAAGCGCAAGGTGCGGCGCGATCTGGCCGATGTGTTCTGCTCGATCGAGGAAGGGGTGAAGGGCAAGCGCGCCAAGGACTGGAAGCTGGTCGATGAGGTCATCCCGAACTCGAAATTCGATGACACGGTGCAGCAGCGCGCACGCGAGTTTGCCGAGGCGTCGGGCAAGGCGGATGTCGAGAAGGGCATCGCGCTGACCGAGATCAAGCGCGAGATCACGGACAGCGCCGTGACCTATTCGCTTGTCGAGATCGCGATGGACCGCGATGCGCGCCGCGCGACGATCACGCTTTCCGGCCCCGACGCGCCCGCGCCCGCCGATATGGACGCGTTCACCGCCGAGGGCGCCGAGGCGTATTTCCTCAAGCTCGCGCGCGAGCTCGACGACGCGATCCTGCATCTGCGGCTGAACGAGAAGGAGCTGGGTCTGCTGGTGTTCCGCACCCAGGGCGATCCCGAGAAATTCCTCGCCCACGAATCGCTGCTGATGGCCAACAAGGATCACTGGCTCGCCAATGAGGTGCTGCAATACTGGAAACGCCTGCTCAAACGCATCGACGTGACCTCTCGCAGCATGGCCGCGATGGTCGAGCATGGCTCGTGTTTTGCAGGCACGCTGGCCGAGCTGCTGTTCGCCGTCGATCGCAGCTATATGATGGAGGACGAGTTCGAGGGCGATAACCGCCCGACCGCGACCGTCACCCTGTCGGACGCGAATTTCGGCCCCTATCCGATGGGCAACGGGCTGACCCGCCTCGAAACCCGCTTCCTTGGCGAAGAAGACCGCGTGGGTGAGCTTTCATCGCTGAAAGGCAAGGCGCTGGAGGCGGATGACGCCAGCGAGGCCGGGCTCATTACCTTCACCTATGACGATGTGGACTGGGAGGACGAGATCCGCATCTTCTTCGAGGAACGCGCCAGCTTCTCGCCCGATGCGATGACCGGGCTCGAGGCCAATCTGCGCTTCGCCGGTCCCGAGACGATGGAAACGCGCATCTTCGGCCGGCTGACCGCCTGGCAGAACTGGATCTTCAACCGGCCCAACGCGGTCGGCGAAAACGGCGCCTTGCAGCGCTACGGCACCGGCCTGCGCGGCGATTACAACATGCAGCGCGTGTAACGAAACCCCAGCAAGGAATGCAGCAATGCTTGATCTTATCAATGTGAGCTACGACACCCAGATTCCGAACAATGTCGGCCTGTCCTCGGACAAGCGCGTGCTGAAGGCTCTGGAAAAATGGCACCCCGGCTATATCAACTGGTGGAACGATCTCATTCCGCAGAACTTCCAGAAATCGCTGGTTTATCTGCGCACGGCGGTCAGCGTTGACCCCAAGGGCTGGGCGAAGTTCGATTATGTGAAAATGCCGGAATATCGCTGGGGCATCCTGCTGGCACCGCAGGTCGAGGACCGCAAGATCCCCTGCGGCGAGCATTACGGCCAGCCTGCATGGCAGGAAGTGCCGGGCGAATATCGCGCCATGCTGCGCCGCCTGATCGTGATTCAGGGCGACACCGAGCCGGCCTCGGTCGAGCAGCAGCGCTTTCTCGCGAAATCCGCGCCCTCGCTTTACGACATGCGCAACCTCTTTCAGGTGAATGTCGAAGAGGGCCGGCATTTGTGGGCGATGGTCTATCTGCTGCACAAATATTTCGGCGCAGACGGGCGCGAAGAGGCGGATGATCTGCTCCGCCGCTCGTCCGGGTCCGACGAGGCGCCGCGTATGCTCGGCGCGTTCAACGAGGAAACGCCGGACTGGCTGTCTTTCTTCATGTTCACCTATTTCACCGACCGCGACGGCAAGATGCAGCTTGAATCGCTGGCGCAGTCGGGGTTCGACCCGCTGTCGCGCACCTGCCGCTTCATGCTGACCGAAGAGGCGCATCACATGTTCGTCGGCGAAACCGGCGTCGGGCGGACGATCGAGCGCACCTGTCAGGTGATGAACGAGAACGGCATCTCGGACCCCTACGACATCAACAAGATCCGCGCTCTTGGCGTCATCGACCTGCCGACGATCCAGAAAAAGCTGAACCTCCATTACACGCTGTCGCTGGACCTTTTCGGGCAAGAGGTCTCGACCAACGCCGCCAATGCCTTCAACGCGGGCATCAAGGGGCGCTATATGGAAAGCCGGATCGACGATGATCACCAGCTCAAGAACGACACCTACAAGGTGTGGGATCTTGAGGACGGGCGGCTTGTCCACCGCGAAGTGCCGGCGCTGACGGCGATCAATATGCGCTTGCGCGACGATTATATCCGCGATGCGTCGGGCGGGGTCGGGCGCTGGAACAAGATCATCGAAAAGGCCGGGATCGACTTTGCGCTGAAGCTCCCGCACGAGGCGTTCAACCGCAAGATCGGCGTTTTTGCGGACAAGCCGTTCGACCCCGAAGGCAAGCTCTTGGGGGCGGCCGAGTATGAGGCGAAGCTGCCCGAATGGCTGCCGACGCAGGCGGATGGCGACTTCATCGCCTCGCTGATGGAGCAAGTGACCGAGCCCGGCAAATTCGCCGGCTGGATTGCTCCGCCGAAGGTCGGCATCGACAACAAGCCGGGCGATTTCGAATATGTAAAGCTCCACATGGCCTGACCGGCTTTACCGCCGCGGGCGCGAAAGGGCGCCTGCGGCCGACGACAGGAAAGGGGACGCGATGCGACATGAACCAACCCAATTTGGCGCCCCGATCCTCGCGCCCCGCCGCGAGGATTGTCTGGCCTGCCGCGAATGTTCGGGAAAATGCTGGGCGGCGGCAGAGATGCGCTATCTGCCCGAGATCGTTCTGAAAACGCGGCGGGCGGCGGCATGAACAAGCCCGTCAAGCAGCACCTGATCGACCCGGAAATCTGCATCCGCTGCTACACCTGCGAGATGACCTGCCCGGTCGGCGCGATCCTTCACGACGAGAACAACGTCGTCGTCGATGTCGACAAATGCGAGTTCTGCATGGACTGCATCCCGGTCTGCCCGACCGGCTCGATCGACGAATGGCGCGTGGTCAAGACGCCCTATTCCGTCGAAGAACAGCTTTCGTGGTCCGAGCTGCCCCCGCAGGACGAGATGGACGGCGAGGAAGCGGATACCTCGGTCGAGGCGCTTGACGACGAGATCGCAAAGCTGCTGGCCGATGCGCATCAGGGCGCGGGCGGCAAGCCCAAAGCGCCCGCAAGCGCGGCCAAGCCGACCGTGAACATGTATAATCTCGCGCGGCCGGTGACGGCGCGCGTTCAGGGCAATTACCGCCTGACCTCGGCCGATTCGGACACCGATATCCGCCACATCATCCTCGATTTTCAGGGCCAGCCCTTCCCGGTGCTCGAGGGCCAGTCGCTGGGCATTATCGCCCCCGGCACGGATGCCGAGGGCAAGGCGCATCTGCCCCGGCTTTATTCCGTCTCCAGCCCGCGCGATGGCGAGCGGCCGAATTTCAACAATGTCTCGCTGACCGTGAAGCGCGAGGCGCAGGGGCTTTGCTCGAACTATGTGTGCGATCTGAAAATGGGCGATGAGGTGCGCGTGACCGGCCCGTTCGGCTCGACCTTCCTCATGCCGGACGACCCCGATGCGCGGCTGTTGATGATCTGCACCGGCACCGGCTCGGCCCCGATGCGGTCCTTCACCATGCGCCGCCAACGCGCGCGGGGCAGCAAGGGCGGCGAGATGGTGCTGTTTTTCGGCGCGCGCAGCCCTGACACGCTGCCGTATTTCGGCCCGCTCAACAAGGTGCCCGACCGCGTGCTTCGCAAGCATATGGTGTTCAGCCGCATCCAGGGCGCGCCCAAGGAATATGTGCAGGACCGGCTGCTGACCGAGGAAGAGGCCGTGGCCGAGATGCTGCAAGACCCGGCGACGCATATCTATGTCTGCGGGCTGCGCGGGATGGAAGAGGGCGTCGAGAAGGCGATGACGACGATCGCCGAGACATTCGGCGTCCAATGGGCCAGCCTGCGCGATCAGATGCGCGGCGAGGGTCGTTATCACGTCGAAACCTATTGACGGGCGCGCGATGGGCTGGGTGCACGAAATCCGCGTAAGCTGGGGCGATTGCGACCCCGCCCGCATCGCCTACACGGCGCGGATCCCGTGGTTCGCGCTTGATGCGATAGATGCGTGGTGGCTGAGCCATCTCGGGCAGGGCTGGTATCAGCTCGAGATTGATCGCGGGCTCGGAACGCCCTTCGTTAACATGAATATCGACTTTCTCAGCCCCGTCACGCCGCGCCATATGCTGGAATGCGACGTGCGCCCCGTCGCCTTGGGCAAAACCTCGGTCGCGTTCCGCGTCACCGGGCGGCAAGGCGGCAAGATCTGTTTCGAGGGCCGCTTTGTCTGCGTGTTCGTCACCCCTTCGGATTTCACCAAATGCGCGCCTCCGCCGGATATCGGCGCGCTTTTGGCCGAGCATATGGCCCCGGATGAGCCGGAAGCGGCGCGCGGGGCGCAGCAACAGGCTTGACGGGCCGGCATTGTCTCAACAGAAACGATAATCATGGGCGAGATAACGAATTTCAGGGGCGAGACGATACCGGCGAGCGCTCGGAGCGCGCCCGATCACGCCGTTGAAGAGCTGATCGCACGCGTCGGCGACCGCGTCCGAAAGGCGCGCGAGCGAAAGGGCATCCCGCGCCGCGTTCTGTCCGATATGTCGGGCGTATCGCCGCGCTATCTTGCCCAGCTTGAAAGCGGGGCGGGCAATATCTCGATCGCCCTGTTGCAGCGGGTTGCCGATGCGCTCGATCACCGGATCGAGTGGCTGGTCGCCGAGGAAGACCCGTGGAACTCGGAAGCCGCGCATATCGCGCAGATCTTTCGCACCGCCAGCCGCGAGCAGCGCAAGCAGGTGCTGGACATCCTTGCGCCCGAGCCGGCGTCGGCCCTGCGCGCCGGGCGCATCTGCCTGATCGGTCTGCGCGGGTCGGGCAAATCGACGCTGGGCGCGCGCGCCGGGGAAATTCTGGGCCTCCCCTTCGTCGAGCTGAACCGCGAGATCGAGGAACAGGCCGGGATGGCGGTCAACGAGGTGATGGCGCTTTACGGGCAAGAGGGTTACCGCAAGCTCGAGGCGCAGGCGCTCAGCCGGGTGATCGCGACGCACGATTCGCTGATGCTGGCGGTGGCGGGCGGGATCGTGGCCGAGCCGGATACGTTCAACCTGCTGCTCGGCCGCTTTCACACGGTCTGGCTGAAGGCCGCGCCGGCCGAGCATATGGCCCGCGTCCGCGCGCAGGGCGATACGCGCCCGATGGCGGGGAATGACGACGCGATGGCGCAGCTCAACGCGATTCTCGCCAGCCGCGAGGCGCTTTATCAGCGGGCCGAGGCGCAGGTGAACACCTCGGGCAAGACGGTGGACGAGGCTTTGGCCGCGCTTTTATCCGTGATCGCCGAGCGCGGTTTTCTGTCAAGGTGAGCCGGGCGCAGATCGCCCGCATCGCGATCTTTGGCGGCGGTGCAGCGGGCGCCGAGATCGCCCGCGCGGCGCTTGAGGCGGGGCTCGCGGTCGCGCTTCTTGAAGAAGATGCTGGCGCGGCAGAGCGGGCCGCGCATTACCTTCGCCGCGCCCTGCCCGCGCGCCATGCGGCTAATCTGACGGTCGGCACCGATCTTGGCGCGGCAAACGGTTTCGATCTGGCCATCGAGGCATCGCGCGCACCCGCGCCCGCGCTCGCCAAGCTGGTCGCCGCCTTGGCCGCGCAATCCGCGCAAGGGCTGATCGCGGCGCAAGTCATGCGCGACACTGCCGATCTGCCCGCGCTTGCCGCCGCGCTCCCGGACCCGGCCCGCCTTTGCGGGCTCGCGATCGCAGCGCCGGCTCATCTGCGCCGGCTGATCGAGATCATCCCCGCCCCCCAAACCGCCCCCGAAACCGTCGCTGCGATAGAGGATTTCGCCGCTGCCCTCGGCAAGATCGCGATCACGCCTGCGCGCGGCCCGCTTGTCCCGACACTTGCCGCGCGGCTTTATCACGCGGCCGATACGCTGCTTCTGGACGGCTCGACCCCGTGGGAGATCGACGAGGCGATGGAGGCATACGGGCTTTCCCCGCCCCCTTACGAGGCGCAGGATCTCAGCGGGCTCGACGCCGCGCTAAGTGCCCGGCGCGGCGCCGACCTCCCCGGCGCGCGCGAAATCCCGATCCTGAGCCGCATGGTGCAAGAGGGGCGGCTGGGCGCGCAGGCCGGGGTCGGCTGGTATC
>JAUNRZ010000160.1 GCA_030539455.1 Paracoccus sp. (in: a-proteobacteria) | reverse complement strand
TCCCGCGCACCAGCACCTCGCGCGGCGCGCGCGGGTCGATCTGGTGATGCATCAGCTCGGAGAGTGCGCGCGGCTCGACCCGCATCACCGCTTCCTGCGGCGAGATGATCCCGCCCGAGGCGAGCGCGACCGCAATCCGCACCGCCGCGCGGGACGAGCGCGGCATCTTCACCGCGTCGATGATCGCGAGATCGCCATCGGCGATCACGAACTCGATCTGCATCTCCTCGCGCAGACGCTCGCGCGCGGCCTGGCCAAAGCGGACCAGCTCGGCAAAGACCTCGGGCGCGGCATCCTCCAGCGAGGGCCCGCGCGGATCGCGCGTGAGATAGAGCGTCTCCGCGCCCTGCCCGATTGCGCGCCCCTGCATCTGGCCCTTGAAGCGCCCCGTGATCCGAGCCTCGCCGCTGACCGGATCGACGAACTGGATCGTGCCCGAGCCGGTCACGCCCGGCCCCAAAGCCACCGCCATGCGCTGCACGACCAGACCCAGCGGCGCATCCTCGGGCGCGCCCTTGGCCTGGCGCAGCAGCCGCGCGCTTGGCCCGTCCCAGGCCCGCGCCATCGAGCGCAGCACCTCGGTCAACTGGCGCACCGGGTCTTGCGGGAAGGGCTCGTCCATCTCGTCGCGGTAGGCATCCAGCGCGCGGGCAAGCGCCCCCTCGCCCTCTTGCGCGAACCGGTCGGGGTCAAGCCGCGCGACATGGATCGCGTAGCTTTGCACGAAGCCAAGATAGATCGCATCCGCCGCATCCTGCCCCCGGCTTTCGCAGAGCCGGCGGTGGGTTTCGTCATTCGCGCCCACATTCAGCACCGTGCCCGGCCCGCCCCATTCGGGATTGACCGCCGAGGGCCGCACGCCGACCAGCCCGTTGCCGTCCTCGAACAGCGCGGCAAGCACGCCCGCGTCGGGCTGCGCGCCCTCGGCCATCGCGCGCACGGCGCTTGCCGGAATGGTAAAGCTGCGCGGCACCGGCAGATCCATGCGGATCAGCCGCTGGAGGCATTTCGCCCGCCAGCCGTGGCGATCGGTGCTGACCCCGGCCGAGGGGGTGATCTCCAGAATATCAACGTGATGAGGCGCGCGCTGCATGACGGACGCGTTATCGCCCCGCAGGCGCGCTGCGGCAAGGACGAGTTTGTCGCAATGCAGCGAAAATTTTATGCATTGCAGCGTAACGTGGCGTAAAGGCCGCAGGAGGGCGGCCGGCGCTACCCCTCGATCCGCGAGAAATCGGCCAGACCGGCCCCCGCCGCGCGGATGCGGTGGAGCAGGTTGAGCCGGTTGCGCCGCAAGATCGCGCTGTCCGCGTTGATCTGGACCGCCTCGAAAAACGCGTCGATCGGCGCGCGCAAGCCCGCGATCGCGCCCATCGCCGCCGCGAAATCCTCGGCCGCGAGCGCCTCTGAGATCGCCGGCTCGGCCGCATCGAGCGCGGCGAACAAAGCGCGCTCCTCATCCGTTTCGGCGAATTTGACGTCCGCGCCGAAGCTGTATTCGACGCCGTCCTTGGCCTCCGCCTGCGCCAGAATATTGCCCGCGCGCTTCAACCCCTGAAGCAGGTTCGCCCCGTCCCCGGTGCCAAGATACGCCGCCAGAGCCTCGGCCCGCTTGACCAGAAGCACCAGATCATCCGAGCCCTCGATCGCGATCGCCGCATCGATGATGTCATGCCGGATGCCCTGATCGCGCAGATGAACTTTGAGGCGGTCGTGGAGGAAGGTGAGGAGGTCCGGGCCCTTGTCTTCTACGGGGCGGCTCCGCGCCCGCTCTTCAAAGAACGCGAGCGAGCGCTCGGCGCGCTCGTCATCACTCATCAAAGACTTCCGAATTTGCTCTTTCGACTCAGTCAGCTTTTCGACATCCACCCCAAGCCAAGACGCCGCGATCTCGGCCTCGTCCAGATCTTCGCTGACCAGACGGAGAGCCTCTTGCAAATCGTGGAGCATCTTGCCGCGACTGAACAGACGGGACAAGCGCACCCGCACCCCATTCCCCAACACCAACCGAATAACCCCAAGCGCCGCCCGCCGCAGCGCGAACGGGTCTTTGCTCCCGGTCGGCTTTTCACCAATCGCCCAGAACCCGGTCAGCGTGTCGATCTTGTCCGCAAGCGCGACGGCGACCGAGACGGGCGCGGTGGGCACCTCGTCCGAAGGGCCGAGCGGGGCGTAGTGATCGCGCGCCGCGTCAGCCACCGCCGCATCCTCGCCAGCCTCAAGCGCATAATAGCGGCCCATGATCCCCTGCAATTCGGGGAACTCACCCACCATAGCGCTGCGCAAATCCAGCTTGGCGAGCCGCGCCGCGCGCTCGGCCTGCTCGGGATCGGCGCCAACCACCGGCGCGATCTCGCGCGCAAGCGCCGCGATCCGCTTCACCCGCGCGGCCTGCGAGCCGAGCTTGTTATGGAACGTCACCGCTTCGAGGCCGGCCGCCCAATCCTCCATCCCCGCCTTCGCGGCGCGCAGATCGTTCTCCCAGAAGAACGCCGCATCCGACAGGCGCGCGGCCAGAACCCGCTGATTTCCCGCCAGAATCGTGGCGCCATCATCCTCGGTCTCGATATTGGCGACGGTCACGAACCCCTCGATCCGCCCGGTCTTGGGGTTGCGCGCCGAGAGAAACTTCTGATGCTCTTTCATCGAGGTTTGCAGCACCTCGGACGGCAGCGACAAGAACCGCGTCTCGATCTCGCCCATCAGCGGGACCGGCCATTCGACAAGGCCCGAGATTTCGCTCAGAAGCCCCTGATCCTCAACGATTTCCAGCCCGCGCGCAAAGGCGAGATTGGCGGCGCCCTGCGCGATTTCCCCCTCGCGCTCGGCGCTGTCCAGCATCACCTTGGCGCGGCGCAGCTTGGCCCTGTAATCGTCGAACCCGGTCACGGAAAACGCATCGGGCGCCATGAAACGATGCCCGCGGGTTTGATCTCCCGCCTTGATCCCCTCGATCTCGAACGGCACGATCTCGGCGCCGCCCTCATCCGACAAGATCGCGATAATCGAATGGAGCGGGCGCACCCAACGCAGCCGCCCCGAGCCCCAACGCATTGATTTCGGCCAGGGAAAATCGCGGATCACCGGCCCAAGCGCCTCGGCGACGATCTCGGCGGCGGGGCGGCCGGGGCGCTCGATCACGGCGAAATAGACCTGCCCCTTCTTCTCATCGCGCAGCTCGAGCTGATCGCGGCTCAGGCCCGTGCTGCGCAAAAACCCCTCGATCGCTTTTTCGGGCGCATCGGCGCGCGGGCCTTTGCGTTCCTCGCGCACGGGTTTCGAGGCCGCATCCAGCCCCTCGACCGACAGCGCCAGCCGGCGCGGTGTCGAGAACGCGCCGGCGCTGCGATAGCTGAGCCCCGCCTCGACAAGCGCATCGGTCATCAGCCGGCGCAGATCGTCCCGGGCGCGGGCCTGCATCCGGGCCGGGATCTCTTCGGAGAACAGCTCGATCAACAGCTCTGGCATTACTCGATCACCCTTGATTCTTCTGCGTTTTCATTGAGTTGGTGCCACGCAAAGCCGCGCCCGTCAGGATAGATGGCGATCACCCGGTCAACCGCCGGCCTTATCTCATGCGCCGAGAGATACGCCTCGGCCGCGCCGCTGGCCAGATCGGCGGTCAGGGCGCCCGCGTCAAAGCAGCCGAACCAGCCCGGCCCGACCAGAGGCGTTGCGCCCTCGTAAGGCTGCGCCGCATCCAGCGCCGCGCGGGCGGCATCGAAACAGGCGCGGTAGCGCAAAGGCGAGCTGGTCGAATCGATCCCCTCGAATCCGGCGACCTCCAGCGGGACGATCTCGCCCTCGGGCGTGGTCAGCGTCAGATCGCGCGCCGCCTCGGGGCCCAGCCGCTCATAATAGGCGTAGACCTGCAAATACCACGCCGCCGCGCCGGCAATGACGGTCAGCGCGACAAGGCCGATCACAGCCAGCCTGCCCAGATCGAGCCTCACGAGGCGGCCCCTTCCGCGCTGCCATCGCCCTGCGCGAGCCCGGTCTGCATGAAAAGATCGGCGCATTTCTTCGTCAGCGCGCGAACCCGGCCGATATAGGCCTGCCGCTCGGTCACCGAGATCACCCCCCGCGCATCGAGAAGGTTGAAGAGATGGCTCGCCTTGATCGCCTGATCATAGGCCGGCTGGGCCATCAGGATCGCGCGGCCTGCGCTGTCATGTTCCGCCGCGCTCACGATCCGGTCGCACTCGGCCTCGGCATCCTTGAAATGCGCCAGCAGCATCTCGGTATCGGCCTGCTCGAAATTCCAGCGCGAATATTCTTCCTCGGTCTGGCGGAACACGTCGCCGTAGGTCAGCGGGATCGGGCTTTGCGGGTCGTTGAATGGCATGTCCATGACATGCTCGGCGCCCAGCACATACATCGCAATCCGCTCGAGCCCGTAGGTCAGCTCGCCCGATACGGGGGCGCAGTCATAGCCCGCGACCTGCTGGAAATAGGTGAACTGGCTGACCTCCATCCCGTCGCACCAG
>JAUNRZ010000159.1 GCA_030539455.1 Paracoccus sp. (in: a-proteobacteria) | reverse complement strand
GGGGTGCGGCTGATAGATCATGTGCTCTCGCGGCTGGAAGGGCAGGCCGCGCCGATCGCGCTGAACGCCAATGGCCCGCCCGCGCGGTTCGCGGGGCTGGGCCTTCCCGTGCTTGCCGACAGCATCGACGGGCAGCCCGGCCCGCTTGCGGGAGTGCTGGCCGGGCTCGATTGGGCCGCCGGGCTGGGGGCGGAGCATATCCTGACGGTCGCCGGCGACACGCCCTTCTTTCCGCGCGATCTGGCCGCAAGACTGATCGCGGCATCTGGCGAACGCGGGATCGCGCTCGCGGCGAGCCCCGACGAGGGCGGCACGATGCGCCGCCATCCGACCTTCGGGCTCTGGCCAACTGCGCTCCGCGCCGATCTGCGGTCGGCACTGGAAGGCGGGCTGCGCAAGATCGTTCTCTGGACCGACGCGCATGGCGCCGGCACCGCGCGTTGGGACAGCACGCCCTTCGATCCGTTCTTCAACATCAACGACGCGCAGGATATCGCGCGCGCCGAAAGCCTGACCCCGACATGAGCGATACTCTGCCCCGCCCCGACTGGCTGCGCGTCTACGGCATCACCGGGCGCAAGAATGCCGGCAAAACCGGCCTGACCGAGCGGCTGATCGAGCATTTCACTGCCTCTGGCCTGCGCGTTGCCGCGATCAAACGCGCCCATCATGCGACGAGGATCGACCATGAGGGCACCGATAGCGACCGGATGCGGGCGGCGGGCGCGGCTCAGGTCGTGCTCAGCTCGCCCGAGCGCGTCGGCGTGATGACCGAGCTGCGCGGGGCCGAGCCGCCGGGGCTCGAGACGCTGCTGTCGCAGATCGCGCCCTGCGATCTGGTGCTGATCGAGGGGTTCAAGGACGCGCCCCACCCGAAGATCGAGGCGTGGCGGGACGCGCTGCCGCAGCCCCCCCTGGCGCCGGGGCGGAACATCACCGCGCTTGCAACGAAGGGCACGCCCCCCGATCAGGCGGACGGTCTGCGGCGGTTCGAACTGGACGATACGGCGGCGATTGCGGATTTCATCGCGGCCGAGCTGGGGCTTTCGGGCGGGCGCAAGCGCTCGTCCATGCCGCCGGGCGTTGACTGGCTGCCGGTTGCCGAGGCGCAGGCGCGGCTGCGCGCCGCGCTGAGGCCGCTGGGCGGGGCCGAGACGCGGCGGATCGAGACGGCGCGCGGCCGCGTTCTGGCCGAGGACGCGCTTGCCCGCCGCGCGAGCCCGCCGCGCCCCAATTCGGCGGTTGACGGCTACGGGGTGGCGCACGGAACGCTCGACGGGCCGGCGAAACGCGCAGCCGGACGGGCGGCGGCGGGCCAGCCATTTGAAGGCACGCTCGCGCCCGGCGAGGCGGTTCGGATCCTGACCGGGGCGATCCTGCCAGAGGGCGTCGATACGGTGATCTTGCAGGAAGAAACGCGGATCGAGGGCGATCTGGCGCATTTTGCGCGCATCCCGAGGCGCGGGGCGAATACGCGCGCCGCCGGCGAGGATGTCCCGGAAGGCGCGATCGCGCTGCACGCCGGGATGCGCCTGCGCGCGCCCGATATCGCGCTGCTCGCCGCGCTTGGCGTTGCAGAAATCCGCACGCGGCCCGCCTTGCGGGTCGGGGTTCTCTCGACCGGGGACGAGATCATCGCCGATCCGGCAAGCCCTGCCCTGCCCCATCAGATCTGGGATGCGAACCGGCCGATGCTGCTGGGCCTTGCCGCTGCCTGGGGCGCGGTGCCGGTCGATCTGGGCCGGGCCGAGGACCGGCCGGAGGCAATCGAGGCGGCGCTTGACCGGGGCGCGGCCGAGGCGGATCTGATCCTGACCTCGGGCGGGGCCTCGACGGGCGATGAGGACCATGTCGCGCGCCTGCTGGCCGAGCGGGGGCGCCTGTCGTCATGGCGGATCGCGATGAAGCCGGGCCGGCCGCTGGCCTTGGCGTTCTGGCCCTCTGGCGAAGGCGGGCGCGAGGTGCCGGTGATCGGCCTGCCCGGCAACCCGGTTGCAGCGCTTGTCTGCGCTCTGATCTTTGCCAAACCTGCCGCCGATCTGCTGGAGGGCGCGGGCTGGACCGAGCCGCGCGGCTTTATCGTTCCGGCTGCGTTCCGCAAATCGAAAGGCCCGGGGCGGCGCGAATATCTGCGCGCGCGGCTTGACGATCAGGGAAGGGCCGAGGCGTTCGGCTCGGAAGGCTCGGGCCGGATCAGCGGGCTTTCCTGGGCGGACGGGCTGGTCGAGCTTGACGATCCCGCGCGCGAGATTCATCCCGGCGATCCGGTCCGTTTCATACCCTATGCCAGCTTCGGCGCGGGGTGATTGCGGCGCGTCCCGCGCGCGATCCCGCCTTCTTTGGACAAAATCGACTTTTTTGTGAAATTAACACTTGCATGACAGGGCCGAACCCCTAGGCTGCACCAATCTTAGTGGTTCGCGCAATGGTTCGCTCGTGCAGGAATCTGATCCTCAACATAATTCGGCAATCGCCCTGACGCGGATACGCGCGATGCTGGGCGATGTGATCTGCCGCGAAAGCGGGCGCCTTCCGACCGAGCGCGAGATGGCCGAACAGCTTGGCATGGGCCGCCGGGCGATCCGCCGCGCGCTCGAGGTGCTGGAGGCCGAGGGGATGATCTGGCGCCGGCAGGGCTCGGGCACGTTTCTGGGCCCCAAACCGGCCGAGGCGGGTGGCCCGGTCAGCCCCGACGATGAGCCCGATCTCAGCTCGAGCCCGCTTAACGTGCTTCAGATCATCGAGGC
This sequence comes from Paracoccus sp. (in: a-proteobacteria), assembly GCA_030539455.1. Lineage (GTDB taxonomy): Bacteria > Pseudomonadota > Alphaproteobacteria > Rhodobacterales > Rhodobacteraceae > Paracoccus. Next base: position 1,779 of record JAUNRZ010000159.1, on the reverse strand, counting down.
GCGGCTGATCCTCGAGCCGACCCTCGCCAAGCTTGCCGCGACCCGCGCAGGGCCCCAGCACGTCCAGCGGATGCGCGCCTATAACGATGCGATCTCCTCGGCCGAGGATACGGACGAGGCCGATCTTTGGGACAGCGCCTTTCACCGCGAGATCGCGAGGGCGGCGGGAAATCCCTTTGCGCTCAAGCTCTTCGACAATCTCGATATGTGGCGCCATGATCCGGGGCTGCGCCAGCACCGCCTCCATGTGCGGCGCGGGCTGGAAGCCTCGGCGCGGGTCGCGCGCACCGAATTGACCGTATCGCATGAGACGATCGTGGACGCGATTGCCGAAAGCCGCTCGTCCGACGCGGCGGTGGCAATGCGCGCGCATCTGGGCGATCTTCAGAACCGATTCCTCAACCACGCCACGAAGGAGACGATCGCACATGACGTCTGACGCCGCCCCGCCCGTTCTCGAGGTCGATGAGCTGTCGATCCGGTTTCGCGGCCAGCCCGTCGATCTGATCGACAAGGTGAGCTTCGCGATCCGTCCCGGCGAAAGCCTTGCCATCGTGGGCGAATCGGGCTGCGGGAAATCGGTGACATCGCTGGCCGCGATGGGGCTTTTGCCGAAAAAAGCGGCCACGATCACGCATGGCGCGGTGCGCTTCAACGGCGAGAACCTGCTCGAGAAATCGCAATCCCAGATCGAAGAGCTGCGCGGCAACCGCATGGCGATGATCTTTCAGGAGCCGATGACCTCGCTCAACCCCGTCTTTACGGTCGGCGATCAGGTGGCCGAGGCGGTGCGGCGGCACCGGCGCTGCTCGCACGCCGAGGCGCGCAAGCGCGCACTCGAGATGTTCAAGCGGGTGCGGATGCCGGCGGCGGAAAAGCGGCTCGACGATTATCCGCACCAGCTTTCGGGCGGGATGCGGCAGCGGGTGATGATCGCGATGGCGCTTGCGAACGATCCCGCGCTGCTGATCGCGGACGAGCCGACCACAGCGCTGGATGTGACCATTCAGGCGCAGATTCTGGACCTGATGCGCGATCTGCAACGCGAATCGGGCACGGCGCTGCTGATGATCACCCATGATCTGGGCGTGGTCGCCGAGATCGCCGATAATGTGGCCGTGATGTATGCCGGCCGCGTCGTCGAGACCGGCCCCGCCGCGCGGATCTTCAACGAGCCGCAGCACCCCTACACGCTTGGGCTGATGGGCTCGATGCCGGCGCTTGGCGGGCGCGCGAGAGATGGCGGGGCGCGGCGGCTGATGACCATTCCCGGCGCCGTGCCGGTTCCGGAAAACATGCCGCCCGGTTGCCGTTTCGCCTCGCGCTGCCCGTTCGCGGACGCGGCCTGCGATGCGGCGCGCCCACCGATGCAGGATAACGGCGCGGGTCATGGCTGGGCCTGCATCAAGGCCCCGCTCGAGCAATTCTTCGCGAAAGGCGCCGCATGAGCACTGATTACATCCTCACCGCGACCAATCTGCATAAAAGGTTCGACACCGGGGGCGGGCTTTTGTCCAAGCCCAATGTCATCCATGCGGTGAACGGCGTCGATCTCGCGATCAGGCGGGGCGAGACCTATGCGATCGTGGGCGAATCGGGCTGCGGGAAGTCCACCCTCGCCCGGCTTTTGCTGCGGCTGATCGAGCCGAGCGAGGGCGAGGTGCAGTATGAGGGCACCGACCTGACCACCCTGCCCGCCGGGAAAATGCGCGCGCTGCGCTCGGAATTGCAGTTCATCTTTCAGGACCCGTTCTCGTCGCTGAACCCGCGCATGACGGT
>JAUNRZ010000158.1 GCA_030539455.1 Paracoccus sp. (in: a-proteobacteria) | reverse complement strand
TGCCGGACGATCTCGCGCAGCGCCTCGTTGCCGCGAATGCGCAGGATATGGCGCTGTACGCCCATGCCGAAAAGCTGATCGCGCGGAGTGAGGGGGAGTTTCCCGAGGTTTGATAGCTGAGCCGTGATCTAGCGTGGTGGCAACTGCTGCGCGGCGGGCGTGTTAGCTCTGCGCATCGCAGTTTGCGCCGATCGCCGCATCACCCGACGCAACGGCTGCCACCGCTCGCGATGAGACGGAGCTTCCCGACGCTTGAAACGCCGATCCGTCTGGCGATCTGTAATTGGGATGGCAGGTGCGGCGCTGCGCGCGTGACAGCCCTGCGCCTCGCCGCTTGTGCCCATAACGCTATCGGCCGGGGCAACCGCGACCAATGCGCGAGGTGAGACGGAGCTTCCCGAGGCTTGCTACCCCGATCCGTCTGGCGCTCGGCCCTTCAGGCGTGATGGCAACCGCAGCCCCGCAGGCGCGCTATCGCTGCGACTCGCCATTCGGTCACATCGCACGATCGACCGAGGCGACAGCCCCCATCGCTCGCAGTGAGACGGAGCTTTCCGGGGCTTGGCAGGCCGATCCTTCTGGCGCTCTGTAATTGGGATGGCAAATGCGGCGCTGCGCGCGTGCCGGCCCTGCGCCTCGCCATTCGTGCCTCTAGCGCTATCGGCCGGGGTAACTGCGACCATTGCGCGCGGTGCGACGGAGCCCCGAGGCTTAATACGCCGATCTGCCTGGCGATTTCCAATCGTGACGGCGCCCGCACCGCCGCAGTTTTGCGCTAGCGCTGAGCCTCGCCGTTTGTCCCCAACGCGCCATCGGCCGACGCTACCGCCACCATTGCGCGCAGATCGGCGTCCTGCGCCGGGTCCGCGTAGGCGAATTCCTCGCGCAGGTGATCGGCTGACAGCTCGAGATTGCTGACCACCTGGGCGCCCGGACGGGCCGGGCCGTATGTCTGCCCGTTCACCGCGAAATAGATCGCGCCGGAATTGCCGGTGCGCAGGCGCGGCGCCTCTTCAAGCTTGGGGAGGGCGAAACGCTCCCCCGCGTCCATGGTCTTTTCCAGAAGGACCGTGCCATCGGCGGAGGTCACGCGCACCCATGCCGCGCGGACGGCCAGAAGCTCGAGCTCGGGTGCGTCGGGGGCGACGGTGCGCACCGCCATCTGCTCGGCCGGCAGCTGCGGGCCGTAATCCGTGGCAAGCCGCGCGCGTGTCTCGCCGCCCGGCAGCGCGCCGCCCTCGGCCTCGGCGCGCGCGACCATTGCGGCGGCGGCGATCTCTGACGGCGTCGGAAGCTGCGGGTCGATCGCCGCGATCGGGCCGTCGCGCGCAGTTAGCACAGGAACATCAAGCACTTGCGGGCGATATATGCGATCAATCGCCTCGGGCGCCGGCATGTCCAGCGCCAGCTCGGACAAAGCCGCGCTATTTTCCGCCGCGCCCTGCACCGGGTCGAGCGAGGTCACGATGCTGGGCTGCTGATCGGCCGGCGTCAGCGTCACGCGCTGCAATTCCTGAAGCACCGCCCAGCCGCCATAGCCGAGCCCGCCCAGCACAAGCCCGAGCACCAATATCGAGCCAATCGCCCGAGGCTCGGCCGTGGACCAGAAGGATTCCTTTTGCGGCAAGAACAACGCCCGCGGATTGGCGAGCGCGTCGGCGGTATCGGTCGGCTTGCGCGAGGGCTTCGGCCCCGACGCGGCGGGGGCCATGCCGTGGACCGGCTCGAACCCCGATTCGGCGCAGAAACGCTGGAAAACCCAGTCCGTATCCATCTTCAGATAGCGCGCATATGACCGCACATAGCCCGAAATAAAGCTGGGCGCGTCAAATGCCGAAACGTCACAATTTTCGATCGCGGCGATATAGCTGGCGCGAATCCGAAGTTCGCGCTGAACGTCCAGAAGCGACTTGCCCATCGTCGCCCGTTCCCCGCGCATCAGATCCCCGAGCCGGGTCTCGAATTCGTCTGCCCCATCCATGCTTTCTGCATGGTTGTCAGGGGTTTCTAGCGGGGATTTTGCCCGCAGCCGGAACATATGCCTGCCTCGCCCTCAGAAATGGTTTACTGCGAATCACATCTTCGCAGAAATTGTTTAAGCAAAGTTTACCACAGGCGCGAGTGCCGTTCACCCTCTTCGGCGTCAAGCTGCCGCAATCGAGCGGTTGAGCTTGCACTGCGACCACAGCCGGTCCATCCCGTTGACCAACCGGTCGATCTCGCCGCTGTCATGGACGGGCGAGGGGGTAAAGCGCAGCCGCTCGGTCCCGCGCGGCACGGTCGGGTAGTTGATGGGCTGGACATAGATGCCGAACTGGTCAAGCAGCATATCCGACAGCGCCTTGCAATGGACCGGGTGCCCGACATGGACCGGCACGATATGGCTGCCGTGGTCGATGATCGGAAGGCCCATCGCCTGAAGCCGCGCTTTGAGAATACGCGCGTGGGTCTGCTGCGCATCGCGCAGCTTCTGCCCATCCTCGGTCTTGAGATAGGCGATCGACGCGGCCGCGCCGGCCGCGACAGCCGGCGGTAGCGACGTGGTGAAGATGAACCCCGGCGCGTAGGACCGAACCGCATCGCACATCTTGGCCGAGGCCGCGATATAGCCGCCGAACACCCCGAACGCCTTGCCGAGCGTGCCGTTGATGATGTCGATCCGCCCGGTCAGATTGTCGCGCTCGGAGACGCCTCCGCCGCGCTTGCCATACATCCCGACCGCGTGGACCTCGTCGAGATAGGTGAGCGCGCCGAATTCCTCGGCCAGATCGCAGATCTCGGCGATCGGGCCGAAATCGCCATCCATCGAGTAGATCGATTCGAAGGCGATCAGCTTGGGCGCCGCCGGATCGTCGGCCTCGAGCAATTCGCGCAGATGCGCGACATCGTTATGGCGGAAGATGCGCTTGGCACCGCCATTGCGGCGGATCCCCTCGATCATCGAGGCGTGGTTCAGCGCGTCGGAGTAGATGATGAGCCCCGGAAACAGCACCGGCAGCGTCGAAAGCGTCGCGTCATTGGCGATATAGGCGCTTGTGAACACAAGCGCGGCCTCTTTGGCATGAAGATCGGCCAGCTCGGCCTCGAGGCGCTTGTGATAGACGGTCGTTCCCGAAATATTGCGCGTCCCGCCCGAGCCGGCGCCGGTCTTGTCGAGCGCATCATGCATCGCCTCAAGCACCACAGGATGCTGGCCCATGCCCAGATAATCATTGCCGCACCAGACGGTTATCTCTTTCTCGGTCCCGTCCGGGCAGGTCCAGAGCGCATGGGGAAAGGCGCCCTTCTGCCGCTCGATATCGATGAAGGTGCGGTAGCGGCCTTCGTCATGCAGCCTGCTGAGGGCTTGATCGAGAGCGGCATCAAAATTCATTCCTGTTCCCCTTACCTGAGCTTGCGCGATGCGGGCGATGGGACGATCATGCGGCGATCGTTCGGGTCCGACATTGATACGGCTCAAATTCAAAAAGATACAGATGTAATTTGGAAAGATGCGACAAAAAGCCCGGCGGGACGTCGCAGTAAAACGCTCAGGAACAGGGGGATAAGATGCAGGACGACAGGCTGGAACAGGTGCTCGGCACGCTTGATCAGGGGCTCGAGAACGCGATCGGGCGGCTGCGCGAATTCGTGGCGATCCCCTCGATTTCGACCGATCCGGCCTATGCGGGCGATGTGCGCCGCGCCGCCGAATGGCTGGCGGCCGAGCTGGCCGATATCGGCTTTGACGCGAGCGTTCATGACACGGACGGCCATCCGATGGTGGTTGCCCATTCGCCGCCCTCGTCCGGGCGCAGCTATCTCTTTTACGGGCATTACGATGTCCAGCCCGTCGATCCGCTGGAGCTGTGGGACGCCCCGCCCTTCGAGATGACGCTTGAGGAAGGCGCCGAGGGGCGGGTGATGCGCGGGCGCGGCACGTCCGATGACAAGGGCCAGCTGATGACCTTTGTCGAGGCGTTCCGCGCCTGGAAAGAGGTTTATGGCGCCCTGCCTGAAGGCATCGTCATTCTCGCCGAGGGGGAGGAGGAATCCGGCTCGCCCTCGCTCGTGCCGTTTCTCGAGGCGAACCGTGATCTGCTGCGCGCGGATCTGGCGATGATCTGCGACACGACGCTTTATTCGGACGGCAGACCCGCGATCACGACGCAATTGCGCGGGATGCTGACGCAGGAGATCACGGTGCGCGGGGCAGACCGCGATCTACATTCCGGCTCGTTCGGGGGGCTTGCGGCGAACCCGATCCAGATCTTGTGCAACGCTTTGGGTGCGCTGAAAGACGACAAGGGCCGGGTGACGCTGGAGGGGTTCTATGACGGCGTCGGCGATCTGCCCGAGCCGCTTGCGCAAGACTGGGACGCGCTCGATTTCGACGCAGAGGCGTTTTTGGGCGAGGTCGGCCTGCGTCATCCGATCGGTGAAGAGGGACGCCGCCCGCTCGAGATGGCGTGGGCCCGCCCGACCGCCGAGATCAACGGCATCACTGGCGGCTATACCGGCGAGGGGTTCAAGACGGTCCTGCCCGCCGAGGCGCGCGCCA
>JAUNRZ010000157.1 GCA_030539455.1 Paracoccus sp. (in: a-proteobacteria) | reverse complement strand
AGGCTCTCGACCGTCGAGATCTCGGGCCCGGCCGAGACCAGCACCGCGCCGCCATTCTCGACATAGCGCCGGATCGCGGCGAAATATTCGGGCAGAAGGATGCCGCGCACGCGGTAGCGGTCGAACACGATCAGGTCGAAATCCTCGATCCGCTCTATGAAAAGATCATGGGTCGGGAAAGGGATCAGCGACATCTCTTCGACCGGTACGCCATCGGCCTTCTCCATCGGGCGCAGGATGGTGAAGTGGATCAGATCGACGCCGGGATCGGATTTCAGCAGGTTCCGCCACGAGCGCGCGCCGGGATTAGGCTCGCCCGAGACGAGCAGCACGCGCAGCCGGTCGCGCACCGCGTTGATCGAAAGCGCGGCGGTGTTGTTGAGCGTGGTCAGCTCGCCCTCGCCCGCCTCGACCGACAGCATGAGGACATTCGCGCCGGGCTGCTCGAGCGTGAGAGGCACCTCGTAGCGCGCGCCGGGGACCGCGATCACCTCACGCGGCGGGGCGCCGTCAAGGGCGATCTGAAGGGCGACGGGGCGGCCGGCGATATGGTCCGGCACCGCGCCGCTATCCTCGATGCGCAGCGCAATGGTGACCTCTTGCCCGATCAGCCCGAAGGCGGGCGCCTCGTCGATGATCAGGCGGCGGTCCCACTCGCCCGGCGCGCCGGTCAGCAGCACATGAAGCGGCGCGGGCAGATCGGCGGGGATCGCGGCCGGATCGGCGGCGAGCCCGTCCGTCACCGCGATCACGCCGGCCAGCCGAGAATCGGGCTCGGCGCGGACCGCGTTTGTGATGGCGCGGCCCAGAAGGCTGCCCTCGGGCGCATCGTCCAGCGTCACGCGGCGCAGGGCGGTGCCGGGCAGCGCCGCGATCTGATCCTCGAGCGCGGCGATGGCGGCATCGGTCTGCGCCTCGCGGCCCGGCAGGGACTGGCTCGCGGTGCGATCATCCAGCACGATCACGATATCATCGAGCGCGTGCGCCGTGCTGCGCTCAACCGCGGGGCCGGCAAGCGCAAGCGCAAGCGCGGCCGCGCCAAGCGCGCGAAACGCCCAGCCGCGCAGCCCCGCCCAATACGCCACCGCCCCCGCAAGGGCGGCAACCGCAAGCGCGGCCCAGACCGGCGCCCATCCAAGCAGCGGATCGAAGGCGAGCGCGGTCATTGCCCCGCCCCCTCGATCCGCAGCCGCTCGAGCAGGGTCGGGATGTGGATCTGGTCCGATTTGTAATTGCCGGTCAGCACATACATCACGAGGTTGACGCCAAAGCGATAGGACATCTCGCGCTGCTGCTCGCCGCCCGGCCGCAGATCGAAACGGGGCATGAAGCGGCTGTCGATGGCCCATGCCTCGGCCCATGAATTGCCGCCGATCACGACCGGCGAGACGCCGTCATTGGCCGCCGCGAACGGCCTTTCGCCCTGATCGGCCGCCGCCTCGACCCAGACGGGCGTGCCGAGGCTGCGGCCCGGAAAATCGTCCAGCAGGTAATAGGCGCGGGTCAGGACGTGATCTTCGGGCACCTCGGCCAGCGGGGGCAGATCAAGGGCGCCGGCAAGGCGGCGCAGATCGGTCTGCGCGCCGCCCGTCCCGGTGCCGGCCAGATCGCCGTCGCGCGTGTCGAGAACGATCATCCCGCCGGAGTTCAGAAAGCGGTTCAGCTTTTGATAGGCAAGCGGGGACGGCACTGGCTGGCTGTCCGTGATCGGCCAGTAAAGAAGGCTGAGGACCGAGATATCGTCGGTCTCGAGATCAATGCCCAGCGTCTGGGACGGCTCGACCGTGGTGCGCTCGGTCAGGATCATGCGCAGCCCTTCCAGCCCGGCAAGCGAGATGGCGTCGATCTCGGGCACGCCGGTCTCGATATAGGCGAGCGCGAATTCGCTCGCGGCGTTGATCAGGCGCGGATCGGGGGGCGGGGGCGGCTCGGCCGCATCAAGCGCGCCGGGCAGCGCAAGCGCGGCAAGCAGCGCGATGGCGGGCGCGGTGCCACGCGCGGCGAGGCCGCCGCGGCGGGCCGGGCGCCCGCGCAGCAGCAGCGCCGAGCCTGCCGCGTCAAGCAGCAGCAGCGCCGCCGCCGCGAGCAGGAGCCAGCCGCCAAGCGCGCGCCCGCGCGGGGCGCTCGCGGCGCTTTCGACCGCCGCGCCCTCCCACGTGGCCGGGATGAGCGGGGCGCCGGCGTTCACGGCGACGTGCCGCTCTCCGGCGCGGTAGAGCCCTGCGGGGAAGCCCGGCGCGGGGCCAAAAGCGGCGGTCTCGGCCGGGATGGGGGCTGCATCTGCGGCCGGGACGGGCTGGCCGAACCCGTCGAGCAGCAGTTCGGGCACGAGATAGGGCGCATCGGGCGCGCCCTCGGGGCCCGTATCCGCCAGCGGGGCGCCTGCGGTCGCGATCAGCCGCGCGAGCATGTCGATGAAAAGACCCGAAAGCGGCAGGTTCGACCATTCCGCATTCGCGCCGATATGGAACAGCACCACCTGCCCGCGCCCCTGCGCCGCGCGGCTGACAACGGGCGTTCCGTCGCTGAGCTGCGCGATCACTGCCGCGCCAAGCTCGGGGCCGGGCTGGGCGAGAAGCTGGGCGCGGACGGTGACATCTTCGGGGATCTCGAGGCCCGCGAAGGGGCCGGCCGGATCGAATGGCGCGATCGGGCGGGGCTGGTCCCAGCTCAGCGCGCCGCCGCTGTCGCGCCCGCCGGGGCGGAGCGGGACCGGCAGCAAAGCCTCGGCCTCGAGGCGCGGGTCGGCGGCCATGCGCGGGCCGGCAAAGCGGATCAGCATCCCGCCCTCATCCACGAAGCGCGCGAGATCGCCATCCGCCGCAACGCCCGGCTCGTCCACGAGAACGACGGCATCGGGGCGGGCCTCCAGAATATCGCCCTGCGCACCCTCGATCAGATCGGCGCGCTCGCGCAGCGCCTCGCGCAGATAGTGAGAACCCAGCAGCAGCGGCTGCGCCTCGCGCGCGCGGGCGGCGCCGATCAGGCCGACCTTGCGGCGGCGCAGCGCGTCATCGCCCAGAACGACGGCGCCGGCTGAGCCCGCGCCCTCGATCTCGAAGCGCGTCACGCGGTTGCGCAATTCGGGCGGCAGGTTGATCGGGGTGAGCCGCCGCGTGACGCCGCCCGCGGTCTCGGCCGGGCCCTGAACCAGCCGGTCCAGAACACGCGGCACGCCTTGCGGGTCGGGGCCGTAGACGGCAATCGCCGGCGGATCACCGGGATCGAGGCTTTCGCTTTGCAGCGCCGGGACCGGGCCTTCGCGCATCATCAGGGCGCGCGGCGCAGCGCCCGGCAGCGCAACGGTGACAGGCCCGCGCGCGGAAAGCGCGGCAAGCCACTCCGCCCGGCCGGGATGATCGATCCCGTCCGCGAGCCAGAGCGTTTCAAGCGCCCCCCCGCCGGCCGCGCCGGGTGCATCAAGCGCCTCGAGCGCCGCCTCGGGCGCGCTGCCGTAAGCGCCCGGCCATGCGCGCGGGCGCGCGGCGCGGATCTGCGCCGCGATCTCGGCGCCGGCGGCAAAGGCGATCGGGTGGGCGCGGCCCTCTTCGTCCTGCGCCAGCCCGTCGCCCATCAGCAATCCGACCGGGCGCCCCGCCTCGCCCGCCTGATCGGCCGCCGCCACGGCGCGCGACTGCGCGGCCGAAAACCCGCCCGCCGCCTGCCAGCCTGCATCCATCACGATCAGCAGCGGCGCATCGCTTGTCGCAGCCGGCGCGGCGGGACGCCAGACCGGCCCGGCAAGCGCGGCGATCACGGCCGCCGCCGCCAGCATCCGCAGGATCATCAGCCAAAGCGGCGTGCGTTCGAGCGACGGGCGCGCATCGCGCAGCCCTTCGAGCAGCGCGGTGCCCGGAAAGCGCAGCACGCGCGGCGGCGGCGGCGCGGCGCGCATCATCAGCCACAGCACCGGCAGCGCGGCCAGAGCGCCCAGCAGAATCGGCGCGGTGAAACCTATCGGGCCAAGCATCCACATCAGGCCGACAGCGCCCCCCAGAGCCCGATCAACCCCTCACCCGCGCTATGGCGCAGACTATGCGCGGCAAAGCCGAACCCCGCACCGGCTGCCAGATCGCGCAGCGCCGCGCGCCGCGCCTCGAGCCGCGCGCGATAGGCGGCGGCGAGCCCCGCCGCATCGCGGGTCAGATGCTGCCCGCCGCCCGAGGGCGCGCGGAAGCGCATGGCGCCCTGAAACGGGAAATCCTCTTCGTCGGGATGGAGCACCTGCACCAGAACGCCGCGCGCACCGAGGCTTGCGGCGCGGTGCAAGGCGGCCTCGAGCCCCGACAGATCGCCTAAGAAATCCCCGATAAGCAGGTGCTTGCCAGAGGGGCGGATCAGTGCAGCATCGGGCGAATCGTGATCACCTGACAGCTCGCCGGCATCACCCGCCCGCCATTGCGCGCCCGGCTCGCTGCTGCCCGCCAGCATCCGCGCGGCGAGCTTGAAGCCGGCCTGCCGCCCCGCCGATGGTGTCTCGCCAAGCCAGCCGGCCCGCTCTCCCGCCCTCAGGGCGAGCAGCGCGGCGCCCAGCCCGATCAGCCGCGCGCGGTCGAGCTTGCGCGTCCCCTGACCA
>JAUNRZ010000156.1:1446-4593 GCA_030539455.1 Paracoccus sp. (in: a-proteobacteria) | reverse complement strand
AGCGCGGACTGCATCGCAAGCGCGTTCATCACTGTTGCGAGCATACCCATATAGTCGGCCGTGGTCCGCTCCATCCCCTGCGCGCTGCCCTGAAGGCCCCGGAAGATATTGCCGCCGCCGATCACCATGCAGATCTCGACGCCCATTTTCTGCACCGATTCGACCTCATCGGCGATGCGCGCGACGGTTGGCGGGTGAAGCCCGTAGCCCTGATCCCCCATCAGAGCCTCGCCGGAAATCTTGAGCATGACGCGATCATAGCTGGTCGGGGGTCGGATCAGAGAATCGGTCATTGCAAAAGCCCTCGCCAGCGGTTCAATCGCGGGCCAAAATGTCGCAAGCACGTCACGAAAGCAACCACTTGGAGAGCGCGAATGCCGCAAGACACGCCTGAGGCCGCGATCGGCGCGATCTCTGCCGAGCGCGATGTTCTGATCGCCGGGCCGACCGCTTCGGGGAAATCCGCGCTTGCGATGGAAATCGCGGCGCGGCAGGGCGGCATCGTGGTGAATGCCGACGCGCTTCAGATCTGGTCGTGCTGGCGCGTTCTGACGGCGCGCCCCTCGGCTGCGGACGAGGCCGCCGTGCCGCACCGTCTTTATGGCCATGTGCGCCCGCAACAGAGCTATTCCGTCGGCGACTGGCTGCGCGATGTGGCGGCGCTGAAGCGGCGCGGCGAGGGGCGGCTGATCATAACCGGCGGGACGGGGCTTTATCTCAGCACGCTCACGCAGGGGCTCGCCTATGTCCCGCCCATCCCGCAAGCCATTCGCGCCGAGGGGGACGCGCTGCTCGCCGAAAGCGGCGGACTGGCGCGCATGGTCGCGGGTCTTGATCCGGCAACGCGCGCCAAGACCGATCTGGCCAACCCCGCCCGCGTGCAGCGCGCCTGGGAGGTGCTGCGCGCAACCGGCCGAGGGCTCGCCTCGTGGCAAGCGGAGACGCCCCCGCCCCTGATCGAGCCCGCCTCGGCCGAGCGGGTCGTCCTCGTCGCGGACCGCGACTGGCTCGCGCGGCGCATCGCGCAGAGATTCGCGCTTATGTGGGATGGCGGCGCGGTGGATGAGGTGCGCGCGATGCTGCCCGACTGGCGCGATGGCGCGCAATGGACCCGCGCCATCGGCGCGCCCGAGATCGCGTCCTATCTGCGCGGCGAATCGAGCGCCGAGGAAGCGCGCGAGGCCGCCATCATCGCGACCCGACAATACGCGAAATCGCAGCGCATCTGGTTCCGGGGCCGGATGAAAAGCTGGAAAGCCGTTAATATCGGAACTTAATCGGCGATTTTCGCATTTTGTTAACGATTTTTTAGTAAGTGACCGTTCATAAATGACAACCCCGTGATCGACGCGCGGGGCCAAAATGAAACACGAACAAAATCAAGCCGATGCCGCAAAGACATGACATCCTGAACCCGCAAGAACATGCCGGCCTGCCCGATTTCGGCGCGTTCCGCCCAATGCCGCAGCCGCGCGGCGCGGCCGGCCCCGGCGGGCTGCGGCTTTTGCCGCTTCAGGCGATCGACTGGGCGCATTTCGATGCGGCCGGCGCGCATCTGCTGATCTGGCTCGAGGCGGGCGAAATCATCGCCTCCGGCCAGAAGATCGTTGCCGGGACGCTTTATTTTGCGCCCCTCGGGACCGGCGGGCGGCTTGATATGAAAGCCGCGCCGCGCGGCACGCTGCTGCTGATCGGCGCGGATCTGGCGCAGTCTTTGGCCGCGACGCTGCCCGACGCGCGCGTGAGTGCGTCACTCGCAGGCGGCGACGCGCAGGCCCTGCGTCAAAGCCTTCGCCAGATCGCGGCGGCTTTGCCGCGCGCGGGCGATCAGGCCAGGGCCGCGTTGATGGCTGAGGTCGAGCTGCTTGCGCTGCGTCTCGCGCGGCTCAGCAATGACGGCCAGTCAACCCCGCTGACGCTCGCCCCCGCGCCCCAGCCCGCCAGCCCCCGGGCCCTGCTGCGCGAGTTCATGGAGCTCGCGGAGGCCAATCTCGGCTCGGGCGCGACCGTTGCTGATCTGGCGCAGATCATGGCCGTCAGCGCCGCCGATCTCGACCGCGCCTGCCTCGAGGGGCACGGCAAGCGCGCCCTCGCCGTGATCTACCAGCTTCGCATGGATGTCGCGGTGCGCGCGCTGCGCGAGACCTGCCGGCCCGCAACCGACATCGCGCGCGAGATCGGCTTTACCAGCTACGCTCATTTCTGCCGCGTGTTCGTCGCCGAGACCGGCCGCCTGCCCGAGACCTTCCGCAGCTAGCCGCGGGCCCTTACCGAACCAGACGCCGGTTCAGCCAAGCACGCCATTGCGCAACCGATCCGTGGAACGCGTTGATATCGGTGTTGCCGCGAATGCCCGGCACGATCCCCGTGCCGGTATATTGCCAGAACGTCCAGTTCTGGCCCGGATAGACGCGGCTCGGATGGCCCGCGACCGAGCGCAGCCAGAACTCCGCGTTGAGCTGGCGCACCGCCGTGTCGCGGTAGAAATCGACCGTCGTGTAAACCACCGGGCGCTGCCCGTAATGGCGCTCGACGATATCGAGGAAGATCGTCGCCTCGCGCAGGATCTCCGCGCTGCCGGGACGGCGCGGGCAGGTGCGCGAATTGGTCCATTCAAGGTCGAGCATCGGCGGCAGCGAGCCTGCCTCGCGCGGGACATTGCGGATGAACCATGCCGCCTGCTCGGCGCCCGAGCGGCAGAAGTAATAGTAGTGATACGCCCCGCGCGGGATCCGCGCCTGCCCCGCCTGCCGCCAGTAAAGCGGGAATTCGGGGTCGGCGTGATCGCCGCCCTCGGTCGCCTTGATCCACACAAAGCTCACGCCCGAGCTGCGCACCCGGTTCCAGTCGATCGTGCCCTGCCACCGCGAGACGTCGATCCCGTGCACCGCATGGCCGTAAGGATGACCCCCGATCCACGGATGAGGGGCGGAATCGCCAAGCTGCGGCACAGCGCTGCCGCCCGGCTGGCCAATCACCGGTCCGCGCGGGCCGGGCGCACCGCCGCAGGCAGCCAGCACCAGAATAACAAGCGTCGAGATGATGGCCGCGATCCGTGACATTTTTCCTCCACCGGGGTTTTTGCCCTTATGACAAGCGCGAAGCGCGATGTCACCCGCCCAAACGGGTCACGAAACCGTGGGAGGG
>JAUNRZ010000156.1:0-1346 GCA_030539455.1 Paracoccus sp. (in: a-proteobacteria) | reverse complement strand
AGTTACCAGTTATGGGCACCCTTTGCGCGACGGGAGCAGGCTCGGTGGGTTTAGCGCTTCCATGCACGCCGAAATAGATCGTCTCACGTGGAAAATCCGCGCCCAACGCGCGCCCCTCGCCCTATCCAAACAAAAACCCCGCTGCCAGAGACAAGCGGGGCTTGGCGCGACGCGCGAGTGCTTCAACCTCGCTGTCGCAGGCGCGTGTGCGGGACCGGAGCGGGCTCGTTCGATCCGGCGCTTTCGCGCCGAACTCCGCAAGCCATAGGTCATGCAAAGAAAATATGCGTTAGCCGCGCCGGCAGCGATCGATCCTCACCGCGAGGCGGGCCGCATCACAACAAAGAAGCGCCGCTGCAAGGCATCAATTTCCAGTTTCGTACTGAGCTGCGGGACTAGGCGAGCTCGGTCCGTGGTTCCCCACCGTGCCTTGAGCCCCCAGCCCATCAACACGCACCGAAACCCCGCGCCGGTGCCGCCCGCAGCGATCCAAGCTGCGCCCCCCAACCCCCTCAAAAACAAAAAACCCCGCCGCCAGAGGCAGCGGGGTCATGGTGCGCCTCCGCGCAACCCCGTCAGTTCGCCGTTGCAGGCGCCGTTTGGGGGATCGGAGCAGGCTCGGTCGGGGTCTCGTCGGTGCCTTCCGCCGTCGCGTCCGGGACCGTCTCGATATCGGTGCGGGAGACGTCCTCGCCCTCGGGGTCCGCGCCTCCGAACAGGAACAGCGCAAGCGCCGCCACAAGGAGCGCAACCGCGATCGCGATCAACGCCGGGCGGTGCCGCGCTGCGGATCGCTGGGGAATATTGTCGTTATGGGACATGGTGCTCTCCGGCTCTTTCGCTTTGCCTCTATGCTTCGCTAATCAACCCGCCACCCCTTGGCGCGGTTCCAAATCCGGCACCAGCTTGCCGGGATTGAGGATACCGCGCGGGTCGAGCGCGGCCTTGATCGCGCCCATCAATTGCCAGCCCTCGCCATGCTCGGCCGCCATATAGGCGCGCTTGCCGATCCCGATCCCGTGCTCGCCCGAGACCGTCCCGCCGACCGCCAAAGCACGCTTCGCCATCGCCGAGGCGACCTCTCTGGCGCGGGCGATCTCGGCCTCGTCGCCCAGATCGACCAGCAAGGCGGCGTGGAAATTGCCGTCGCCGACATGGCCAAGGATCGGCCCGATCAGCCCCGCCGCCGCGATGTCGTCATGGGCCGCCGAGACCGCCTCGGCGAGCTTTGACATCGGAACGCAAATATCCGTGACGATCGCCGTTGCGCCGGGCCGAAGCGCGAGGCAGGCGGGATAGCCCTGATGGCGCATCCGCCAGAGCCGCGCGCGATCTTCCGGCGTGCT
>JAUNRZ010000155.1 GCA_030539455.1 Paracoccus sp. (in: a-proteobacteria) | reverse complement strand
ATCGAAGAGAAATACCGCGCCGAGGGCAAGGACAAGGACGAGGTGGACGCCGTCGCCTTCCGTCAGGAATGCCGCCGCTTCGCCGCCGAATGGGTGGATATCCAGCGCGATGAGTTCAAGCGCCTCGGAATCACCGGCAAATGGTCCGACCCCTATCTGACGATGGACTACCACGCCGAGGCGGTCATCGCGGCCGAGTTCATGAAGCTTCTGATGAACGGCGCGCTTTATCAGGGCTCCAAGCCCGTGATGTGGTCGCCGGTCGAAAAGACCGCGCTCGCCGAGGCCGAAGTGGAATATCACGACCACACCAGCCATCAGGTCTGGGTGCGGTTCCCGGTCGCCTCGGCGGGCGAGCTGCCAGGCAATGGCGGCGCGTGCATGAACACCGATCTGCTGGACGCATCGGTCGTGATCTGGACGACGACGCCCTGGACCATCCCGCAAAACCGCGCGGTCGCGTTCGGGCCGGACATCGATTACGGGCTTTACCGCGTCGATGCGCTTGGCGAGGGCTCAACCGCGCGGGCGGGCGAGACGCTTGTTCTGGCCGACCCGCTTGCCGAAGGGGTGATGGCGGCGGCGAAGGTCGAGGCTCATAGCCGCATCCGCGATGTGAGCGCGGAGGAGCTTGGCGCGCTTGTCCTCGCCCACCCCTATCGCGGCGCCGAGGGCGCGGCGGGCGAGTGGGATTATGACGTCCCGATGCTCGCCGGCGATCACGTCACGGATGATGCGGGAACGGGCTTTGTTCACACCGCGCCCAGCCACGGCGATGATGATTACCAGCTTGCCCGCAAGCACGGTCTCAAGATGACCTATAATGTCGAGGATGACGGCGCCTATCGCGCCGATCTGCCGATCTTCGGCGGCCAGCACATCATCCTGCCCGATGGCAAGGAAGGGCCAGCGAATGTCAGCAATATCAAGCAGATGGCCTATGCGGGCGCGCTGCTGGCCAAGGGCAAGCTGAAGCACTCCTACCCCCATAGCTGGCGGTCAAAAGCGCCGGTGATCTACCGCAACACGCCGCAATGGTTCGCGGCGATCGACAAGCCTCTGGCTGACGGTATGGGCGAGTTCGGCGACACGATCCGCAAACGTGCCCTGACCTCGATCGACGAGCTTGTGGCCTGGACGCCCCGCACCGGCCGTAACCGGATTCACGCGATGGTCGAGGGGCGGCCGGACTGGAACCTCTCGCGGCAGCGGCTCTGGGGCGTTCCGCTGACCGCATTCGTGCGGCGCGGCGCGCTGCCCGATGCGCCGGATTTCCTTTTGCGCGACGAGACCGTGAATGCCCGCATACTGGCAGCTTTTGAGGAAAGCGGCGCAGATATCTGGTATCAGGACGGTTTCAAGGAAAAGATGCTGGACGGCATCGCCGACCCCGATGATTACGAGCAAGTGATGGACGTGCTCGATGTGTGGTTCGACAGCGGCTCGACCCATGCGTTCGTTCTGCGCGACCGCGCGGACGGGTCCGAGGACGGGCTCGCCGATCTTTACCTCGAGGGCACCGACCAGCATCGCGGCTGGTTCCAGTCCTCGCTGCTGCAAGCCTGCGCGACGCGCGGCCGCGCGCCTTATCACGCGGTTCTGACGCATGGCTTCACGCTGGACGACAAGGGCATGAAAATGTCCAAATCGCTGGGCAATACCGTCGCTCCGCAAGAGGTGATTGCCGAGCACGGCGCGGATATTCTGCGCCTCTGGGTCGCGCAATCGGATTACAGCGCCGATCTGCGTATCGGCCGCGAGATCCTCAAAGGCGCCGCGGACAGCTACCGGCGGCTGCGCAACACGATGCGCTTTATGCTCGGCAATCTCGACGGTTTCACCGAGGCCGAGCGTGCCGAGTTGGCGGATATGCCCGAGCTGGAACAATGGGTGCTCCACCGTCTCGCGCAGCTCGATCATCAGGTGCGCCAGGGCTACGATGCGTTTGACTTCCAAGGCGTTTTTCAGGCGCTCTTCCAGTTCGCGACGGTCGATCTGTCGTCCTTCTATTTCGATATCCGCAAGGACGCGCTTTATTGCGACAAGCCCGGCTCGGCGCGCCGGCGGGCGGCGCGGACGGTGCTCGATCTGGTGTTCCACCGCCTGACCGCGTGGCTGGCGCCGATCCTGCCCTTCACGATGGAGGATGTCTGGCTGGCCCGGTTCCCGTCCGAGGATGACAGCATCCATCTGCATGACTTCCCGGAAACGCCGGCCGATTGGCGCAATGCCCCGCTGGCCGAGCGGTGGGACAGCGTCCGCCGCGCCCGCCGTGTCGTCACCGCCGCGCTTGAGCTGCGCCGCGCCGACAAGACGATCGGGGCCAGCCTCGAGGCGGCGCCGGTGGTTCATGTCGAGGACAGCGTGATGCTCGAGGCGCTGCGCTCGGTTGATTTTGCGGATATCTGCATCACCTCGGATCTGTCGCTGACCGGCGATCCGATGCCGGGCGAGGCGTTCCGCATGGCCGAGCAGCAAGGTATCGGCGTCGTGTTCGAGCCGGCCGAGGGCGAGAAATGCCAGCGTTGCTGGAAGATCCTGCCCGATGTCGGAACGCACAAGCACGAGGCCGTCTGCGCGCGCTGCGATGAGGCGCTGTCAGCCTAGATCGCGCCGGCCGGGCGGCTGCTCAGGTCAGCCACCACCCCGCGCGCCGGATCTCGCGCCGAAGCTCGGCCTCGCGGCTGGGCAGGTGGTTCTGGTCAAAGAGGGCGCGGATTTTCTCGCGCCCCTTGCCCTGATAGATCAGCTTCGCGGCCGCCTCATGGCCGCGAAGCTGCTGCTTGATCGCTTGCTGCGCCGCGATCTCTTCCAGCACCTCGATCGCCCGATCCGATTCGCGCGCATAAAGCAGCGGCAGGTTGCGGTAATGGCAGCTCACCTCGCCATCGAGCCCGGCCAGATCCCGCCCCGGCCTGCCGCCGCCAAGCGAATGGATCACAAGCGGCAGGACGATCTGATCGAGCCACGGATAAAGCTGCTGCGAGGCGAGCGCCTCGCCCGGCGCATCCCGGATCGAAAGCGCATAGTCCAGCATCCGCGCGCCGAACACGGCGGGATCGGCGCCGAAAAACCAGCCTGCGTTGAAGTAGAGATACCGCTCCCAATGCTCGTCGGGCTGCCTGCGGTCGAGCGAGCTTTCGTAATCGAGCCCGAAGCGTTCATAAAGCCCGCGCCAGATCGCGCCGTAACCCGGCCCGTAAAGCGGCGGGTCGGGCCATGTCCCCTCGCGACGCATCGATGCCGAGGGACGGGCGAAATCGAACGCGACCTGATCGAGCGGACCGAGAAAGAGCGTGTCGGTGTCAAAGAACACGAACGGCTCGCCTTGGGGGAGCAAGGAGAGCGCCTCGATCTTGTTGCCTTGCGGATAATCGGCGCCGAAATGCGCGGCGGTGAAGGGCGTTATTTCGGCGCCCATCTCGGTCAAAAGAGCGCGGGTCTGATCGCCGATCAGGGTCGCATGGCCCGCCCATTTCCCCTCGGGGCGCGGCTCTGCCAGGACGAGCCGGCCGCCCCAGCCCGGCGAATTGGCGCGCAGGCTGGCGGCGAAAAGCAGCGCCTGCGCCTCGAGCGGGCCGGCCTGAACGACCGCCAGAATGTTGAAATCCCGGCGCGCCTCGGGCTCGGGCGCATCGCTTCGCCCCGCCCGCTCGCGCGCCCCTGCCTGCGCGGCCTTGGCGCTGCGCTCGGCCCGTTTGGCGGCATTA
Source organism: Paracoccus sp. (in: a-proteobacteria) (assembly GCA_030539455.1). Taxonomy (GTDB): domain Bacteria; phylum Pseudomonadota; class Alphaproteobacteria; order Rhodobacterales; family Rhodobacteraceae; genus Paracoccus. The sequence continues at coordinate 886 of JAUNRZ010000155.1, read as the reverse complement.
CGCGCCCGGCGCTCGGCCTTTTCGGCCTCGGTCAGTTCGGGTTTTACCATCGGAAACTCGTCACTTTGCGACATCGCGGGAACAGGCGCGCCGACAAAGAACCAGCAATCGCCCCGGCCTTCAAGGCCGCATGAGCCCGGCCCCACCGCTTTTTTCGCTTGATTATTCGAGGGATGCTTCCCGCAGCGAAGATCAAAGCTAAGCCGGGGGAATGGTGGGCGACCCTGGAATCGAACCAGGCATGGGTCTCCCCGGCGGAGTTACAGTCCGCTGCCGCACCTTGCAGCACGTCGCCCTTGCGCCTTATGGCGTGGGGGGTGGATTACCGGCCCGGCGCAGGGGCGTCAAGCGCGAATCGCGGGGCTTGCGGCCCGCGCGCGCATTGCGCAGAACGGGGCAAAGGGGGCGTTATGGCCGAGAAGCAGAACCGCAAGCCCGCATGGGTGATCGACAAGGAACGCGCCAAGCGCGCCGCAGCGCAGGAAACGCTGTGGCTCTTCGGGCTGCACGCGGTGCGCGATGCGCTTGCCAACCCCGCGCGCGAAAAGCTGCGCCTGGTGGTGACGCAAAACGCGCTCGACCGGCTGGGCGATACCGGCGGGATGGAGCCCGAGATCACTGATGCGCGCATCTTCGACAAGGTGGTGGGCCTTCCCGCCGAAAGCGTCCATCAGGGCGCCGCGATCGAGGTGCGGCCGCTGAAATGGGGCGCTTTGGGCGATGTGGCGGCGACCGGGGCGGGGCTCCCCTTGGTCGTGGCGCTCGACCGTGTGACCGATCCGCATAATATCGGCGCGATTTTGCGCTCGGCCGAGGTGTTCGGCGCGCGCGCGGTTCTCGCGCCGACCCGCCATTCGGCGCCCGAGACCGGCGCGCTTGCGAAAAC
>JAUNRZ010000154.1 GCA_030539455.1 Paracoccus sp. (in: a-proteobacteria) | reverse complement strand
ATGTCCCGCGCCGAGACCGAAGCCAAGATCGGCGAGCTGCGCGATGGCGGGATGAGCGTGTCCGAGCCGTCCGAGGCGCTGTCCGCGCGGCTCCACGAGATCGGCGAGACGATGACCGATGAATGGCTGGAAACCGCCGGCGACGAGGGCCGCGCGGTGATCGACGCCTACCGCGCCGAATAAGGCGCGGGCAAAATTGCGTCCGGCCGCTGAGCGGCGGCCGGGCGGGACGGCTCTGGCGGCTCGAGCAGAAAGCGCACCGGCGCGCCGCGCATCGCCCAATGGCCGAGCGCATCGCATCCGGCCGTGGCAAGGCTCGCGGCAAGAAGCGCGACTGAGATCAGGCGTGTCATCTGTCACCCCCTCCGGTTTGCGGGTGATTATGGAGGCGGAGCCGGGGCGTTGACAAGGGCCGCGCACCAAGGGGCAAGAGGTAGTTTATGCAAGCAAGATCAAGCTGATGCGCGCCGTTCTTGACAGGTTATACGGGTTCGCGCTGTTTCTGTCCTGCGCCGCGATGGCGGTGATCGCGCTGCTGGTTCTGGTGCAGGTTGCCGGGCGGGTCATCGACCGCGCGGTGATGTGGACCGGCGGGGCGCGCATCGGGATCGCGGTCCCCTCGCTTGCCGAGATCGCGGGCGCGCTCTTTGTCGCCTCGGCCGCGCTTGCGCTGCCCGCGACGCTGCGCGAGGCGCGCCATGTCCGCGTGACTTTCGCAAGCCGGCTCGGCGGCACCGCCGGTCGCGGTCTGATGCTGGTGATGCTGCTGCTCGCACTTGGGTTTTCGCTGTTCGCAAGCTGGCACACGATCCAGCTCGCGCTTGATTCCTGGCAATATGGCTCGGTCTCCTACGGGCGGATCAAGATACCGCTCTTTCTGCCGCAATCGGTCATGGCCGCCGGCTTCTCGCTGCTGAGCGTCGCGATCATCGACGAGATCGTCTCGGCGATCCGCGAGGGCGCGCCCAGCTTCCGCCGCGTCGAGGAATCGCGCGGCGCGGATGAAATTCACGAATAGGGGGCGGGGATGGATCTGGGCGTCTTGTCACTGATACTGCTCGCCGTGCTGTTCGGGCTGCTCCTGTCCGGGCTGTGGGTCGGCTTTGCCCTGATGGGCGTCGGGCTGGTCGCGATGGAGCTTGCAACGCCGGCCCCCGCCGGGACGGTCTTTGCCACGCGGGTCTGGGGCGGGCTCAATTCCTGGGATCTGACGGCGCTGCCGATGTTCGTCTGGATGGGAGAGATCCTTTTCAGATCAAGGATTTCCTCGGACATGTTCACCGGGCTCGCGCCCTTCACCCGCCGCCTGCCGGGCCGGCTGCTTCACGTCAATATCCTCGGCTGCGCGCTTTTTGCTGCCGTGTCGGGCTCTTCCGCCGCGACCACTGCGACGGTCGGGCGCATGTCGCTTCCCGAGCTGCGCCGGCGCGGCTATGACATGCGCATGGCGATCGGCACGCTGGCCGGGTCTGGCACGTTCGGCTTTCTGATCCCGCCCTCGATCATCATGATCGTCTACGGCGCCGCGACCGAGCAATCCATCGCCCGCCTCTTTCTGGCCGGTGTGCTGCCCGGGCTGATGCTGGCGGCGATGTTCTCGGCCTATGTCATGGTCTGGGCGGCGATGAACAAAGCCAAGATGCCCCCGCCCGAGCCTGCGCCGACATGGGGCGAGCGGTTTCGCGCCGCGATGAAGCTGCTGCCGACGGTCGCGCTTATCGTCGCGGTGATCGGCTCGATCTATGGCGGGCTCGCCTCGCCGACCGAGGCGGCGGTTGTGGGCGTCGCCGGCGCGCTTGCCATCGCGGCGGCCACCGGCGGGATCAACTGGGCGAGCTTCCGCGAGAGCCTTGTCGGCGCCGCGATGACCACCTGCATGATCGCCTTTATCCTCGCGGGCGCGTCGTTCCTGACCGTCGCGATGGGCTATACCGGCCTTCCGCGCGCGCTTGCCTCGTGGATCGGCGGGCAGGGCTTCTCGCAGTTCTGGCTGATCTCGGCCTTGCTGCTGTTCTTCATCGTGATGGGGTTCTTTCTGGACGGGATCTCGATCGTGGTGCTGACGACATCGGTGATCCTGCCGATGGTGCTGGCCGCCGGGATCGACCCGATCTGGTTCGGCGTGTTCCTCGTGCTCGTCGTCGAGATGAGCCAGATCACGCCCCCTGTCGGCTTCAACCTTTTCGTGATCCAGTCGATCACCGGGCGCGATATCTTCTCGATCGCGTGGATGGCGCTGCCGTTCTTCCTGATCCTCGTGGTTGCGACCTTCATCCTCACGGCCTTCCCGCAGATCGCGCTGTGGCTGCCCTCGACGATGATGTCGAGATGAGCGCGCGGGTGCAGGTCGTCTCGGCCGCGCATCTGGCGCAGTCCGGGCTGCCCGAGCTCTCGGAGGTCGAATTCGCGCTGACCATGTGCAACCACGCCTTTCAGCGCTGGATGACGCGCTGCATGGTCGCGGCGGGCGGGCCGGCGATGTCGCCGCTCGAGGTGCAGATCCTCCATCTCGTTCATCACCGGGGGCGCGCCAAGACGCTGGCCGATCTGTGCCTGATGATGAATATCGAGGACACGCATCTGGCGAGCTATGCGCTGCGCAAGCTGACCGGGCACGGGCTGATCGTGGCCGGGCGCGCCGGCAAGGAAAAGACCGTCGCGACGACCGCGCGCGGGGCCGAGCTGTGCGCCGCCTACGCCAAGGCGCGCGAGGCGCTGCTGATCGAGCCGGTGCTGGGGCAGGGCTTCTCGCCCGATGAGCTGTCGCGGCTTGCGGCTTTGATGCGCACGCTTTCGGGCAGCTATGATCAGGCGGCGCGCGTCGCAGCCTCGCTATGAAGCTGGCGGCGCTTGCCGCCGCGAAGATGGTGGCGCGGCAGGGGCGGGCCTTGCTGGTCGCGGGTCTGGTGATCGGGATCGTCTTTCCGGGCCTCTCGCGCGCGATGATGCCTGCCGTCGCCCCGCTGATCGTGGTGCTGCTGTTTCTGGCCGCGTTGCGGATCGGGCCGGCCGGGATGACGCCGCGCGGGCAGGGGGGCGCGCTGCGCCGTAGCTTCGGGTTGATGCTGGCGATGCAGCTTGCCCTGCCGCTGGCTGCGCTTGCGCTGCTGGCGCCCCTTGGCGCGCTTGGCGGCGTTCTGGCGGCCGGGGTCGTTCTTGTGCTGGCCGCGCCGCCGCTGACAGGAAGCCCCGGCCTTGCGGCGCTGTCTGGCGCGGATCCGGGCGTTGCGCTGCGCCAGCTTGTCATCTCGACCGCGTTTCTTCCGCTGACAGCGCTGCCGGTGCTGTTCCTTCTGCCGCTGCCCGGCGCGCCCGAGACGCGTGCGGCGGGCGAGATGCTGGCGGCGAGCCTTGGCATGGCGGGCCGTCTCGTGGTGATGATCGCGCTTGCGGCGGGCGGGGCGTGGCTGGTGCGCCGCCGCGTGCCTGCGCTTGGTGCGCCGGACGCTCCGGCAGTCATCGACGCGGGGCTTGCGCTGACGATGGGGCTCGTGGTGATCGGGCTGATGTCGGCGGTCGGGCCGGCCCTGATGGCGGGCGATCCCGCGCTTTTTGCCGGGATCGCGCTGTCGTTTCTGATCTGCTTTGGCCTTCAGATTGCGACGTTCCGGCTGATGGCGCAGAGCGAGGACGATCCGGCGAGCCTTGCCATTCTGGCCGGAAACCGTAATCTCGCGATCTTTCTGGCCGCCGTTCCGCCCGACAGCGCCGCCGCCCTCATGCTGTTTGTCGGCTGCTATCAGGTGCCGATGTATCTGACCCCGCTTTTCGCCCCCTGGCTTTACCGGCGCGGCCGCGGGATTGGTTAACGGCGGGGCGATACCTGCTTGCAACGCGCGGCCGCCGGGCCTATATGAGCCTCTTGCACCGGGCTGGCGATTCGCCGCCCCGTTGCTTTCGTCCGAGACGGAGGGTGGGCCTTGGCCCTTAATTGCCTTCCCGAGATGGGAGCCGAGATCAGTTTTCCGAAAGGTTCGCCCTTTCGCAAGGCTCTCGGGTCCATCAAGCGGACCCGACCCGACGCCCGCAAGGGCGCGGGATAAGAGAGCCGGGGGAAACCCCAAAACTTGGAGTGAACCGTGGATAGAGCGCAAAAAGAGCAAGTGGTCGAGGAACTCGGCCAGATCTTTGAAAGCTCTGGCGTCGTGGTGGTTGCCCGCTACGAGGGGATGACGGTTGCACAAATGCAGGACCTGCGCGCGCGGATGCGCGATGAAGGCGGGTCCGTCCGCGTTGCCAAGAACAGGCTCGCCAAGATCGCCCTGGAAGGGAAGCCCTGCGCAAGCATCGGCGATTACCTGACGGGCATGACCGTGCTGTCCTACTCGGAAGACCCTGTCGCTGCGGCGAAGGTCTGCGAGAAATACGCCAAGGATAACGAAAAATTCGTGATCCTCGGCGGCGCTATGGGCGACACGGCCTTGGATCCGGCCGGTGTGAAAGCCGTGGCCGCCATGCCCTCGCGCGACGAGCTTATCGCTTCGATCGTGGGCTGCATCGGCGCCCCTGCCTCGAACATCGCCGGCGCGATTGGCGCACCTGCTTCGAATATCGCGGGCATCCTCAGCACTCTGGAAGAGCGCGAGGCCGCATAAGCAA
>JAUNRZ010000153.1 GCA_030539455.1 Paracoccus sp. (in: a-proteobacteria) | reverse complement strand
CGCGACATTTCCGACCCGCGCACGGTGCGCGATTTCGCCAAGGCGGTGCGGACAAGGCGGCGGCTCGATCTGCTGCTTGTGCTGACCGTGTGCGATATTCGGGGCGTCGGGCCGGGCGTGTGGAACAACTGGAAGGCGATGCTGCTGCGCAAGCTTTACGACGAGACCGCCTCGGTTCTGGAAGGCGGGCTCGAGGAGCTGAACCGCGAAAAGCGCCAGAACGAGGCGCGCCGCGCGCTGCGCCACCGGCTTGTCGCGCAAGGCTGGGAGGCCAAGGCGATCCGCGCCGAGACGGGGCGCCATTATTCCAGCTACTGGCAGGGCCTTCCGACCGACACTCATGCGCTTTTCGCGCAGATGCTGTCGGGGCTCGGCGATGACGAGATCCGCATCGATCTCCACCCCGACCCCGACCGCGATGCAACGCGGGTGGCCTTCGTTCTGGCCGATCATCCCGGCATCTTCGCGCGGCTCGCCGGCGCGCTTGCGCTTGTCGGAGCGAACGTCGTCGATGCGCGCACCTATACCTCGAAGGACGGGTTCGCGACGGCGGTGTTCTGGGTCCAGAACCGCGAGGGCCATCCCTACCCCGCCGATCAACTGGCGCGGCTGACCAAGATGATCGACCGCACGCTCAAGGGCGATCTGGTCGCGCGCGATGCGTTCGCCGACCGCGATCAGCTCAAAAAGCGCGAGCGTGCGTTCAAATTCCCGACCCATATCACCTTCGACAATGAGGGCAGCGACATCTACACGATCATCGAGGTGGACACGCGCGACCGGCCCGGCCTGCTGCACGATCTGGCGCGCACGCTCGCGGCGAACCATATCCAGATCGCAAGCGCCGTGATCGCGACCTTTGGCGCTCAGGTCGTTGACAGCTTTTACGTCAAGGATATGTTCGGCCTGAAACTGACCGGCCCGGCCAAGCGCGAGGCGCTGGAAAAGAAACTGCGGCAGGCGATCCGCGAGGGCGCCGAGCGCGCCGGAGGCTAGGCAATCATGGCAAACCGTCTCGTGCGCGGCTTTCTCGCCGTCGGGCTGTGGACCTTCCTGTCACGCGTCACCGGCTTTGTGCGCGACATTCTGATGGCCGCGTGGCTTGGATCGGGCCCGGTGGCGCAGGCGTTTCTGGTCGCGCTGTCGCTGCCCAACATGTTCCGCCGCTTTTTCGCCGAGGGCGCGTTCAACACCGCCTTCGTTCCGATCTTCTCGAAAAAGCTGGAAAGCCCGGACGAGGCGCGCCGCTTTGCGCAAGAGGCGTATTCGGGGCTGGCCTCGGTCCTGCTGATCTTCTCGGCGCTCGGGATGATCGCGATGCCGCTTCTGGTGACGGCGATGGCGGCGGGGTTTCGCGGTGACGAGAGGTTCGATCTCGCCGTGCAATATGGGCGGATCACGTTTCCCTATATCCTGCTGATCTCGCTCGCCTCGATGGTGGGGGGTGTGCTGAACGCCAATGGGCGGTTCACGGCGGCGGCGGCGGCGCCGGTTTTGCTGAACCTGCTGTTCATCGTCGGGATGGTGGCCGGGTATTATCTCGGCTGGGATCTGGGGCTGACGCTGGCCTGGGCGACGCCCATCACCGGGATCGCGCAGCTCGGGCTGGTGTGGTGGGACGCGCATCGAAATGGCTGGACGCTGCGGATCGCGCGCCCGACCCTCTCGCCCGATATGCGCCATCTTCTGCGCGTCGCGCTGCCGGCGATCTTTGCCGGAGGCGTGGTGCAGATCAACCTGCTGGTCGGCCGGCAGGTCGGCTCGTTCTTTGACGGCGCTATTGCGTGGCTGGCCTATTCGGACCGGCTCTATCAGCTTCCCTTGGGCGTCGTCGGCGCGGCCGTCGCCGTGGTGCTGCTGCCCGAGCTGTCGCGCCGCCTGAAGGCGGGCGACGATCTGGGCGGGCAAGAATCCTTCAGCCGCGCGGCGCAGTTCGGGCTCTTCCTGACGCTGCCGGCGGCCTTCGCCATCGCGGTCATCGCCGTGCCGATGGTCCAGACCCTGTTCGAGCGCGGCGAGTTCACCGCCCATGACACGCGCCAGACCGCCAACGCGCTTATCGTCTACGCGCTCGGGCTGCCGGCCTTTGTGCTGCAAAAAATCCTCCAGCCGCTTTATTTCGCGCGCGAGGACACGAAAACGCCCTTCCGCTATGCGGTTCATTCCATGGTGGTCAACGCGGCAGTGGCGTTCGGGCTGGCCTGGTCGATCGGGTTTCTGGCCGCGGCCATCGGCACGACCGTCGCGGCCTGGGTGATGGTCGCGCAGCTTTGGCTCGGCACGCGGCGGATGGGCCGCGCCGCGCGGTGGGATGCGCGGCTTCTGAGGGCAGCGCCGCGCATCCTGCTGTGCTCGGTGCTGATGGCGGGCGCGCTTTGGCTGATGATGGGCTGGACCGCCAGCCTTGGCCGCGTGGCCGAGCTGGCGATTCTGGTGTTCGGCGGCGCTGCGATCTATTTCGCGCTGTCCTTCGCGACCGGCGCGCTGCCGCTGGCCGATCTGCGCGCCAATATCAGGCGGAAGCGCTAGCGATGGCGGATGGCGCGCACCGCGCGCTGAAACCCGCCGGGGATCAGCACGAATGACAGCCCGAACCCGATGATGAACCCGATCAGATCGGCCACCCAGTCCGTGCCGCGCCAATCCGATAGAAGGCCGAACACAAGCTGGAACAGCAGCAGCATCCCGATCAGAACGAAGGCGCGCATCCGGTTGGCCTGCTCTTGTCCCAGCCGTACCCAGAGGATGAAGGTGAACGCGCCGACCAGAGCGTAAACGGGCGGATACCCCCCGACAAGCGGCGTGGCGCGGATGCCAACCGCGCCCATGACGATGGTGTAAAGCACCCCGCTCAGCACCGCCGCGCCGAAAAAGAGCACAAGAAAGGCAACCGGGCGGAACTGCTCGGCGACCAGCTTGCCGAGGGCGAGCGTGAACACAGTCACGAACAGCGCATGGGTGAACGAGCCGTGGATGAACGGATAGGTCAGCAGCCGCAGAAGAACGGATGGCTCGATCCCGCCAGTGTTCCACATCAGCAGCACGATCTCGGGCAGATAGGCCGAGGCGTTGATCGCATCGACCCGCAGCGCGCCGCCTCCACCGCCAAGAAAGCCCATGCCGGCGAGCGCGAATGCGATCTCCGAGAGGATGATCGGCGCGGTCAGCAGCCATACGATCGGCGGAAGCTGGTTGAACAGCGGTTCGGAATAGGCGGGGCGCATGTCGTCTCCAAAGGCTTGGGCAGTTGCGCCCGGTCGGGGCAAGCGGTAAGCCAAATGCGCGAGATTTCCAAGCAGGCAAGCGATATGAGCACGACCCACACCCCCCGCATCTTTTCCGGCATCCAGCCCTCGGGCGGGCTGACGCTGGGCAATTATCTGGGCGCGCTCAAACGCTTTGCCGAATTGCAGGGGACCGGGCCGCAGACGGTTTACTGCGTCGTGGACCTCCACGCGATCACCGTCTGGCAAGACCCCGAGACGCTGCGCGCCCAGACCCGCGCGGCGGCGGCGGCGTTCATGGCGGCGGGGGTGGACCCGGCGCAGTCGATCCTTTTCAACCAGAGCCAGGTGCCCGCTCATGCCGAGCTGGCGTGGCTCTTCAACACCGTGGCGCGGGTCGGTTGGATGTACCGGATGACCCAGTTCAAGGACAAGGCGGGCAAGAACAGCGAGAATTCCAGCCTCGGGCTGCTGGCCTACCCCTCGCTGATGGCGGCCGATATTCTGGCCTATCACGCGACCGCTGTGCCGGTGGGCGAGGATCAAAAACAGCATCTCGAGCTGACCCGCGACATCGCGGCGAAGTTCAACCATGATTACGGCGTGGATTTCTTCCCGATCACCGAGCCGTTGATCGAAGGCACCGCCACGCGCGTCATGTCGCTGCGGGACGGCACGAAGAAGATGTCGAAATCGGACCCGTCCGATGCAAGCCGGATCAACCTCACCGACGATGCGGACGCGATCGCGCAGAAGATCCGCAAGGCCCGGACCGACGCCGAGCCGCTGCCCGGCAGTATCGAGGCGCTGAAGGACCGCCCCGAGGCGAGGAACCTCGTCAATATCTACGCCGCGCTTGCGGGCGAGACGCCGGACGCGGTGCTGGCGAGGTTCGAGGGTCAGGGCTTTGGCGCCTTCAAGCCCGCCCTTGCCGAGCTCGCGGTCGATGCTCTGGCCCCGATCACTGCGCGGATGAACGAGTACAGCGCCGATCCGGCCGAGATCGACCGCATACTCGGCGAGGGCGCCGATCGCGCCGAGGCCATCGCCCGCCCCATCGTCGAGGAAACCAAGGCGATCATGGGGATGGTCCGCTCGCGCTGAAGCAAGGGGCGCTGCCCCCTCGGCGCTGCGCGCCTCACCCCCGGAGTATTTCGGCGCAGAAGATGCGCGAAGCGTTCCGGGCGCGGGTCCGGGCCCGCCCCAGAGTTATCGCGAGACGCTACCCACCCTGGCTCCTGCGAGGCGGGGGCACGATCCGGCCGCCCGTCGCTGCCCATCTTTTTCTCAATCGCGCCTTGACGCGCCGGGCGCGGGCGCGTAAATCCCCCTGACCCGGCGGGCGATTCAGCCGGGTTGGTGAGATGCGGTTGTAGCTCAGTTGGTTAGAGTACCGGCCTGTCACGCCGGGGGT
>JAUNRZ010000152.1:3229-4782 GCA_030539455.1 Paracoccus sp. (in: a-proteobacteria) | reverse complement strand
AGCGATGACATCGACGCCGCCCTGTCGGCCGCGCTGCGCCCGGATGACGTGAAGGGCGCCTTTGCCGAGGCCGGCGACAGCGCCGCGTGGGCTGCGCTGGATGCGCCCGCCACGCCGACCTTCCCCTGGTCGGCAGGCTCGAGCTATCTGCGCCCGCCGCCCTTCGCGCTCGACCCGCCGCCCACGCGGCTTGGCCGATATACGGCACGGGCATTGATGGTTCTGGGCGACGACATGACCACCGATCACATCTCGCCCGCCGGTCAGATCCCTGCCGAGAGCGAGGCCGGGCGTTACCTGACCGAGAAGGGCGAAAACCCCGCCGATCTGAACGTCTACGCCGCGCGGCGCGGCAATTGGCAGGTCATGCTGCGCGGCTTGTTCGCCAATCGCGATGCGCGCAACCTGCTGGCCCCCGACTGCCCGCCCGCGACGACGCCCGGCCCCGATGGCGCGGGCTGTATGCCGCTGCCGGATGCCGCCGCCGCGCTGGCCGATGCCGGCCAGCCGCTGGTCATCGTCGCGGGCGAGCGGTTCGGCATGGGATCCTCGCGCGATTGGGCGGCCAAGGGGCAGGCTCTGCTGGGGGTCAGGGCGGTGCTGGCGCTGGGGTTCGAGCGAATCCACCGCGCCAATCTGATCGCGATGGGCATTCTGCCGCTGCGCCTGCCCGCGAATGCGCAGCCCGAGGCGCTGAACATCAGTCCCGCCGACCGCTTCGAGATCGACGCGGCGTCGGACAGCCTCGCTCCCGGCTCGGCGGTGCCGGTCGTGCTGCAAAGGGCCGATGGCGGCGAGATGCGGCTCGATTGCGTGGCCGAGATCGCGACCCGGCAAGAGATTCGGCAACTGACCGCAGGCGGTATCATTCCGCTGATCCTGTCGCGCGCCCGCGCGGCGCAAGAATAGGGGGCGGCAATGCTTTTGGGCTGCATCGGCGATGATTTCACCGGGTCCAGCGATCTGGGCGTGACATTGGCCAAGGGCGGGATGCGGGTCACGCAATATGTCGGCGTGCCGGATGCGCCCGCCGCGCCCGAGGTCGAGGCGGGAGTGATCGCCCTCAAATCCCGCACCATTCCGGCGGCGGAGGCCGTGCGCCAATCGCTGGCCGCGCTGGAGTGGCTGATCGCGCAGGGCTGTCGGCAGTTCATGTTCAAATATTGCTCGACCTTTGACTCCACCGATGAGGGCAATATCGGCCCGGTGACCGAGGCGCTGATGGATCGGCTGGGCGCCGACCGCGCGCTGATCTGCCCGGCCTTTCCGGCCACCGGCCGCACGGTTTATGCCGGGCATCTGTTCGTCGGCGACCGTCTTTTGTCCGAAAGCGGGATGCGCGATCACCCGCTGACTCCGATGCGCGATCCGGACATCCGCCGTTGTCTCGCGCGGCAAAGCCGCCGCCCTGTCGGTCATGTCGGGCTTGCGGCGGTCATGTCAGGCGAGGCAGGACTGCGGGCTGCGCTCGATACCGAGGTCGCGGCGGGCCGAACGCTGATCGTGGTCGATGCGGTGCGGGACGAGGATCTGCGCGCCATTGGCCGCGCCGG
>JAUNRZ010000152.1:0-3129 GCA_030539455.1 Paracoccus sp. (in: a-proteobacteria) | reverse complement strand
CTGGCCGACTGGGCGCTGCGACAGGACGATCTGCCGTTGATCTATTCCTCGGCCGATCCGGCGCGAGTTGAAGCGGTTCAGGACCGCTATGGCCGCGACCGCGCCGCGACGGCGATCGAGGGGTTTTTCGCCCATCTCGCCCGCCATCTCGTTGCCGGCGGGGTGCGGCGGCTGATCTCGGCCGGGGGCGAGACCTCGGGCGCGGTGGTGAGCGGTCTGGGGCTGCGCGAATTGGAGATCGGCCCGGAAATCGCGCCCGGCGTTCCGGCATTGCGTGCCGGCGATCTGGTTCTGGCACTGAAATCCGGCAATTTTGGCGGCCCGGACTTCTTTACCGAGGCCGCCACCATGTTGGGGGACACATCATGACCGAAAGCGCCCTGCGCGAGATGATCTGCGATCTGGCCCGTTCGCTGTTCGACCGTGGCCTGACCGCCGGAGCCTCGGGCAATATCACCGCCCGAACCAGTGATGGCGGCCTGCTCGCGACGCCCACCGGCACCAGCATGGGGCGGCTGGACCCGGCGCGGCTGGCCCATTTCGACGCCTCAGGCCGCCAGATCAACGGCGATCCGGCGACCAAGGAGATGCCGCTCCACAGCGCGTTTTACGAAACGCGCCGCAGCGCCGGGGCGGTCGTGCATCTGCACTCGACCCATTCGGTTGCCGTCTCGATGCTGCCGGAGACCGATCCCGATTGCGCGCTGAAGCCGCTGACAGCCTATTCCGTGATGCGGCTCGGCCGGGTCAAATTGCTGCCCTATTTCCGCCCCGGCGATCCTGCGACGGGCGATGCGATCAGGGGGTTGGCGGGGCGCCGCTCGGCTGTTCTGCTGGCCAATCACGGGCCGGTCGTGGCGGGCAAGGATCTTGAGGCTGCCGTTCACGCCGTCGAAGAACTCGAGGAAACCGCGCGGCTGACATTGCTGCTGCGCCACGCCCAGCCGGTTCTGCTGACACCGGCGCAGGTTCAGGACGTGGTCACAACCTTCGACGTGGATTGGTAGCCGTCTGGCGCCAGCACCACCGGCGATTTCGTCTCCAGAGCGCCGCCCAGATGGCGACGCATGAAATTGGCCGCCTCGGCGATCTCTCCACGCTCGAGCAAGTCGAGCATCTCCAGATGCTCCGTGCACTGATTGTAAAGCCGCCGGCGGTCCACGCGCGAGCGGTATTCCATCAGACGCCGCATCCGGTTCACCCGCACCAATGCCTGATGAAAGAACGGGTTGCGGCAGAATTTTATCAACTCTTCATGGAACTGCGCGCCGTAATCGAGCAGCCGCTCGCCCGGCGCATGTTCTATATCGTGATCGAGCATTCGCTGCTGGATCCGGCGCTGTTCGGCCAGGGCGGCGTGGTCGACCGTATAGCCGGGCTCGAGCATCGCGGCAGGCTCGATCTGCATCCGAAAGCGATAGATCTGCTCGAACGTCTCGGGCGTTTTGGCGACCGGCAGAAAGCGCCAGCCATAGCCGTCCTTGCGCTCGGCCCAGCCCTCGCGGACGGCGCGGAGCAGCACATAGCCGAGTTGCGTCTTGGTCAGCGCATAGCGGTCGCGCAGATATTGCTCTGTCACCTCGGCGGGGATGCGGTCCGTCAGCCAGTCAGCGGCGATGGTCTGATACTCGCCCGGCTCTTCAAAGGGCTGCGCGTCATCATCGGGCGGGGCCGTGTCCAGCTGCGGCAGATCATGGCGCACGAAAAAGCCGCGATTCTGCTGCTGGTCCAGAAACCCCTCGTCCATCAGCAAAAGCAGCGCCTCGCGGACAGGAGACCGCGAGACGCCAAACTGGTCGGCCAGCTTCTGCGCCCGCATGTGATCGCCCGGCGCGATCTGACCGGCGGCAATGCCGGCCTTGATGTCGCGAGCGATGCGCAGGGCAAGCGGGCTGTTGGTAACTGACATGCTGTCCCGAGACTGGTGGCAAGACAATCTAGCACCGCCGCAGGCCGGGGTATAGCGCCCTGCCCGGCGTCAGATGCGGATGTTGAACCGCTCCATCAGCCAATCGGCCAGCCATGCGCGGTCCTCCTCGGGGAAATTCGTGACCTGATCCCAGATCGCCTGCGCCTGATCGCCCGTGAACTGGCTGTAGGCGCCCAATTCGGCCGCGGCATCACGCTGAAAATCGGGGTCCGCGACGATCTGCTCCGCCGCCTCGCGATAGGCGGCGACGATTTCAGGCGCGGTGCCGGCGGGCAGGACATTGTGTTTCTGCGCGCCGAAACCGGCCAGATAGAGCGCGCGCCAGACGTCGAACTTGTCGCCGCTCGGGGCCTCGCCGTGGATATGCTCGTAAAGCTCGGGAAAGCTGGGGAGATCCGGGAAGGTCGGATCGCGCTGGATATTTCCGTCCGCATCCACCGCCCCAAGCGCATAAAGCGGGATCGCCGTGCCGTCCTCGACCAGAGGCATCACGCTCGCCAGATAGGCCGGCGTCGTCTGCGCGTCGATATTCGTCTCGCCCCGCTCAAAGGCGATGCGGCCCGGCCCGCGCCCGGTGAAGCCCATCACGTTCTGCACCTCAAAGCCGAGCAGCTCGAAGCTGAGCGCATGGGCCATGTCGAGCGAGGTCGGCCCCTGACTGGCAAAGACCAGAGCATCGTCCTGCAATTCCGCGGCCTGTTCCCAGCTTTCGATACCAAGCCGCGGCGTCGTATAGACGGCTGCCCCGTTTGGCGATCCGAGCACCGGGATCCAGCTGCTCATGTCATAGCGGGCGCGGCCATCGCCCAGCAGATAGGGGAAATGCGTCGATCCCGAGGTGACGAACAGCATCGTTCCATCGGTCGGCCCGCGCTGGTCAAAGAAATTCGCCCCGACCGTCTGACCGCCGCCGGGCATGTTGCGGATCATCACGACCGGGTTGCCGGGCAGATATTTCGTCCAGTAAGGCGCAAAGAGCCGAGCATAAACGTCCGACCCGCCACCCGCATCGGCCGGCACCAGAATTTCGATCGTCTCCCCGGCAAAACTGACCTCGGCCTGCGCTTTGACGGGCGAGACCGCCATAATCACGAGCGCCGAAATCGCCCCCATAAAAATCCGCTTTTTCATCTTCTCCTCCTCTTGAAACCGCGTTGGTTCAAGAAGGGATAGGCGCCATAATTGCACTTATCAAGTTT
>JAUNRZ010000151.1:2113-4801 GCA_030539455.1 Paracoccus sp. (in: a-proteobacteria) | reverse complement strand
GCGACCGGCAGCGCCGCCGTCTGCTCGACCCCGTGAAGCCGCGCCGATTCCAGCACCAAGGCCGCGCGCAGCCGCTTGCCGCCCGAGGCCGCATAGCGCATCGCATCGGACAGATCGCCCGGCGGAAGATCGCGCATCGCCTGATCGAGCGCGGCGCCGACCGAAGCCGATGCGCGCGCCAGCATCGCCTGCGCGCCCTCCACCGATCAGAGCCCTTCGACCGGAGTCGTCCCGGTCGGCTGACCGGCATTCAGCGTGATTTTCTCGACCCGTTCCTCGGCCGCTTTCAGCCGCGCCTCGCAATGGGCGCGCAGCATCGCGCCGCGCTCGTAAAGCGCGATGGATTCGTCCAGCGTCGCCTCGCCGCGCTCGAGCTTCGACACAACGCCCTCAAGCTCTTTCATGGCGTCCTCGAAGGACATGTCCTTGATCTGGTCACTCATCCGCACACCCTCATCAGCGATTCGACATGGACCCGGACCGACGGGCCGAGCGCGTCGAGGTTGTAGCCGCCTTCAAGGCAGGACACCACCGGCGCGCCCGAGCTTTGCGCGGCAGCGGCGATCCAGTCGGTTATGACGGCGAAATCGTCCTCGTCCCAGTTCAGATTGGCCAGCGGGTCGGCGTGGTGCGCGTCAAACCCTGCCGAGACGATCACAAGCTGCGGCCGCGTCTCGCGCATCGCCTCGATAATATCGCCCCAGGCTGCGCGCGCTTCGGCCCCTGCCGTGCCGGGCGGCAGCGCGACATTCATGATCTGGCCGTGAGCGCCCTTCTCGCGCTCATGCCCGCTGCCGGGATAAAGCGGCATCTGGTGGGTCGAGGCGAAGAACGCGCGCTTTTCGTCCCAAAGCAGATCTTGCGTGCCGTTCCCGTGATGGACGTCGAAATCCAGCACCGCGACACGCTCCAGCCCGCGCGCGTCCAGCGCGTATTTCGCGGCGATCGCGGCGGTCCCGAACAGGCAAAACCCCATCGCGGTCTCGCGCTCGGCATGATGGCCCGGCGGGCGCATCGCGACAAAGGCGCTGCCCGCGCGACCGTCCAGCACCGCATCGACGCCCGCAATGGCGCCCCCGACCGCCCGCAAGGCCGCCTCGAGCGAGCCGGGCGAGAGATGCGTATCTCCGTCCAGCATCGCAAACCCCTCATCCGGCAGCGCCGCGCGGATCCGGTCCAGATAGCTTTGCGGATGGCAGCGGAGTATCTCGGCATCATCCGCAACCGGCGCCTCGATCCGCCGCATATCGAGACCCTCCAGCGCATCCATCACCGCGCCGTAACGCGCCACCTGTTCAGGGTGGCCGTCCGGGGTCAGGTGGCGCCGGGCCGCGTCATGGGTGATCAGCAAGGTCATGGCGGCAGGTTACGCGGGCCGCCCTGCGGCGGCAATCCCCGTTCCCCCGCGCAGCGCAGCGCGCCAAAAACGTTGCGCATGTCCGACCCTTCGTTAATCATGAAACCAAACGAGGGGAGAGGGACCAGCATGAGCAATCAAAAGCACCGGGGCGCGCGGATCACCCCCGACGAGGCGCTGCGCTATCACCTCGAGCCGCGGCCGGGGAAATACGACATCGTCCCGTCAACCCCGATGGCGACGCAGCGCGATCTGTCGCTGGCCTACAGCCCCGGCGTCGCGGTCCCGGTCGAGACGATCGCCGAGCGTCCCGAGACCGCCTATGACTACACCACCAAGGGCAACATGGTCGCGGTCGTCTCGAACGGAACGGCGATTCTGGGGCTCGGCAATCTTGGCGCGCTTGCCTCGAAGCCGGTGATGGAGGGCAAGGCGGTTCTGTTCAAGCGCTTTGCCGACGTCAACGCGATCGATATCGAGCTCGACACCGAGGACGCGGAAGAGATCATTCAGGCGGTCCGGCTGATGGGCCCGACCTTCGGCGGGATCAACCTCGAGGACATCAAGGCGCCCGAGTGCTTCATCATCGAGCAGCGCCTCAAAGAGCTGATGGACATCCCCGTCTTTCACGACGACCAGCACGGCACCGCGGTCATCTGCGCGGCGGGGCTGATCAACGCGCTCGAGCTCAGCGGCAAGCGGATCGAGGATGTGCGCATCGTCCTGAACGGCGCGGGCGCGGCGGGGATCGCCTGTCTCGAGCTGCTGAAGGCGATGGGCGCGCCGCATGAGAACTGCATCATGTGCGACACGAAAGGCGTCATCTATCAGGGCCGCACCGAGGGGATGAACCAGTGGAAATCCGCGCACGCGATCGCCACCGATCTGCGGACGCTGGACGAGGCGATGAAGGGCGCGGATGTGTTCCTTGGCGTCTCGGCCAAGGGCGCGGTCACGCCCGAGATGGTCGCCTCGATGGCCGACAAGCCGGTCATCTTCGCGATGGCAAACCCGGACCCCGAGATCACCCCCGAAGAGGCCCACGCCGTGCGCCCCGATGCGATCGTCGCGACCGGGCGCAGCGATTATCCCAATCAGGTCAACAACGTGCTGGGCTTTCCTTATTTGTTTCGCGGGGCGCTCGACATCCACGCCCGCGCGATCAATGACGAGATGAAGATCGCCTGCGCCCGCGCATTGGCCGAGCTCGCGCGCGAGGACGTGCCGGACGAGGTCGCCGTCGCCTATGGGCGCAAGCTGCAATTCGGGCGCGACTACATCATCCCCACCCCGTTCGATCCGAGGCTGATCCATATCGTCCCGCCCGCCGT
>JAUNRZ010000151.1:0-2013 GCA_030539455.1 Paracoccus sp. (in: a-proteobacteria) | reverse complement strand
GCCAATACGCGCCATCTCGACACTTATCACCAGCATCTTTACGCGCGGCTTCAGCGCAAGGGCGTCGACCGAGAGGACGCGCACAAGATGGCCAATCGCGACCGCCATGTGTTCGGCGCGTTGATGCTGGCGCATGGGCATGGCGACGGTCTGGTGACGGGTGCGACGCGCAAAAGCGCCCATGTTCTGGCGCAGCTTGGCCATGTGTTCGACCTGCGCCCGCAGGATCATGTCGTCGGCGTCTCGGCGGTGCTGCTCAAGGGGCGGGTCGTGCTGATCGGTGACACCCTTGTTCACGAATGGCCCGAGCCCGAGGATCTGGCCGATATCGCAACCCGCGCCGCAGGGGTGGCGCGCGGCATCGGGATCGAGCCGCGCGTGGCGTTCCTGTCCTTCTCGACCTTCGGCTATCCGATCTCGGAACGCGCGGTAAAGATGGCCGACGCGACCAAGGTTCTCGACACGCGCCGGGTGGATTTCGAGTATGAGGGCGAGATGACCGTCGATGTCGCGCTCAACCCCGAGCAGGCGGCGCGCTATCCGTTCTCGCGGCTTTCGGGGCCGGCGAACGTGCTGGTCATGCCGGCCCGGCACTCGGCCAGCATCTCGGTGAAGCTGCTGCAAGAGATGGCGGGCGCCACGGTGATCGGGCCGATCCTGACGGGCGTCGCGCAACCGATCCAGCTTTGCGCGACGGTCTCGACGGTGAACGACATCCTGAACATGGCGGCCATCGCGGCGGGGGGGCTAGACCGGGGTTAAGCTGCCGCGCGCTTTCGGCAACGTTGCTCAGCCGCCCCGGCGCACCTCGAACCGGGTCGCGCCATCGTCCAGATCAGCGGTGTGCAGAAGCTCATGCCCGCCCTCGGCGCAGAAATGCGGCACGTCGATCGCGGCCATGCGGTCGGTGGCGATCAGGGCCACGGCAGAGCCGGGAGGCTGGGCGAGCAGCACCTTGCGCAGTCGCAAAACCGGCAGCGGGCAGAGCAGGCCGCGCGCATCGACCTCAATCATGCAGCGTCCCGGCGGATCGCGTCGCGGCACCAGATTTCGGCCTCTGCGGCGGTGATCCTGGTCGCGAACTCGCCCGCAAAAGCCTCGAAATCCGCGCGCTGCGGGCGGTCCACGCAGGTCAGGACGGGCAGCCCGGCCTCGACCGCTGCGGCGATCAGGCTGCACATGCCGCGCCCGAATGCCTCTTGCTTGCCGAATTTGTTGACGATCACCAGCTCGGCGCCCGGCATGGCCAGAACGGCGCGATGCGCCGCCTGTTCGAGCGCGCCGGGATCAAGCCGGCAGCCCGTCGCGCCCGGCCCGAGATCTTGCGAGATCACCACCTCGGGCCCGGCGTCGCGCAAAATCGAAAGCCGCATATCGCGCCGCGCGAGCCCCTTCTCTCCGGGCGTGCGGACCGCGCCGGCAACCTTGATCCCGTCTGCGGTCAGGCTGCGCGCGAGATCGCCCAGAAACAGCAGGCCAAGCGGTTCCTTCTCGACGTCGATATAAGCCAGCATCGCAGATTAACCTTCAGCAAATGAGCGCCCAGCATAGCCGCCTTGCGCCCGCGCGGCAAGAAACCGCTGATTTAAGCGGTGTTTTTCGACCGATGCGGGTTTTTTCTGGAACCCAAGCGAAAATGGGGCGTTGCGCCACAGAATTGCCCCGCACGGCATTTGAAAGGACAAAATAATGAGCGACCACAACACCGACCCGCACCGCCACGATCCGAACCGTCCGGTCGATCCCAACCGCCCGGTCGATGCCGACCGCCCCGTGGGCGCGACGCATAACACCACGCATGTTTCGACGACCGAAAGCTCGGGCCCGAACGTCATGATGATCGCGCTGGTCGCGCTTGTCGTGCTGGCCCTGCTGTGGTTCTTCTTCCTGCGCGGCAACAACACGCCGACCGTGACCGACACCGCCCCGGCGGCGACGTCGACCGCTCCGGCTGCCGACACCACGAACAACGTCACCATCGACGTTGATCCGCCCGCGACCACGACCGCTCCG
>JAUNRZ010000024.1 GCA_030539455.1 Paracoccus sp. (in: a-proteobacteria) | reverse complement strand
AGTCGAACACATACTGGCTGTCGAAGGGCGGCACGCCCCAGCCCATCAGGAAGAAGTCGGTCTCGCCGTTCTGAACCAGCGGGAAGTGCAGGTTGCGCGACTGCGCGACCAGATTCACGTTCACGCCGATCTGGCCCAGCATCCCGACATAAGCCTGACAGATCGCCTCGTCGTTCAGGTAGCGGTCGTTCGGGCAGTTGAGATCAAGCGAGAAGCCGTCCTCATAGCCCGCCTCGGCGAGCAGCTCTTTGGCGCGCTCGACATCGGGCTCGGGATAGGCGTCCAGCTCTTCGGTCCAGCCGTTGACGAAGGGCGGCACCGCAACGCCGGTCGGGTCGGACTGGCCGCGCATCACGACGTCCTGAATGGCGTCGCGGTCAAGCGCGAGCGCGAATGCCTCGCGCACTTCGGGTTTCTTGAACGGGTTGTCGCCCGTATTGCCCGAGCGCAGCTCGTCAATCTCGAGATCGTAGCCGAAATAGATCGTCCGGTTTTCCGGCCCGGTGGTCACGGTCACGCCAGCGGTGTTTTCCAGCCGCGAGATGTCCTGCACCGGCACGTCCTGAACGAAATCGACCTCGCCCGACAGCAGCGCGGCAACGCGGGTCGCGGCCTCGGTGATCGGGGTGTAGATGATCTCGGTCACGGCGGGGGCTTCGTCCCAGTGATCCTCGAAATGCTCGAGCACGGTGCGCACTTCGGGATCGCGCGAGACGAGCCGGTAGGGGCCGGTCCCGTTGGTGTTGCGCGCGGCGTAGTTATCCTCGCCGGCGGCGAAATGCTGCGGCTCGACCACGTCATTCGCCTCGGACCACGCCTGATCCATGATGAACGCGTTGGTCAGGTTCTGCGGGTAAAGCGGGGCCGGGCCGTCCATGTGGATGTGAACGGTCAGATCATCTTCGGCGGTGACGTCGCGAACGGCGGCGTGAAGCGCGCGGAAATCCGACGTCTCCGAGCGCAGACGGTTCAGCGAGAACACCACATCCTCGGCGGTCAGGTCAGTGCCGTCATGGAACTTGACGCCTTCGCGCAGGGTAAAGACCCAGACCGTTTCATCCTCGGGGTGGATTTCCCACGAGGTCGCGAGGCGCGGCGAGAGCGAGCCGTCCAGCTCACGCAGGACGAGCGTTTCATAGATATTGTGCAGCAGCGTCGAGGTCGGCCCCTCGTTCTGCGAATGCGGATCGAGCGTCAGCGCGTCGGCGACGCGCGCCCAGCGCAGCGTTTCGGCATCGGCCGGCGCCGCGAAGGTCAGCGTGGCCGCAACCAGCGCGGTGCTGGCGGTCAGCGTCGAAAGCTTCTTCAGCGATGTCATGGAGTTCTCCCTGTTGGCAGGCCCTTTTCCGGGCTTGATTTCGCCACGTTAGACGAGACGTGCGCAAAATAGAAGCGATTAGCGTTTGCAAATCAAGCCTCAACTGGGCGGATTCGGGCCGCGCCGCGAAGTTTGTTGCAAATGAAAGGGGCGGGGCGGCGCGACGTTGCGGCAAGTGGCGGCCTTGGGGGCGGCCGCGCGCGATAAGAAAACGGCGGACCGGTGGGGCCCGCCGTCTGTTTCTTGCCGCGCCGCGATGCTTAACTGGCGCGGGCTGCCGCCGCACGCTCTCGCCGCGTCGGCATATGGGGCTGATCCCAATCGCGCCGCCGCCACTGGACCGCACCGACCAAAGCGATCAGCGCAAGGGCAGGCAGGTAGACCCATTCCGGCGCGGGCCGGCTGGGGTTCGCTTGCAGAACATGGCTCACATTCTGGCCCGGCTCCATGTTCAGGCGGTCGGCCTGCGAGCGGAAGTTCACGTTGATGACCTGCACCTGCCCGCCGAATTCCGAGACCTGAACGCCCGCTCCGGCCAGCCGCTCGGCGCCCGGACGGCCGGCATCGCCCATCGGCAGGCGCACGATCCGCGAGTAATCATCGCCCGACAGATCCATCCCCTCGACCTCGAAGGTCAGGAACCCGCCCGAGGGCACCGCCTCGGCCCGCGCGAACAGCTCGGACGGGGGCAGCTCCAGATAGGGGTTGGCGACGCGGTCCATGAAGAGGCCCGGCCGGAAGATCATCAGCGCGGCCAGCGCCAGCACGGCGGTTTCCCACAGGCGGCTGCGGCTGACGAAGATCTGCTGCGTCACCGACACGAAGGCCAGCATCGCGATCAGCGAGACCGAGACGACGATGATCAGGTTCATCCAGCTTTCCACGCCGATCAGCAGCAGCTTGTGGTTATAGATGAACGCCAGCGGCAGGATCGCGGTGCGCATCTCGTAAAGAAACGCCTGGATCCCGGTCCAGAGCGGATCCGCCCGTGAGATCGCCGAGGCCGCGAACGAGGCAAGCCCCACCGGCGGCGTCACATCGGCCATCAGCCCGAAATAGAACACGTAAAGATGGACCGCCACCAGCGCGACGGCGAGCCCGTTCAGCGTGGCCACCTCGACGATCACCGGTGCAAGCAGGGTCGCGACCACGACATAGTTCGCCGTGGTCGGCATCCCCAGCCCGACGATCATGCAGATCAGCGCCGTCATGAGCAGCATGATCAGAAGGTTGCCGCCCGAGACGGTGATCACGATCTCGGTCATCACGAGGCTCACCCCGGTCATCGCGACGGTGCCGACCACGATCCCGGCGGCGGCGGTCGCGATGGCGATGCTGACCATGTTGCGCGCGCCGGTCGCAAGGCTCTCGATCAGATCGACGAAGCCCTCGCGCAACTCGGCCCCGACCCGCCCCGCGCCGCGGAACATCGCGATCAGCGGACGCTGGGTCAGCACGACGAACATCATCGCAAGACAGGCGTAGAACGCGGAGAGACCGGGCGAGAGCTCTTCCACCATCAGGCACCAGATCAGGATAAAGACCGGCAGGAAATAGTGGATACCCTGCGGGGCCGTTCCGGCGGCGTCGGGCAGTTCCTGCGCCATTTTCTCGGGATCGTCCGCCTCGAGATCAGGGAAGCGCGCGCGGATCGCGACCGAGATCAGGTAGATCGCAAGACACCCCAAGGCGACCACCCATGTCGCGGCCGGGCCAAAGACGCTCCGCGTCCAGCCAAGGCCGAACCCGACCAGCCACGAAAAGATCAGGATGCCCGAGATCGTCATCGCGCCGATCATCACGCTCGAGCGGACGGGGCGATGCGGGACATATGGCAGCCCGCGCAGATTGTATTTCCGCGCCTCGATATCGACGACGTAGAACAGCGACATATAGGTCAGCAGCGCCGGGACGATGGCGTGATAGACCACCTCGCGGTAGGAAATCCCGACATATTCCGCGATGAGGAACGCCGCCGCGCCCATGATCGGGGGCATGATCTGCCCGTTGACCGAGGCCGAGACCTCGATCGCGCCGGCCTTGATCGGCGGATAGCCGGTGCGCTTCATCAGCGGGATCGTGAACGTGCCGGTGGTGACGACGTTCGCCACCGACGAGCCCGAGATAAGCCCGGTCGAGGCCGAGCCGAGAACCGCCGCCTTGGCCGGCCCGCCCCGATAGCGTCCCATCAGCCCGAAGGCGATCTTGACGAAGTAATTGCCCGCGCCCGCCCTTTCGAGAAGCGCGCCGAACAGAACGAACAGGAAGACGAAACTGGTCGAGACGCCCAACGGGACGCCGAAAATCCCCTCGGTCGTCAGCCAGTATTGCGAGGCCGCGCGTTGAAGGCTCGCGCCCCGATGCGCCAGAAGGCCGGGCAGGTAGGGGCCAAGGAAGGCATAGGCGATGAACAAAGCGCCAAGGATCGGCAGCGCCACCCCAAGCGAGCGCCGCGCCGCCTCGAGCAGGATCAGAACGCCCAGCGCCGAGACGATGATATCGGTCTGCGTCGCACGGCCCGAGCGGCTGGCGAGTTCGGTGTGAAACAGCACCAGATAGGCCGCGCAGAACGCCCCGGCCAGCGCGAAAAGCCAGTCCTGTATGGGAATATGCCCGCGCGGAGAGCCGCGGAAGGCCGGGTAGGCGGTAAAGACGAGGAACACGCCGAAGGCAAGGTGGATCGCCCGCGCCTGCGAGGCGTCGAACACACCCACCCGCAGCATGAAGGGCAGCGGCGATGCATACCAGAGCTGAAACAGCACCCACATGATCGGAACGATCAGCAGCACCCAGCGCGAGAACTGATCGCGCGGCGCCCGCCCGCCAGTGTCCGAATCGGCCACCATCCGCGCCAGCTCGTCCTGATCGGCGTGCTCGGCTGCGGTGCCGGTATTGATGTTCGCGTTGTCCGAAGCCATGTCCCCGCGCTCCTCTGCGAAGGTTTTCGTTTTTGTCCTTGTCCCCGGCCGACATCTGGGCCGGCCGGGGAAGTCTTATGAGATCAGGCGCCTAGGCCCCTGACAGGGCTGGGAAATCAGTTCCAGCCCTGCTCGTCGAAATATTGCTGAGCGCCGGGATGGACCGGGGCCGAGATCCCGTCCACAACCATGTTCTCGGGCTCGAGATGGGCAAAGGCGGGGTGGAGGCCCCGGAACGTGTCCATGTTCTCGAAGATCGATTTGGTGAGGTTGTAGACCGCCTCGTCCGACACGCCCGCATGGGTCACGAGCGTCGCCATCACGCCGAAGGTCGGCACGGCGTCGTCATTGCCGGCGTAAAGCCCGCCCGGAATATCGACCAGAGCATAGTAGGGATGCTCCTGGACCATCGCCTCGATGCCTTCGCCCTCGATCGGGATGATCTGCGCGCCGCAGGTCGTGGTCGGGTCCGCGATATTCGCCGACGGGTGGCCGACCGCGTAGAAGAACGCGTCGATCTGGTTGTCGCACAGCGCCGGGCCTTGCTCGTCCGGGCGCAGCTCGGCCGCGAGCGAGAGATCCGAGCGGCTCATCCCCGCCGCTTCCATCAGCATATCGACGGTGCCTTGCGTGCCCGAGCCGGGCGGGCCGATATTGACGCGCTTGCCGGCGATGTCGGCCAGCTCAGAGATGCCGCTATCGGCGCGGGCCAGCAGCGTCATCGGCTCGGAGTGGATCGAGATGACCGCGCGCAGCTCTTCATCGGCGCCGACATCCTCGAACTGGCTCGAGCCGTGCATGGCGTGATACTGCCAGTCCGACTGGACCATGGCGAAGTCGAACTCGCCCTGACGCATCGCGTTGAGGTTGTAGACCGAGCCGCCCGTCGATTCAGCCGAGCAGCGATAGCCGTGCTCGCCGCGGGTCTGGTTCATCAGCCGGCAGATCGCGCCGCCAGCAGCGTAGTAAACGCCGGTGACGCCGCCCGTGCCGATGGTGACGAATTGCTGCTGCGCATAGGCCGCGCCGCCGAATGCCGTGCTGGCCATCAGTGCGGCCGCGCCGAGCGACATGATTTTGTTGGACTTCATGTAATCCTCTCCGTTGTTAAGGGGCCCCGTAGGTTCGGGGCGCTTCGGTCGTGCCGGTTGCCCGGCGCCCCGTGCCGCGCCAGGGCGCCGCGCGGGGGTGAGACAGCTTATAGGACCGCAGCTTGCCATCTCTTTCAAGTCTGCGCGAGAATTTTTGCAGAAGATACCGCCCGCCAGAGCGGTTTTCAGAAGGCGCGGGGCGGAAAAATGGCGCGCGCCGCGCTGTTGGCGGCGCTTTTGCCTTCCTATCGGGCGCCGCGTTAACCGCCCGGAGCCGGCCGCGTCAGTCGCGCAGCTCGGCCAGATCGACGCCCCAAAGCGCGGCTTTGGGCACCCAGCCGCTCGTGCCGCCGCCGCTGATCCGGCACCATTCGGGGTTGCAGCTTCCCAGCCGGACGACCGCGCCATCCTCGGCCATCGCGACGATGCCGGCGTTGAGATCGGGGCGCGCGCGCAGCTCGACCATGTCATGCTGCACGATCGCGGTCCTGACCGGCGAGAGCAGCGCGTAATGCATCCAGCCGCCCGCGCCGTCGCGGTCCTCGACCCGCCGCCAATGGCCGTATTCGGCAACGACGCGCAGCGGCATTCCCGATTGGCGGAACACCCAGTCGATCCGCTGCGAAAGCGCGGGGCCGCGCCGCGCATTGCCCTCGCTGCCCTTCAGCGAGACGTAGCGGGGCAGCAATTGCCGCGAAAGCGGGCTGCGCTGCGCCGCTGCCGGCGCCTCGCCCTCGGCGTTTTGCGGCGCCGCGACGCTTAACGTGTCAGGGCGCGGCGCGGGGCGCGTCGCCATCGAATCCATCTGCGCGGCAAGCTGATCGGGGCTCAGCACCGCTTCCTCGCGCGGTGCGCTTTCGTCGGTCTCGGCGGCCAGCACCGTTTGCGGCGCGCCGGCCTGATCGGCAATATCAGCCGCCGGGTTGATCCGCGCCTGCGCGGGTTGCAGCACCATCACGCCCAGTGCGAGCGCCGCCAGAACGCTCAGCCCCTTGGCGGCAGGCCCGAGCCCGCGCCAGAAGCCTACCGCCCCGGCGCCAAGCCGCGTTGCCTTGCCGGTGACCTCAGCCCGGCCCATGCTTGCCAGCCGCGCACCCTCGCGCCCGGCGGCAGCGAGGCTTGCCTTGCCAAAACCCGGCCCGGCGGACCCGCCTGCGGCCCCGGCCTGCCCATTCCAACCATGACGGCGCGCGGACTTCACCGCACGGCGCAACGATGGGGTAATATACGCCATCAAACTGCCCTCATACCGCGGCGCAAGGCCGCTGCTGCTCGTGTCGCCACGTCTTTAACGCGCGGCTTTCAGGGGCTTGTGCCTGTGCCCCATGCGTTGCAGTTTGCCAAAAGCCGCCGCGCTTTGGAAGAGAGGACGTCACGAATGAGCCCAGCCGCCCGTCTACGTGTGACCGTAACGCGACGCTTGCCCGCAGCGGTCGAGACCCGGATGAAGGAATTATTCGACGTCTCGCTGCGCGATCAGGACACGCGGCTGGACCGCGAGGCGCTTGTCGAGGCGATGAAATCAAGCGACGTGCTGGTGCCGACGCTGACCGACCGAATCGATGCCTCGATGCTGGCGCAGGCGGGCGAGCGGCTGAAGCTGATTGCGAATTATGGCGCGGGGGTGGACCATATCGACGTTCATTCGGCGCGGCAGCGGGGGGTTCTGGTCTCGAACACGCCCGGCGTCGTGACCGAGGACACCGCCGACATGACGCTTGCGCTGCTGCTGGCGGTGACGCGGCGCATCCCCGAGGGGCTGGCCGAGATGCAGGCCGGGCGTTGGGGCGGCTGGGCGCCGACATCGCATCTGGGCGGGCGGCTTGGCGGGCGCCGGCTCGGCATTATCGGCATGGGCCGGATCGGGCAGGCGGTCGCGCGCCGGGCCAATGTGTTCGGGATGCAGGTCCATTACCACAACCGCACCCGGCTGCGCCCCGAGATCGAGGACGAGCTGAGCGCGAATTACTGGGAGAGCCTCGATCAGATGCTGGCGCGGATGGACATCATCTCGATCAACACGCCGCACACACCGGCGACGTTCCATTTGCTGAATGCGCGGCGGCTCAAGCTGCTCAAGCCCTCGGCGGTGGTGGTGAACACCTCGCGCGGTGAGGTGATCGACGAGAACGCCCTGACCCGGATGCTGCGCGCGGGCGAGATCGCGGGGGCGGGCCTTGACGTGTTCGAGCACGGCCACGAGATCAACCCGCGCCTGCGCGAGCTGCCGAATGTCGTGCTGCTGCCGCATATGGGCAGCGCCACGGTCGAGGGCCGCGCCGAGATGGGCGAGAAAGTCATTATCAATATCAAGACCTTCGCCGACGGCCACCGCCCGCCGGATTTGGTCGTGCCGTCGATGCTTTAGGGCGGCGGGGCGTCGGTGGATACAGGGGGCGGTTAGGGCGCATCGCCGGTTTCATGCCGTGTCCAGCGTATGAGCGGATACGCCCCGCTCCGATCCGGTATGTGCGCCGCGCGATTTTAGTCCTTCGGTCTCCGGCAGGGATCCCCACTCTTGCCCTGCGGGTGCGCCACGCTCACAGCCCCTCGCCCCCGGCTCGATTGCGCTTTCGGCTCTCTCCCCCCAGCTCCGCCTGGATCGTCCGCGCCAGCTTTGACCTCCCGCCAGCATCCACTCGACCCAAGGCCAGAGTGCCGCCTTCCGGCGTGCCGAGATCGTCGCTCCGCTGCCGCCGGCCCCGTCACAGCCGCTAAACCGTCGCGGTCATCCCGCCATCGACATAGATCGTCTGCCCGTTCACGAAGCTCGACGCGTCCGAGGCGAGGAAGATGCAGGCGCCGATCAGCTCTTCGACGCGGCCCCACCGCCCGGCCGGGGTGCGCGCAAACAGCCATTCGGTGAAAGCCGGATCGGAGCTGAGCGCCTCGTTCATCTCGGTCTCGAAATAGCCCGGCGCGATGGCGTTGCATTGCAGCCCGAGCCGCGCCCAATCCGCCGCCATGCCCTTGGTGAGGTTCGACACCGCGCCCTTGCTGGCCGTGTAGGGCGCGACGGTGGGCCGGGCGAGCAGGCTCGCCACGCTCGCGATCGAGATGATCTTGCCGCGCCCGCGCGCGATCATGTGCCGGGCGGCGGCTTGCGAGACGTTGAAAACGCTGGCGATATTGGTTTGCAGGACGCTCTGGAACGCGTCTTGCGGGAACTGATCGAGCCGTGCGCGGTGCTGGATGCCGGCGTTGTTGACGACGATGTCGATCGCGCCGCGCTCGGCCTCGTAGCGGTCGATCTCGCGCCGCGCGGCGTCGTGGTCGGTGACGTCAAAGACCAGCAGATCGGCGCCCTCGATCTGCCCGCGCGCTGCCTCAAGCCGGCCCGCAGCGCGCCCGTTCAGCACGATCTGCGCCCCGGCCGAGGCCAGCCCCTCTGCGAGCGCGAGCCCAATCCCGCGCCCCGCGCCGGTCACAAGCGCGCGCTTGCCGGTCAGATCGAACAGGCTTTGCTGCTGGCTCATCGCTCTATCCCTCTGCCGTGATCGGGCGCAGATGAAGCCCGCTATCCAGCGCGACCAGATCGCGCGCATCCATCCCCGGCGCGATGGCCAGCGGCGCAAGACCCATCGCCCGGCGCGGGATGTCGGTCGCCATCGCGATCGCCTCGCCAAGCGCCACGCCGCAATGCGCGTGAAGCCAGCGCAGCGATGAGATCATGTCGATATGCGCCCCGGCAAGCGCGCCTTCGGCGTTCACGAGCCGGCCATGCTCGACCCGTATCTCCATGTCGTAAAGCCGGAAATGATCCGGCCCGCCCACGGTCGGCATGGCGTCCGAGACAAGGAAAACCCGCCCCGGCACCGGCCGGGCGGCAAGCGCGATACGGATCATCTCGGGCGCGACATGGACCCCGTCCGCGATCAGCCCGCAATAGGCACCCGACAGGATCGCGGCCGCGATGATCCCCGGATCGCGCGCGCTCATCTGCGGCATGGCGTTGAAAAGATGGGTGAAAACCGTGACGCCCTGCGAGAGCGCGATCTGCGTCTGGGCGGCATTCGCCATCGAGTGACCCGCCGAAAGCACAACGCCGAGCCCCGCCGCCTCGGCCAGCAGCGCCGGATCCGCCAGCTCGGGGGCGAGGGTCAGCAGCACGGGCACCCCGGCGCCCCGAAGCCGCGCCAGAAGATCGAGCGTGCGCCGATCAAGCGGGCGGATAAAGCGCGCATCATGCGTGCCGCGACGCAGGGGCGCGAGATGCGGCCCCTCGATATGGATGCCGGCGATGCCGGGAATGCGCGCCTCGATCGCGGCGATGACCGCGTCGGCGGCGGCCTCGGTGATCTCTGGCGCGTCGGTGATGACGGTCGGAAGGATCGAGACCGTCCCAAGACCGAGATGCGCCGCCGCGATCCGGGCCAGACCTTCGGGGCTCGGGTCGGTGTTCAGAAGCACCCCGCCGCCGCCATTGACCTGAAGATCGGTGCAGCCGGGCATGAGGATATCGACGCTCAGATCGGCTTTCTCGGCGCCCATATCGCGCACCGCTGCAACGCGGCCCGAAGCGATCTCGATCACGCGATTGGCGCGCAATGCGCCGTTTTCAAAGCATTGCGCAGCGGCGATAAGCATCACGCGCCGCCCCGGTCGAACGCGCTGTCCTGACCGCCCGGATGGACATGCTCGTAATAGCCGCTGAGCTTCAGCTCGGACGCGGCGTCGCGGTCCAGAACGATGGTCGCGCGGCGGTGCATTTGCAGGATGCTCGCCGGGCAGGCGGCCGAGATCGGCCCCTCGATCATCGCGGCCGCTGCGGCCGCCTTCGCGGCGCCGGTCGCGATCAGCAGGCAGTGGCGCGCTTCGGTGATCGTGCCGACGCCCATCGTGATCGCAAAGCGCGGCACCTGCGCCTCGTCGTCGAAATACCCGCGATTCGCCTTTCGGGTGCTTTCAGTCAGCGTCTTGACGCGCGTGCGCGAGGTGAGGCTCGAGGTCGGCTCGTTGAAACCGATATGCCCGTTCCGCCCCAGCCCGAGCAGTTGCAGGTCGATCCCGCCCGCGTCTGTGATCAACGCCTCATAGGCTTCGGCCTCGGCGGCGGCGTCCGGCGCGTCGCCGCGCGGCAGATGGGCGCGGGCGGGGTCGATGTCGATATGATCGAACAGAGCCTCGCGCATATAGCGGTGATAGGAGGCCGGGTGATCGGGCGCGAGCCCGATATATTCGTCGAGATTGAAGCTGCGTGCCTTGGCAAATGACAGGCCGTCCTCGTGCCGCGCGCGGAGCGCCTCGTAAAGCGGGATCATCGTCCCGCCGGTCGCAAGGCCAAGCACTGCATCCGGTTTCTCGCGCAGCGTCTCGGCGATGATCTCGGCCGCGCGGTCGATCGCGTCGGCTTCGCTGTCGAGGATCAGAACTTTCATAATCGCTCCCTCGCGGCGCAGCCTTCGCCGCTGTTTGCGCTATCACAAGGCCGGAGATAGGGGCGTGCGGGCGGAAGGGTCAAGCCCCAACTGGCGGCGGCGCGCCAAGGGGCCGCCGCCGCGGTGAGTATTTGGGCGCAGAAGAAGGCGCCGCCGGCTGTTATTGCTGCGCGGGCAGCACCTTGCCGGCGCATTCGCCAAAGCCGATCCGGTAGCCGTCGCCGCTGGCATGGCCCCGCAGGGTGATGCTGTCGCCATCCTCGATGAAGATGCGGGTGCCGCCGTCGATCTCGACCGGGTTCTTGCCGGCCTCGGTCATTTCGAGCAGCGCGCCGGTCTGATCGCGGCTTGGCCCCGAGATGGTGCCGGTGCCGAGAAGATCGCCGACGCGCATCGGGCAGCCTGACACGGCATGATGAGCGAGCTGCTGCGCGCTTGACCAATACATCACGTTGTAATTCGTGCGGCCCAGCACCGTGTCGTTCAGCGCCCATTCGAGGTTGATGTCGAAAAATCCGGGGCGCTTTTCCTCGAGATAGGGCAGAACCGGGTTCACGCGCTCGGCCCCTTTGCAGCGGAACGGCTCGAGCGCGGCGGTCGTCACGATCCACGGGCTGATCGTGGTGCCAAGCGCCTTGGCCTGAAACGGGCCGAGCGGTTGATACTCCCACGCCTGAATATCGCGCGCGGACCAGTCGTTCAGCAGCACATAGCCGAAGATCATCTCTTCGGCCTGCTCGACGCTGACCCGCTCGCCCATGCTGGAGTTCGCGCCGACGATCGCGCCCAGCTCGAGCTCGAGATCGAGGCGCTTGCATTCGGTCCAGACCGGGCCGTCCTCGCCCTTGACCTGCCCCATCGGGCGGCGAATATCGGTGCCGGACACGACCACGGACGAGGCGCGGCCGTTATAGCCGATCGGCATATGCGTCCATTGCGGCGGCAGCGCGTTTTCGGGGCCGCGGAACAGCACGCCCACATTGAAGGCGTGGTTCTTGCTGGCGTAGAAATCGGTGAACTCGGTGACGCGGATCGGCAGGTGCATCTGCGCGTCTGCCATTGCGACGGTCGGGATCGTCTCGGCCCCGCCCTCGGCCAGAAGCTCGGTCAGGCGGGCGCGGGTGCGGTCCCAGACCTCGCGGCCAAGCGCGATGAAATCGTTCAGCACCGGCTGCGAGAATGTCCCTTGCGCGTCGATCAGCCCGGCCTCTTCGGCCTTGGCGAGATCGACGATCCGGTCGCCGATCGCGACACCGCAGCGCGGCGCGCCGCCTTCGGTCGAGAAAACGCCGTAGGGCAGGTTCTGGATCGGGAAATCGCAATCCGGCGCGTTGGCGCTTGCGATATGGCTGCGGAGGGGATTTTTGTCGGTCACGTCAACTCCTTTGGGATGGGCCTTGAAAGGCGCTGGACGGGGTGCGTCACATCTAGCATAGTTTGTTTCAGCAGCAACTATAAAACGGGGTCATACGTGCGGGACGCACCGATTTTCCGCCTGGAGAAATTCCTGCCCTTCCGGGTGAACCGTGTGGCCGACAATCTCGTGCGCGAGATCGGCGGGGTTTACCGCGAGATGTACGGGATGAGCCGGGGCGAGTGGCGCGTGCTCGCGCATCTGGGCGCGAACGGGTCGAACACGGCCAGCAATCTGATGGCTCTGACCGCGCTTGACAAGGTCAAGATCAGCCGCGCGGTGACGGCTTTGGGCGCGCGGGGCTGGCTGTCGCGCGATGTGGACCGGGCCGACCGGCGGGTCTATCATCTGAGCCTCACCGAAGCGGGCCGGGCGGCCTTCGCGCGGCTTGCCCCCGCCATGCAGGCGCGCCAGCAGGATTTGTTCGAGGGGCTTGATGCCGAGCGTTACGCGAGGATCGAGGCCGCGCTGCAAGATCTGGAAGCCGTCCTCCACATCGAGATGCCGGAGCGGTGAGGAGGCGCCTTAGCTTTCGCCGCTAAGCCCTTATTCAGGCGCGGCAATTTTCAGGCGGACGGGCGGAAGCCCCGCGATCTCTCCGTCGAGATCATCGCCGGGATGAACCGCGCCGACGCCGGCGGGCGTGCCGGTCATGATGAGATCGCCCGGCGCAAGATGATAGTATTTCGACAGATCCGCGATCAGTTCGGGGACGGTCCAGACCATGTCGGCAAGCGAGGCGTTCTGCCGCGTCTCGGCGCTCAGCTTGAGGCTGATGGCGGTGTCCGCGCCGGGCGTTCCGTAGCGGTCGGGCTCGGTGCGGCGGGCAATCGGGCCGATCACCGCGCCGCCCTCGAGATCCTTGCCAAGATCCCAGGGCCGGCGCCCGGCCTTCGCCTTGTCCTGCAAATCGCGCCGCGTCATGTCGAGCCCGGCGGCGTAGCCGAACACCACCTCCAGCGCGCGATCTTGAGGGGTGCGGAAGGCGGGGGCGCCGATGGCGACGACAAGCTCCATCTCGTGGTGGAAATTCTCGGTGCCGGGCGGGTAGGGCAGCGCGGTGCCCGAGGGAATGACGGACAGTGCGGATTTGGTGAAATAGAACGGCGCCTCGCGGTCCACCTCATTGCCCATCTCGGCGGCATGAGCGGCATAGTTGCGGCCCACGCAAAAGACGCGGCGGACGGGAAAGCGCGCCGCCTCGCCCGCGATTTCGAGAAGCGGCCATTCGGGGGCGGGAAAGACGGTTTCGGTCATGGTAAACCTTTCTGAAACAAGGGGCTGCGCGCGATAGCTCAGACGCGGTGACGGACCCGCGCGGAATGCTCGATCGCCCCCGCATGGAGGCGGTTGATCGCCATCTGGTCGCGGATTTCGGCCAGCATCTCGGCCTCGGTCTCGTTCAGCAGCCCGTCCGCCGCCGCCACGTCGCAGGCAAGCGCGTAGGCGGTTTCGAAGAGCCGCTCGGGCAGGGCCGCGCGGATCAGCCCGAACAGGGCGTCGAGCCCGTCCTCTTCGTCGAAAAGCGAAATCACCGTCTGCGCGATGGCCCGAATGCGGTCGATGTCATAGGTCGCAAAGATCGGCGTGTGGTTCACCATCCGCTCGATCGCGACCAGCTCCGAGGTGCGGATATTGCTGTCCGAGGCCGACACCGCCACCATCACGGCGACCAGAGCGTCACAATCGGAGAAGGAGGGCATTTCGGTCGTCACGGCGATTTTCCTTTGCAGCTCGGGCCGAGATTATTGACCATCCGTTCGGGTTTCAATATGCGCCAGCCTGTAGATTTCACGGCGGAGAAGCGAAATGACCACCCTGCGCGAGGCGGCAATGACATCAAAGGCGTGGCCCTTTGAAGAGGCGCGCCGGGTGCTCAAACGCTACGAGAAGAAAGATCCCGAAAAGGGCTACGTGCTGTTCGAGACGGGCTATGGACCCTCGGGCCTGCCGCATATCGGCACGTTCGGCGAGGTCGCGCGCACCACGATGATCCGCCGCGCGTTCGAGCTGATCTCGGACATCCCGACGCGGCTGTTCTGCTTTTCGGACGATATGGACGGGATGCGCAAAGTCCCCGAGAATGTGCCGCAGCAGGAGCTGCTGCGCGAGAATCTCCAGCGCCCGCTGACCGCCGTGCCCGACCCGTTCGGCGAATATGAGAGCTTCGGCGCGCATAATAACGCGATGCTGCGGCGGTTTCTCGACACGTTCGGCTTCGAGTATGAGTTCATAAGCGCGACCGAGTTCTATAAATCGGGCCAGTTCGACGACACGCTGCGCCTCGCGGCCGAGCGCTATGACGATATCATGGCGATCATGCTCAAAAGCCTGCGCGAGGAACGCCAGCAAAGCTATAGCTGCTTCCTGCCGATCCACCCCGAGACGGGGCGGGTTCTTTATGTGCCGATCAAGCATGTCGATGCGGCGGAAGGCACCGTCACCTTTGACGACGAGGATGGGCGCGAATGGACGCTGCCGGTCACGGGCGGGCAGGTCAAGCTGCAATGGAAGCCCGATTTCGGCGCTCGGTGGGCGGCGCTCGACGTCGATTTCGAGATGTATGGCAAGGACCATTCGACCAACACGCCGATCTATGACGGCATTTGCCGCGTCCTGGGCGGGCGGCCACCCGAGCATTTCACCTATGAGCTGTTCCTTGACGACAAGGGGCAAAAGATCAGCAAATCAAAGGGTAACGGGCTATCGATCGACGAATGGCTGAGCTATGCGGCCTCGGAAAGCCTGTCCTATTTCATGTATCAAAAGCCCAAGACCGCCAAGCGGCTGTGGTGGGACGTGATCCCCAAGGCGGTTGATGAATACCACCAGCAACTGCGCGCCTTCCCCGATCAGGCGCCCGAGCAGCAGCTTGCGAACCCGGTCTGGCATATTCACGGCGGCGATGTTCCGCGCTCGGACATGGTGGTGCCGTTCTCGATGCTGCTCAACCTCGCCTCGGTCGCGGGTCAGGCGGGCAAGGAGGGGCTTTGGGGCTTCATCCGCCGCTATGCCCCCGAGGCGAGCCCCGAGAGCCATCCTCAGCTTGACGAGGCCGCGGGCTTTGCGCTGCGCTATTTCAACGATTTCGTCGCCCCGACGCGCCGCTTCCGCCTGCCCGATGAGCGCGAGGCCGCGGCGCTGCGCGAGCTGGATGACCGGCTTGCGGGTTGGGACGGGCCGGCCGATCCCGAGGCGCTGCAAACGATGGTCTTTGCGGTCGGCCGCGATCACGGGTTCGAGCCGCTGCGCGATTGGTTTTCCGCGCTTTATCAGGTGCTTCTGGGCGCCGATCAGGGGCCGCGCTTTGGCGGGTTCATCGCGCTTTACGGCATCAACGAGACGCGCGATCTGATCGCCCGCGCCTTGGCGGGGGAGCTGGCGGGCGCTTAGGCTCGGGCGGGCCGCCTCGCGCGGCCGCTGATCCCCGACGCAACACCGCAACGCTCGGCCGGTTAGCGGCCGGTTAACCTCTCCCCACGATTTTCCTTGCCTGTTTTGGCGCTCGCCCTCTGGCGCGCCGCGCAATCGCAAGGAGAAATCGGGGATGAATATTGCGGTAACTGACGGGCTGGTGCTGTCGCCTCCGGGGTTCGAGGCCGGTCTCGGCGTGTGGTCGCGCGAGTTCGGAACGCCGGGCAGCGCGACCTGGGCCGGGCAGGCGAATGCCAGCATCGTCTCGGCCGATCAGGATTTCGGCCCCTGTCTCGAGCTGACCAAGGCCGAGAACACGACCCGCATCCGCTTCATGGGCGAGACGCCGATCCTGCCGGGGACCTATATCCGCGTCTCGGCGCGGATCAAGGCGGTCTCGGGCAACCGCCCGACCGCTCGGATCGCGGGCTGGCCGGGCAGCGCGGCGCGCGCGCATGTGCCGAACCTGCCCGAGACCGCCGCGCCGGTCACCGTTCGCACATATGGCGAGATCACCGAGATTTCCGCGATCATCGGCGTCGGGCAGCGCTCCGGCGTCGATCTGGTCTGGGGCCGCGCGCCGGTTTACGGGCATTTCGGTCTTGATCTGACCGGCCCGAATGGCGGCACGGTGCGGATCGACAGTATCCGCATCGAGGATGTGACGCAGATGTTCCTGCGCCAGATGATGGATTGGGTCGATGTGCGCGATTTCGGCGCGCGGGGTGACGGGACGACGGACGATCGCGAGGCGTTCCGGCTGGCCGATGAGGCGGCGGCCGGGCGCTCGCTCGTGGTGCCGGAGGGGGTTTACCGGATCGGCTCGAACCTGACGCTGCGCGCGCCGGTGCGCTTTGTCGGCTCGCTGACCATGCCGCGCGCGGCGCGCCTGACGTTGATGGGCAGCTTCGATTATCCAAGCTATGCGAGCGCGTTCGGCGACGAGACCGAGGGGCTCAAGCGCGCGCTTCAGGCGCTGTTCGGGTTCACCGATCACGCCTCGCTTGACCTGCGGGGGCGGCGGGTCGATCTGACCGAGCCGATGGTGATGACCGAGATCGCGCCCGGCCTCACCAACTGGTCAAACCGCCGCGTGATCTGTAACGGGCAGATTCTGGTCGTCGATGGGCCGGCATGGCGGACCGGGCGGGCAAGCTCGCAGGCGAGCTATCATCCGGGCAACCCGAACCTGCTGACCAACGTGGTCAACGTCGCCAATATCGAGATCGGCTCGCGCATCTCGGGCCCCGGCGTCGGGCGCGAGATCTATGTCAACGACCGCAATATCGGCGCCGGCACGCTGACGCTGTCGCAGCCCCTTTACGGCGGCGCGGGAACGCGCGTCTATCAGTTCGAGCGCTACCGCTACGTGTTTGATTTCCTTGGCATGGAGCACTGCTCGCGCGTCAATTTCGCCGATCTGGATTTCACCCTGTCCAGCGTTGCAAGCGGGATCATGCTGCCGGCGAACGGGCAGATGTTCCATATCCGCGATTGCTACATCACCGCGCCCGCCGATCGCGGGATCACCTCGCCGGGGCGCGGCTGTCAGGATCTGCTGGTCGATCGTTGCCAGTTCCTGTCGAGCGAGATGGACACTCCCGCCCAAAGCCGCAAAAGCGTCGCGATCAACGTCAACGCCAATGACGCCAAGATCCGCCATAACCGCTTTGTGCGCTTTGGCACATTCATGGTTGCGGGCGGGACCGGCCATCTCTGGGTCGGCAATCACTGGTTTCAGGGCGACAATACCGAGGCCGGCAAGCGCGTGCCGGGGCTGGTTCTGGCCGAGACGAACTGCAAATCCTCGATCACCGGGAATTACATCGACAACAACACGATCGAGTGGACCAACGAATATCAGGCCGACCCGAATTTCGGGCCGAACCAGTATTCATTCGGCGGGCTCGCGATTACCGGCAATCATTTCACGGTGCAGGGGGTGCTGCCCGATTTCACCTGGCTTTCTGTCAAGCCATACGGGGCGGGGCACCATATTCACGGGCTGTCGGTGACCGGGAACGTGTTCCGCTCGCTCTATAACCGGATCAGCCGGATCGAGAAGGTCGACAAGACGATTGCCGATCTGAATTACGACCGGATGCGCAATATCCATTTCGAGGGGAATACCTTCAACATGGTGGATCATTTCGTCGCGAACCCGGTGACGGTCACGCATCAGCAGAACACCGCGCAGGCAAGCTGGACAGTGCCGGTCACGACGCAGCTTCCGTTTCAGGGCTGGGCCAAGACGGTGGAATCGCTGGTTGCGGAATCGGCGATCAACGATGCCGGCACGGGCCGCGTGACCGAGATGCCGTGGGTGCGGCGCGCCCAAGGGGCGGCGCGGCAGAATCTGGTGCTCGAATGGTCGCGCCCGGCGCGCGGGCGGGTGTCGATGAAGGTGCGGATGGACGATCCGAACTGACCGGGCGTCCGGCCCGGAGCCGCCGCCGCGCACCCCCGCCCGACTCGCTCGGGCGGGGGTGTTTTTTTGCCGCAACCGGCGCTAAGTGAGGCAAAGCGCCCGCATTTTGCGCCGCGCGCGAGCAGGAGCCCCGATGTTCAGCCGCTTTTACCGCCCGGTCATTCTCGATGCCTCGCTGAAGGACTGGCGCGGCGATCTTCAGGCCGCGCTGACCGTGGCGATCGTGGCGCTGCCGCTGTCGATGGCGATCGCGATCGCCTCGGGGGTGGGGCCGGATCGAGGGCTGATCACGGCGGTCATCGGCGGGTTTCTGGTCTCGGCACTCGGGGGGAGCCGCCACCAGATCGGCGGGCCGGCGGGCGCGTTCATCGTGCTGATCGCCTCATGCGTTGCGGTGATCGGGGTCGAGGGCCTGATC
Source organism: Paracoccus sp. (in: a-proteobacteria) (assembly GCA_030539455.1). Taxonomy (GTDB): domain Bacteria; phylum Pseudomonadota; class Alphaproteobacteria; order Rhodobacterales; family Rhodobacteraceae; genus Paracoccus. The sequence goes on along the minus strand of JAUNRZ010000024.1, from coordinate 4,618 downwards.
CTCGCCACGATCATGTCGGGCGTCATGCTCGCGCTGCTGGGCGTTCTGAAAATCGGCGGGTATATCCGCTATATCCCCTATCCCGTGACGGTCGGATTCACGGCCGGGATCGGGCTCATCATCCTCGCCAGCCAGTTCAAGGATCTGTTCGGGTTGCGCCTTCAGGGGGCCGAGCCCGCGCCGCTGCTGGAGAAAATTCCGGTGCTCTGGGCGGCGCGCGATACCGCAGCGCTTGCCCCGTTTGCGCTTGCGCTTGGCACGATCGGGCTGATCGTCGCGATCCAGCGTTATGCGCCAAAGCTCCCCTCGCTGCTGATCGCCGTGGTTCTGGCGACGCTCGCGGGTCTGGCGCTGCCGGTCGAGACGGTGGCGCAGCGTTTCGGCGCGCTGCCGGCCGGGCTGCCCGCGCCGATGCTGCCGGAGATCACGATCGAGGCGATGCGCGCCGCACTGCCCTTCGCGGTCGCGTTCACGCTGCTGGGGGCAATCGAATCGCTGCTGTCGGCGGTTGTGGCCGATCAGATGGCCGGCACGCGGATGCGCCCGGATGATGAGCTGATCGGGCAGGGCATCGCCAATATCGGCTCGGGTCTGTTCGGCGGGTTCAGCGTGACCGGCACGATTGCGCGGACGGCGACGAATGTGAAGGCGGGCTCGGCGGGGCCGGTCTCGGGGATGCTGCACGCCGGCATTCTGCTCCTGTTCCTGATCGTCGCGGCGCCGCTGGCCGGGGCGATCCCGCTGGCGGCTCTGGCGGGGCTGCTGGCGATCGTGGCGTGGAACATGATGGATCTGCGCGCGGTGCGGGCGCTGCTGCGCGCCAGCCGGGGCGATGCGATGGTTCTGATCGTCACGTTCGCGGTCGTGGTGCTGCGCGATCTGACCGAGGGGATCATCCTTGGCTTTGCGCTTGGCGGCGCGGTGTTCATCGCCCGCATGGCGCGGCTGAGCGGGGCGGGGCCCGCCCGCGCCGCGCCCGAGCTGCCAGATGACGTCAGGATGATCCACCTGCGCGGCCCGCTCTTCTTCGGCGCCGTCGTCCAGATCGAAAGCGTTCTCGACCGCATCCGCGAGCGCCCGCGCGTTCTGATCCTCGATATGCGCGAGGTGCCGATGGTCGATTCCTCGGGCGCGCGGATGATCTCGGACATGACCGCGCGCATGGCGCAAAGCGGAACCTCGGTCGCAGCGCTTGGCGCGAGCCCGGTCGTGCGCGCCGCGCTGCGCGGCAGCGGGCTGCGTTTTGTCCATGACGCTGCGCGCACTTTTTTGTGAATTATTTACAAAACGCGCGTATCATAAGTGAAGATATTTACAAAATTATCCTTTGAAATTTGGAGTTTACGCGAAAAGCCGAAAATGATTAACTTGCTTTGAGAGCGGTTGCGTGAAGGCGTGCGGCGCGGGGAGGCGCCAAAGGCGCGCCGCATTGATCGACGCGAAGGGAGCAAGCTATGTCCGTTGAAACCATTGCGAAACATCCGATCCCGGACGGGTTCGAGAACGCCCATGCCACGGCCGAATCATATCAGGCGATGTATGACGAATCGATCGCCGATCCCGAGGGATTCTGGGCGCGGGAAGGGCAGCGGCTTGACTGGATCAAGCCCTACAGCAAGATCAAGGACACGGATTTCTCCTTCGGCAAGGTCTCGATCAAATGGTTCGAGGACGGCGTTCTGAACGCCTCGGTCAACTGTATCGACCGCCATCTGGACACGCGCGGCGATCAGACCGCGATCATTTTCGAGCCGGACGATCCCGAAACCCCCGCCCGCCACATCACCTATCTCGAGCTGTCCGAGAAGGTGAACCGGATGGCGAATGTCCTGCTGAGCCAGGGCGTGATGCGGGGCGACCGGGTGGTGATTTACCTGCCGATGATCCCCGAGGCGGCCTATGCGATGCTGGCCTGCGCGCGGATCGGCGCGATCCATTCGATCGTGTTCGCGGGCTTCTCGCCCGACGCTCTGGCCAACCGGATCAATGATTGCGGCGCGAAGCTGGTCATCACCGCCGACACCGCGCCGCGCGGCGGGCGGCGCACGGCGCTGAAATCGAACACGGATGCGGCCCTGCTGCACTGCTCGGACAAGGTGCGCTGCCTTGTCGTGAAGCACACGGGCGATCAGACCACATGGGTCGAGGGGCGCGATGTCGATGTGCTGGCCCTGATGGAGACCGCCAGCCCCGACTGCCCGCCCCGTCCGATGGGGGCGGAGGATCCGCTGTTTATCCTTTACACCTCGGGCTCGACCGGCAAGCCGAAGGGCGTGGTGCACACCACCGGCGGCTATCTGGTCTATGCCTCGATGACGCATCAATACACGTTCGACTATCAGGACGGCGATGTGTTCTGGTGCACGGCCGATGTCGGCTGGGTGACGGGGCACAGCTATATCGTCTACGGCCCGCTGGCGAATGGCGCGACGACGATCATGTTCGAGGGCGTGCCGACCTTCCCCGATCCGGGCCGCTTCTGGGAGGTTTGCGCGAAACACAAGGTCACGCAGTTCTACACCGCGCCGACCGCTTTGCGCTCGCTCATGGGGCAGGGCACGGAATGGGTCAAGAAGCATGATCTGTCCAGCCTGCGCGTGCTCGGCTCGGTCGGTGAGCCGATCAATCCCGAGGCGTGGAAATGGTATGATGAGCATGTCGGCAAGGGCCGCTGCCCGATCGTTGACACGTTCTGGCAGACCGAGACGGGCGGGCACATGATCACCTCGCTGCCCGGCGCGATCGAGACGAAGCCCGGCTCGGCCACGCTTCCGTTCTTTGGCGTGAAGCCCGCCGTTCTGGACGCGCAGACCGGCGAAGAGCAGACCGGCAACGGCGTCGAGGGGGTGCTGTGCATCGCCTATAGCTGGCCCGGCCAGATGCGCACGCTCTGGGGCGATCACGAGCGCTTCATGGAGGCGTATTTCCAGCAATATAAAGGCTATTACTTCACCGGCGACGGGTGCCGGCGGGACGAGGACGGCTATTACTGGATCACCGGGCGCGTCGATGACGTGATCAACGTCTCGGGCCACCGCATGGGCACCGCCGAGGTGGAATCGGCGCTTGTCGCCCATCCCAAAGTCGCCGAGGCGGCCGTGGTCGGCTATCCGCATCAGCTGAAGGGGCAGGGCATCTACGCCTATGTCACGCTGATGAACGATGTCGAGCCCTCCGAGGATCTGCGCAAGGAGCTGGAGACATGGGTGCGCAGCGAGATCGGGCCGATCGCGAAGCCGGATCTGATCCAGTGGGCGCCGGGGCTGCCGAAGACGCGCTCGGGCAAGATCATGCGCCGCATCCTGCGCAAGATCGCCGAGAATGATTACGGCGCCTTGGGCGACACCTCGACACTGGCCGAGCCGGCCGTGGTCGATGATCTCATCGACAATCGCATGAACCGCGACTGAGGCGCGGCGTCTGACAAGAAGGCGGGGGCCGCTTGGCCGGCCCGCCGCCAGCTAAAGCCCCGCGCGGACGCCGTCGCCGCAGCGCAAGGGGAACAGACGGCGAGGGACGTGTCTTTAGGGAGGAATCTGGGACATGAACGAGAAACACTCCACAAACGCCTATTGGGAGGCGAATGTGCGGATCATCTGGATCTGTCTGGCTATCTGGGCACTCGTGTCCTTTGGCTTCGGCATCCTGCTGCGTCCGCTTCTGTCCGGCATCCGGTATGGCGGCACCGATCTTGGCTTCTGGTTCGCCCAGCAAGGCTCGATCGTCGTCTTTATCATCCTGATCTTCTGGTATGCGTGGCGCATGAACCGGCTGGATCGCGAGTATGGCGTCGAGGAGTAAGCCATGAGCCAGTTTACCCTTAACCTGCTGGTGATCGGCGCGTCCTTCGCGCTTTATATCGGCATCGCCATCTGGGCCCGCGCCGGCTCGACGGCCGAGTTTTACGCGGCCAATCGCGGCGTTCACCCGGTCATGAACGGCATGGCGACGGCGGCTGACTGGATGTCGGCGGCCTCGTTCATCTCGATGGCCGGGCTCATCGCCTTCACGGGCTATGACAACTCGATCTATCTGATGGGCTGGACGGGCGGCTATGTGCTGCTGGCCCTTCTGCTTGCGCCCTATCTGCGCAAATTCGGCAAGTTCACCGTGCCGGAGTTCATCGGCGACCGGTTCTATTCGCAGACGGCGCGGATCATCGGCGTGATCTGCCTTCTGGTCATCTCGATCACCTATGTGATCGGGCAGATGACCGGGGTGGGCGTGACCTTCTCGCGCTATCTCGAGGTCTCGAGCTCGACCGGGCTGTGGATCGGCGCGGCGCTTGTGTTCGCATATGCGGTGCTGGGCGGGATGAAGGGCATCACCTACACGCAGGTCGCCCAGTATATCGTGCTGATCATCGCCTATACGATCCCGGCGGTGTTCATCTCGATGCAGCTGACCGGCAACCCGCTGCCGCAGCTTGGCCTGTTCAGCTCGCACAGCGAATCGGGCCTGCCGCTGCTGCAAAAGCTCGATGACATCGTGACCGATCTGGGCTTCCGCACCTATACCGGCCACTACATGTCGACGCTCGACATGGTGCTGTTCACGATGGCTCTGATGATCGGCACCGCCGGTCTGCCCCATGTCATCATCCGCTTCTTCACCGTGC
>JAUNRZ010000150.1 GCA_030539455.1 Paracoccus sp. (in: a-proteobacteria) | reverse complement strand
AGGATTACACCGTGGGTTGGGCCGATGCGACCGGGCATTTCCTGACCAACAACATCTCGGGCGCATGGATCGGGCATTTCTTCGCCAATCAGGGCCGCTGGGACGAGGTGCCCGACCACCTCAAAGAGCTGATGAAGGTCTGCTTCGATCAGTCCCATTACTACCGCCAGCACTGGTATTGGGCCGGCGAGGCCAATCTGCGCGTCAACGGCGACAAGATGCAGCTGACCACCATCCCGTCCGAGGAATGGGCGCAGGTCGAGGCTGCCGCTCAGGAATTCTGGGACGAGATCGCCGCCGAATCCGAGGTCAAGGCGCGCGTCGTCGCCAAGATCAAGGAATATAACGAGGTCATGGCCAAAGCCGGCCCGCCCTATCGTTACTGAACGAAAAACGCGGGCGCGCCGCCCCGGCGCGCCCCTTCCTGCCGGAGACTGCCATGCCTGCCAATCTGACCCTTGAGACGCTCAAAAAAGCCGTGAAATCGGGCGAGATCGACACCGTGACGGTTGCGCTTGTCGATATGCAGGGGCGGCTCATGGGCAAGCGCTTTCACGCCGCCCATTTTCTGGACAATCACGACGAGACGCATTGCTGCAACTATCTGCTCGCGACCGATCTCGAGATGACGACCGTGCAAGGCTACCGCGCCTCAAGCTGGCAGACGGGTTACGGCGATTACACGATGAAGCCCGATCTGGCGAGCCTGCGCCGCATCCCCTGGGCGCCCGGCACCGCGCTGTGCATGGTCGATCTTTACGACCACCACACGCATGATCTGGTCCCGCACGCCCCGCGCAGCGTGCTCCGCCGCCAGATCGAGCGCGCCGAGGCGATGGGCTATGTCCCGATGATGGCGACCGAGCTGGAGTTCTTCCTCTTTGCCGAGGGTTACAAGGATTTGTTCGACGCGCGCTATGCCGCCCTGACTCCCACCGCGCGCCATAATGTCGATTACGCGATCACCAGCACCTTCGCGGATGAGCCGGTGATGCGCGCGCTTCGGAACGGGCTTTACGGCGCCGGCATCCCGGTCGAGAACTCGAAGGGCGAGGCCGAGGCCGGGCAGCACGAGATCAACGTGAAATATTCGGACGCGCTCGACACCGCCGACATGCACGTGCTGGTCAAGGCGGCGACCAAGGAAATCGCGCAGGCGCATGGGCAATCCGCGACCTTCATGGCGAAATATCACCATGACCGCGCCGGATCGTCGAGCCATGTCCATCAATCGCTGTTCAAGGGCGGCAAGAACGCCTTTGTGGACAAGAATGCCGAACATGGCATGTCGGATCTGATGCGCGCCTTCGTGGCCGGCCAGTTGGAACACGCCCCGGCGATCACGGCGTTTCTGGCGCCCTATGTGAACAGCTACAAGCGCTTCGTGACGGGAATGTTCGCCCCGACCAAGGCCGTCTGGTCGGTGGATAACCGCACCGCCGGGTTCCGCGTTTGCGGCGATCATACGCAGGGCGTGCGGATCGAGTGCCGCATCGGCGGCGCCGATCTCAACCCCTATCTCGCCTGCGCCGCTTTGCTGGCGGCGGGGCTCGACGGGATCGAGCGCGGGCTGGAGCTCGGCCCCGAAATCTCGGGCGACATCTACAGCGCGGGCGATGCGCCAGAGATCCCGAAGACGCTCGGCGCTGCGGCCGAGGCAATGGCGGGCTCGGACATGCTGCGCGCCGCGTTTGGCGATGATGTCGTGGACCACTACCACCGCGCCGCCATGTGGGAGATCGAAGAGCAGAACCGCGTCGTCACCGATTGGGAGCTTGCGCGCGGCTTCGAGCGCGCCTGACCAACCCGCCAACCCCCGCCGGCGCGCCCGGCTTTACGAGGCTTTGAATGAGCAAGACCATTTCCCTCATCTCCCCCGTCGATGGCAGCGTCTATGCCGAACGCCCCGTCCTGACCCTGCCCGAGGCGCGCGCGGCGGTAAAGCGCGCCCGCGACGCGCAGCCGGGCTGGGCCGCTCGCCCGCTTTCGCAGCGGATCGAGGCCGTCCGCGCGGGGATCGACGCGCTGAACGCGATGTCGGATCGGCTCGTGGACGAGCTCGCGATGCAGATGGGCCGGCCGGTGCGCTATGGCGGTGAGCTGGGCGGGGTGAACCAACGCGCCAGCTATATGGCCGACATCGCCGAACGCACGCTCGCCCCGGAAATCGTCGAGGATTCGCCCGAGTTTCGCCGCGAGATACGGCGCGAGCCGGTGGGCGTCGTGTTCGTGATAGCGCCGTGGAACTACCCGTTTCTGACCGCGATCAACACCATCGTGCCGGCCCTGATCGCGGGCAACGGGGTGATCTTGAAGCACGCGAGCCAGACCCTGCTGGCGGGTGAGCGGCTGGCCGAGGCGTTCGCGCAGGCCGGGTTGCCGGACGGCGTTTTCCAGAACCTCGTTCTGGACCACGACACGACCGAGGCCCTGATCGCATCGCGCAGCTTCGGCTTTGTGAACTTCACCGGCTCGGTCGCAGGCGGGCGCGCCATCGAGCGCGCAGCGGCGGGCACCTTCACCGCAACGGGGCTTGAGCTCGGCGGCAAAGACCCCGGCTATGTGCGCGCGGACGCGGATCTTGACGCGGCGGTGGACGGGCTGATGGATGGCGCGATGTTCAATTCGGGCCAGTGCTGCTGCGGGATCGAAAGAATCTACGTCCATGAAAGCCTTTACGACGCGTTCGTCGAAAAAGCCGTCCAGTGGGTGCGAGGCCAGCGCCTCGGCGATCCGCGCGAGGCGGAGACCACGATGGGCCCGATGGCGCATGAGCGTTTCGCAAAGCTGATCCGCTCGCAGATCGCCGAGGCGGTGGCGGCGGGGGCGAGGACGCTGATCGAGCCGGCCGAATTTCCCGCCGATGACGGCGGCGCCTATCTCGCCCCGCAAATCCTTGTCGATGTGACCCACGATATGCGCGTGATGCGCGAGGAAAGCTTCGGGCCGGTCGTCGGGATCATGAAAGTCTCGGGCGACGCCGATGCGATCCGGCTGATGAATGATTGCGATTATGGCCTGACCGCCTCGATCTGGACCGCCGATCCGGAGGCGAGCGCCGAGATCGGCGCGCAGCTCGAGACCGGCACCGTTTTCATGAACCGCTGCGACTATCTCGACCCCGCGCTTTGCTGGACCGGCTGCAAGGATACCGGGCGCGGCGCCGCCCTGTCGCATCTGGGCTATCTCGCGGTCACGCGCCCGAAATCCTACCATCTGAAGAAGGTGAGCAAATGAAACTCTGGGGCAACTGGTCCTATCCGACGGCCGTGAAATTCGGCGCGGGCCGCATCGCCGAGCTGGCCGATCACTGCAAGGCGGCCGGCATCGCCCGCCCGCTTCTGGTCACCGACCGCGCTTTGTCGACCCTGCCGATCACCGCGAGCGCGCTCGATCTGCTGGACGCGGCCGGGCTCGGGCGCGCGATGTTCTCCGAGGTCGATCCGAACCCGCATGAGGGCAATATGGAGGCCGGGCTCGCCGCCTATCGTGCGGGCGGGCATGACGGGGTGGTGTGTTTCGGCGGCGGCTCGGCGCTCGATCTCGGCAAGATGATCGCGCTGATGGTCGATCAGCCCGTCTCGGTCTGGGATCTAGAGGATATCGGCGATTGGTGGACCCGCGCCAACCCGGACACGATCGCGCCCATCGTTGCTGTGCCGACGACCGCCGGCACTGGCTCCGAGGTCGGGCGGGCGGGGGTGCTGACCAATTCGGCGACGCATAAGAAGAAGATCATCTTCCATCCCAAGCTGCTGCCCACGGTCACGATCTGCGATCCCGAGCTGAGCGTCGGGATGCCGCGCTTTATCACCGCCGGCACCGGCATGGATGCCTTCGCGCATTGTCTCGAGGCATATTGCTCGCCCTTTTTCCATCCGATGTCGCAGGGGATCGCGCTTGAGGGGCTCCGGCTGGTGAACGAAAACCTGCTCCGCGCGTATAACGAGCCGGGCGATCTCGAGGCGCGCGGCAATATGCTCGCGGCGGCGGCGATGGGGGCGGTTGCGTTCCAGAAGGGGCTTGGCGCGATCCACAGCCTCAGCCACCCGGTCGGCGCGGTTTACGGCACCCATCACGGCACCACGAACGCGGTGGTCATGCCGATGGTGCTGGATTTCAACCGCGACGCCATCGAGGGGCGGCTGGGCCGCGCCGCCGATTATCTGGGCATTGCCGGCGGGTTTGACGGGTTCCGCGCGCGCGTGATGGAGCTTCGCGCCGAGCTGTCGATCCCCGAGAACCTGACCGCGATGGGGGTCGAGCCGGACCGTCTGGACGAGCTGACCGAGATGGCGCTGGAAGATCCGTCCTGCGGCGGCAATCCGGTCGAGATGACGCGGCAGAACACGCGCGCTTTGTTCGAGACCTGTATGTAAGGCCTAGCGCGGGCGGGCGGTTGAACGCTGTAAGCTGACCCTTGGGCCGGTCAGAACAGGCCAGAACCACAGCGCAAACCCCGCGAAGGCCGCGATCCAGGCGATCCCCGCAAGCTGGAGCAGTAACGGCGCGCCCGGCCAGATCATCGCCGCCAGCCGCGCGATGGCGGCGATCTGGACGGCTGCGAAGATCGCGACCTGCCCGCGATCGGCGGCCAGCTCGCGCCCCGTGTGGCCAAGCGCCGAACGCGCCATCACCGCCAGGGTGATCGTGCCGATCCCGCCTGCCAGCCAGACATGGCGCGCGCCCGCCTCGGGCAGCCAGCCCATCGCGGCGGCGGCAACCGCAAAGAACCCGGCTGCGATCCAGAAATAGGCGAGGTGGAGCACGAAAAGCAGCTTCTCGGGCCAAGTCGCCGCGCCGCGCCACCGCGACAGCCGCGCCAGATGTGCCGCGCCGGCGAGCGCGCAAAGGAGCGC
>JAUNRZ010000149.1 GCA_030539455.1 Paracoccus sp. (in: a-proteobacteria) | reverse complement strand
GGCGGGACCGGCGCGGGCGTTCTCCAAGCGGCGGCCGATGGCGGGATCCTGTCGATCGGCGTCGACAGCAACCAGAACCACCTTCATCCGGGGCAGGTTCTGACGTCCGTGGTCAAGCGCGTCGACAACGCCGTCTATGACGCGTTCATGGCCGGCGATGATGTGAGCTTCGGCGTTCAGGAATGGAACGTCTCGAATGACGGCGTGTCGGTCGCGATGGATGAGCATAACGAGGCGCTCGTGACCCCGGAAATGGAAGCCGCCGTCGAAGAGGCCCGCGCCGCCATCGCCTCGGGCGAGTTGTCGGTCCATGACTACATGACCGACAACACCTGCCCGGTCCAGTAAATGGGCCCAGACGGTCAGGCACCTGATCGGGGGGCGGCATCGCCCCCTGACGCCTCCTTGGCGATCGAGCTGCGCGGCATCTCGAAAGCCTTCGGCGCGGTGCAGGCCAATTCCGGGATCGACCTTGCGGTGAAGCGCGGCACGATCCACGGCATTATCGGCGAGAACGGCGCGGGCAAGTCCACGCTCATGTCGATCCTTTACGGGTTCTACCGCCCCGATGAGGGCGAGATCCTGATCCACGGTCGCCCCACCCAGATCACCGACAGCCAGGCCGCCATCGCAGCCGGGATCGGCATGGTGTTCCAGCATTTCAAGCTGGTGCGCAATTTCACCGTGCTGGAAAACATCATCCTCGGCGCCGAGGATGGCCCTTTGCTGCGGCCCTCGCTGCGCCGCGCGCGGGGCCGGCTGCGCGAGCTGGCCGCCGAATACGAGCTTCAGGTGGACCCCGACCAGACCATCGAGGATCTGTCCGTTGGCCATCAGCAGCGTGTCGAGATCCTCAAGGCGCTCTATCGGCAGGCGGATATTCTCATTCTCGACGAGCCGACCGGCGTTCTGACCCCGGCCGAGGCTGACCATTTGTTCCGCATCCTGCGCGAGCTGCGCGACGAGGGTAAGACGATCCTGCTCATCACCCACAAGATGCGCGAGATCATGGAGATCACCGACAACGTCTCGGTCATGCGGCGCGGCAAGATGGTCGCGACCGTGCGCACCTCCGAGACCTCGCCGCCCGAGCTTGCCGAGTTGATGGTGGGGCGCAAGGTTCTGCTCAACGTTGCCAAGACCGAGGCGCAGCCAGCGGCGCCGATCCTCGAGATCGAGGGGCTGCGCATGGTCGATGCGGACGGGGTCGAGCGGCTGCGCGGGATCGATCTGACCATCCGCGCGGGCGAGATTCTGGGCATTGCGGGAGTGTCCGGCAACGGGCAGACCCAGCTTCTCGAGATTCTCGGCGGCTGCGCCGAGCCGGGCGCGAAGCTGTCGGGCCGCATCACGGTGAACGGCGCCGCCCTGCCGCTGGAAGGGCGCGGCGCGGACGCTGCGGCGCGCCGGGCGCAAGGGGTCGGCCATGTTCCCGAGGACCGGCAATCCGAAGGGCTGATCATGGATTTCTTCGCGTGGGAGAACATCGCCTTCGGCTATCACCGCGCGCCCGCTTACGGCACCGGCCCGATGCTCGACCGCCACGCGGTGCGCCGCGACGCTGCCGGCAAGATCGAGCGGTTCGACATCCGCCCGCCAAGCTGCGATCTGCCGGCCCGCAGCTTTTCGGGCGGCAATCAGCAGAAAATCGTCGTCGCCCGTGAAATCGAGCGTAACCCCGACCTTCTGCTCATCGGCCAGCCGACGCGCGGCGTCGATATCGGCGCGATCGAGTTCATCCACAAACGCATCATCGAGCTGCGCGACAGCGGCAAGGCGATCTTGCTGGTCAGCGTCGAGCTTCAGGAAATCATGGACCTGTCGGACCGCATCGCCGTCATGTTCGACGGCCGCATCACCGGCGAGCGCGCCCCGTCCCGCACTTCGGCCGCCGAGCTTGGCCTTCTGATGTCGGGGATCGAGGACACCGCCGGCGTCGATCCGTCCGAGGGCATCCCGCCGCCCGAAAAACACCCCGAAGGAGCCGCGTGATGGAGCGAATGCCCCGCTGGGCCGATCTGATCCTGACGCCGCTTCTCTCACTGGTGATCGCCTTCGCGATCTCGGCTCTGGTGATCTGGGCGGTCGGTTTCTCGCCGCTCGAGGCGGTCAGCATCATGATCTCGGGCGCGCTCGGCTCGTCCTCGGGCTGGGGCTATACGCTTTATTACGCGACGAATTTCATCTTTACCGGGCTCGCCGTCGCGGTCGCCTATCACGCCGCGATGTTCAATATCGGCGGCGAGGGGCAGGCGACGATCGGCGGGCTCGGCGTCGCGCTTGCGGTGCTGTTCATACCTTGGCCGCACTGGTCGCTCGCGCTGCTGGGCGCGATGGCGGCCTCGGCGGCGTTCGGCGCGGCATGGGCGTTTATCCCCGCCATCCTGCAAGCCAAGCGCGGCAGCCACATCGTGATCACGACAATCATGTTCAACATGATCGCGGCCGCCTTGCTGACCGGGGTGATCGAATATCTGCGCCCGGTCGGGAGCATGGACCCCGCCTCGGCCCGCTTCCCCGCCGAGACCGCATTGCCGCGCCTGTCGCATATGTTCGAGGCGGTCGGGATCACATGGGGGCGGCACACGCCGGTCAATATCAGCTTCCTCATCGCGATCGGGGCCTGCGTGGCGGTCTGGGCGCTGCTCTGGCGCTCTCGCCTCGGCTATGAGCTGCGCGCCTTCGGCAAATCGGAAAGCGCGGCGCGCTATGCCGGGATCTCGCCGGTGAAGATGACCGTGATCGCGATGCTGATCTCGGGCGCCCTTGCGGGCATGATGGCGATCAACAACGTGATGGGCCAGCAGGGGCGGCTTGTGCTGAACCATGTCGAGGGCGCGGGCTTTATCGGCATAGCGGTCGCCCTGATGGGCCGCAACCACCCGCTGGGCGTGTTTCTGGCCGCCGTGCTGTTCGGGTTCCTCTATCAGGGCGGGCAAGAGCTGGCGCTGCTGACCCCGATCCAGCCCGAGCTGATCATCGTCATTCAGGCGCTTGTGATCCTCTTTACCGGAGCGCTTGATAACATGGTGCGCCTGCCGCTCGAGCGGATATTCCTGTCGGCAAGGCGAAGGCGCAAGGCGGCCGGGCATGGGGGCGCGGGCTGATGGATTTCGCGACGACCTTGCAGATCCTCGACTCGGCGCTGCGGCTGACCACGCCGCTGCTGCTTGCCTGCCTTGCCGGGCTTTATTCCGAGCGGGCGGGGATTTTCGATATCGGCCTCGAGGGCAAGATGCTGATGGCCGCGTTCTGCGCGGGCGCGGTTGCCGCGATGACCGGCAGCGCGTGGCTGGGGCTTGGCGCGGCGATCTTCGGCTCGATCCTGCTGGCGGTGCTGCATGGGCTTGCCTCGATCACGTTTCGCGGCAATCAGCTCATCTCGGGGGTTGCGATCAACTTCCTTGCCGCCGGGCTGACGGTGATGCTGGCGCAAAGCTGGTTCGGGATGGGCGGGAACACGCCCTCGCTCTCGCGCGCCGGGCGTTTTCCCGAGCTGCATTTGCCCTTCGCGGGCGCCATGCGCGAGATCCCTGTGATCGGCCCGTTCTATGCCGAGGTGCTGTCGGGCCACACGGCTTTGGCTTATATCGCGCTCGCGCTCGTGCCGATCACGTGGTGGCTGCTGTTCCGCACGCGCTACGGGCTGCGCCTGCGCGCGGTCGGTGAGAACCCCGAAGCGGTGGACACGACCGGCGTTTCCGTCACGCGGCTGCGCTACAGCGCGGTCATCATCTGCGGTATCCTGTGCGGGATCGCGGGGGCGCAGCTTGCCACCGGAATCAGCGCAGGGTTTCACAAGGACATGACCGCCGGGCGCGGCTTTATCGCCCTCGCCGCCCTGATCTTCGCCAAATGGCATCCGTGGCGCGCACTGGGCGCGACCTTCCTCTTCGGGCTGTTTCAGGCCATTGCCAACCGCTATCCTGAAGTGCCGGTCGGCGATCTCTTTACCATCCCCTCGGTCGCCATGGACGCCCTGCCCTATGTGCTGACCGTCGTTATTCTGGCCGGCTTTATCGGCCGCGCCATCCCGCCCCGCGCCGGAGGAGAGCCCTATGTCAAAGAGCGATGATCTCGCCGCCCTGATCCAACGCCGCGCGGGGGCCGAGCCGCCCGAATACGGTCTGATCCTTGGCTCGGGGCTGGGGCATCTGGCGGATTCGCTGGATGACGGCGTTGCTATAGAATACGGCGATCTGCCCGGTTTCCCTCATGCGGGCGTGTCGGGCCATGTGCCGAAACTGGTGATCGGCACGCTGGAAGGGCGCCGCGTCGCGGTGTTCGGGGGGCGGGCGCATTACTATGAAGAGGGGCGCGCGGATGCGATGCGCCTGCCGCTCGAGGTGCTGGCCTCGCTTGGCTGCAAGCGCGTGATCCTGACCAATGCCGCGGGCGCGGTGCGCGGCGATCTTGAGCCCGGCGGGCTGATGATGCTGAACGATCACATCGCCTTTTCCGGCGCGAACCCGCTGATCGGCGAGACGGATGATGCGCGGTTCGTTCCGATGGGCGATGCGCATGACCCGGAAATGCGCGCGGCGCTGTCCGCAGCCGCGCAGGCCGAGGGCATCGCGCTGCCCGAGGGGGTTTACGGCTGGTTTTCAGGCCCGAGCTTCGAGACCCCCGCCGAGATTCGCGCGGCCAAGGTGCTGGGCATGGACGCGGTCGGCATGTCCACCGTCCCAGAGATCATTCTGGCGCGGTTTCTGGGCCTGCGCGTTGCTGCGGTCTCGGTGCTGACCAACATGGCGGCGGGGCTTTCGGACGAGGCGATCAGCCACGATCACACGAAGGCGATGGCCCCGGCGGGCGCCGCGAAATTCGAGAAGATCCTGCGCCGCTTCCTCAGAGACGGCGGCGCCTGAGGGCGGCCGCCGGGGCGCTTCGCCCCCGGACCCCCGAGGATATTTCCGGACAAAAGAAGCGGAGAGCGGG
>JAUNRZ010000023.1:2548-23419 GCA_030539455.1 Paracoccus sp. (in: a-proteobacteria) | reverse complement strand
CGAGCATGGCGAGTGGCTGGCGCTGACTTTGAGTCGCGCATGAGCCGCGTGCGGCTGGCGCCGTGCTTTTTGAGTATTTGGGCGCAGAAGAAGGCCGCGGTGAGATTCGCTTGGCGTCATTGGGCGCGGGGTGATGGGGCCGGATTGTGGGCGGGTTCAGTGCGCGCAGGTCGCGTCACGCCGCCCGGCGCGGCGCAGGCTTAGGTCTTCGGCAGCGGCCGCCCGGGCGGTAAGAAAAACCCCGCCCAAAGCGGGGCGGGGGAAGTTCGCGTCTAAAGCGCGATCACGCATCGACAGGTCTTTGCCGCCCGTTTCGTCCGGGCCATTTTCCGGGGCAAGGCCGCGCCCTGCCCCGCAATTCTCAGCTACAGCCCGAGGTGCCGCCGCAGGTGTTACACTTCATGCAGGTGCCGTTGCGCACGAGCGTGTAATTGCCGCACTCGCCGCAGGGATCGCCCTCATAGCCCTGCATCTTGGCCTTGGCCCTCTCATCCAGCGGCGCGACCGCGACCGAGGTGGCGGCCTCGAACACCGCCGCCTCTTCGGCCATCCCGGTGGCGAGCGCGGTGACAGACGCCGTGCGCATCGCCATCAGATCGGCCGGCACGCGCTTGCGCAGATACCCGGTCGAGCTGATCTGCTTGAGCATGGCCAGCGATTTCAGCTCGGCAGGCTCGGAGACGGGCGAGATATTGGTCTGCCCCTCGCTGTCGCCGCCGCCCAGATCGTCAAAGCTCGCCCCCGCCGGTTTCACATGCGCGAGATCAGTGCGGTCGAGATAGGACACGGCCAACTCGCGGAACACATAATCGAGGATCGAGGTCGCGTTCTTGATGCTGTCATTGCCCTGAACCATGCCCGCCGGCTCGAAGCGGGTGAAGGTGAAGGCGTCGACGAACTCTTCCAGCGGGACGCCATATTGCAGGCCGACCGACACCGCGATCGCGAAATTGTTCATCATCGCACGAAAGCCCGCGCCTTCCTTGTGCATGTCGATGAAGATCTCGCCGAGCTTGCCGTCGTCATACTCGCCGGTGCGCAGATAGACCTTGTGCCCGCCAACCATCGCCTTTTGCGTATAGCCCTTGCGGCGCTGCGGCAGCTTTTCGCGGTGCGAGCGGATCAGCTCCTTCACGATCAGCTTTTCGACCACCTTCTCGGCAATCACGACCGCCTTTTCCTGCGGGCTGCCGGTCTCGAGCAGCTCGGCGGCGTCCTCGTCATCCTCGACAAGCGCGCTCGCCAACGGCTGCGAGAGCTTCGAGCCGTCGCGGTAAAGCGCGTTGGCCTTGATCCCGAGCGACCATGACAGCTCGTAAGCCGCGAGCGCGTCGGCGATCGTCGCGTCATTGGCCATGTTGATCGTCTTGCTGATCGCGCCCGAGATGAAGCTTTGGGCCGCGGCCATCATGCGGATATGGCTGTCCACCGACAGATAACGCGTGCCGCGCTTGCCGCATTGGTTGGCGCAGTCGAAGACCGCGTAATGCGCCGGATCGAGATGGGGCGCGCCTTCCAGCGTCATCGTCCCGCAAACATGATCGTTCGCCGCCTCGATCTGCGCCTTGGTGAAGCCCAGATGGCGCAGCAGATCGAAGGCGGGATCGTTCAGCTTCTCGGCGGGGATGCCGAGGCTCTCGCGGCAGAACGCCTCGCCCAGCGTCCATTGGTTGAACACGAAGCGGATGTCGAAGGCGGTGGCGAGCGCGGCCTCGATCTTCTCGATCTCGCGCGCGCCGAAACCGTGGCCGATCAGGGCGTTATGGTTGATGCCGGGCGCGTTGCCGAGGCTGGCGTGACCGACCGCATAGGCGATGATCTCTTCGATCTGCGCCGAGCCGTAGCCAAGCGTTTCAAGGGCCGCCGGAACCGATCGGTTGATGATCTTGAAGTAACCGCCGCCGGCGAGCTTCTTGAACTTCACCAAGGCGAAGTCGGGCTCGATCCCCGTCGTGTCGCAATCCATCACCAGCCCGATCGTGCCGGTCGGCGCGATCACGGTGGCCTGCGCATTGCGGAAGCCGTGCTTTTCGCCAAGGCGCAGCGCGTCGTCCCACGCATCGCGGGCCATCTGGACCAGAACCTGATCGGGGCAACCGCGCGCATCGAGCGCGACCGGATCGACGTTGACGCCGGCATATTCGCCCGAGCCATGCGCGGCGGCGCGGTGATTGCGGATCACGCGCAGCATATGTGCGGCGTTGCGCTCGTAGCCCGGGAAGGGGCCCTGCTCGCCCGCCATCTCGGCGCTTGTGGCATAGGAGACGCCGGTCATCAAAGCGGTCAGCGCGCCGCACAGCGCGCGGCCCTGCTCGCTGTCATAGCCAAGGCCCATATTCATCAGCAGCCCGCCAATATTGGCGTAGCCGAGGCCCAGCGTGCGGTAATCATAGCTGCGCTGCGCGATTTCCTTGGACGGGAACTGCGCCATCAGAACGCTGATTTCCAGCGTGACGGTCCAGAGGCGCGTTGCGTGCACATAACCCTCGGCGTCGAACTGCCCGCCTTGGTAGAAGGTCAGGAGGTTCATGGAGGCCAGGTTGCAGGCCGTATCGTCGAGGAACATATATTCGCTGCACGGGTTCGAGCCGCGGATCGCCCCGTCCTCGGGGCAGGTGTGCCAGGCGTTCACCGTGTCGTGGAACTGGATGCCCGGATCGGCGCAGGCCCATGCGGCGTGACCGATCTGGTCCCACAGCTCGCGCGCCGAGACGGTGCGGGCGATCTTGCCATCGGTGCGGCGAACCAGCTCCCACGGCGCATCCTCGCGCACCGCGCGCAGAAACGCATCGGTCACGCGCACCGAGTTGTTCGAGTTCTGGCCCGAGACCGAGATATACGCCTCGGAATCCCAATCCGTATCATAGGTCGGAAATTCAATCGAATCAAAGCCCTGCCGCGCATATTGCAGAACGCGGTTGACATAGGTCTCCGGGATCATCGCACGCTTCGCCGCGCGGATCGCGGCTTTCAGCGCCTCGTTCTGCGCGGGGTCCGTCGCGGCCTCGATCGAGCCGTCCCATTCGCGGATCGCGGCGAAGATGTCGTTCAGCCGCGCCTCGTGCATCTTCGAGCCGGCGACGAGCGAGGCGACTTTCTGCTCCTCGATGACCTTCCAGTTGATGAATTGTTCGATGTCGGGGTGATCCATGTCGCAGATCACCATTTTCGCCGCGCGGCGCGTGGTGCCGCCCGACTTGATCGCCCCCGCCGCGCGGTCGCCGATCTTCAGGAACCCCATCAGCCCCGAGGATTTGCCGCCGCCCGAGAGCTTTTCGCCCTCGCCGCGCAGGCTCGAGAAGTTGGTGCCGGTGCCCGAGCCATATTTGAAAAGCCGCGCCTCGCGGACCCACAGATCCATGATCCCGCCCTCGTTCACCAGATCATCGGCGACGGACTGGATGAAGCACGCATGGGGCTGGGGGTGTTCATAGGCGCTGTCGGATTTGACCAGCTTGCCGGTCTTGTAATCGACGTAGAAGTGACCCTGCGACGGCCCGTCGATCCCGTAGGCCCAGTGCAGCCCGGTGTTGAACCATTGCGGCGAATTCGGCGCGGCCATCTGGCGCGCCAGCATGAAGCGCATCTCGTCGTAATAGGCGCGCGCATCCGCCTCGTCCGAGAAGTAGCCGCCCTTCCAGCCCCAATAGGCCCAGGCGCCCGCCAGCCGGTCGAACACCTGCTTGGCCGAAACCTCGCCGCCAAAGCGCGCCTCTTCGGGCAGGCCGGCAAGCGCGTCCTCGTCGGGCACGGCGCGCCACAGAAATTCCGGCACGCCCTTCTCGCGCACGCGCTTCAGCGCGGCCGGAACGCCCGCCTTGCGGAAATATTTCTGCGCGATCACGTCCGAGGCGACCTGAGACCAGCCCTTCGGCACCTCGACCGCGTCATTGCGGAAAACGATCGTGCCGTCCGGGTTGCGGATTTCGGAGGTGGTGGTGACGAATTCGATGTCACCATATGCGCCGGATTCTTCGCTCGTAAAACGCCGTTCGATCTTCATGCCTGCCGTTCCTTGTCCTGTCCCGTTTGATCCGGTTGCCCGGTTATGATTGCCGCGCGCGCCCCATCGGCCGACGCGGGGAAACCCGCCCGGCCCTGACGCAGCGCGTCTTTCGGGGTCTGTTCAGCTTTGGCTGTCGGTTCTGTCTGGCCCTTAGCGAACACCAGATATTGTGTTGTGACAACCACAAGACACAACCTGCCGTGGTAAAAGATCGAAAGCAACCGATTTTTTCACGCCCGCGTGTGAATAAATGCGTTGACAGGGCGTGACTTGGCCGGTCCGGCGCTCGCGCCGACTCAAAGGTTAATGCGGCTGTGGAAAACGGTGCGGCGCGGGCGCGCGGGCAAATTTCTCAATCGCCGCATCGCGCTCGGGGTGATCCTTCACGCGGTTTCCACAATCTTATCCACCGACGAAGGGACGATCATCCGCCTCGCCGGGCGCGAAAACGCCGCTTTGCGTCACGATGAGATCGAGCCTCTGATCGGTCGGCTCCGCGGGAATATGCGCCTCGCGCTGCGCGTCAAACCCGAGCCCGATGGCAAGGCGCGGCCCGCTTGCGCGCAGCTCGGCCAATGTGCGGTCGTAAAACCCGCCGCCATAGCCGAGCCGGTTGCCCGCCGAATCAAACCCCAGCAGCGGGACGATCAGCAGATCGGGCGTAAGCGCGGGCGCGGAAGGGGCCGGGTGGCTTGTCCCGAACGGCCCCGGCTCGAGCGTATCGGCCGGCGAAAAGCGGCGGAAGATCAGGGCCGAGCCCTTGCGCGTCGTGACCGGCAGGCAGAGCGGGCCGTCCCACGCGGCCAAAGCCGGGCGCGGGTCCGCCTCGGAGCCCATCGGCCAGTAGAAAGACAGCGTGCGCCCCTGCCCGGCGTGATCGCGCAGCAGCCCGGCAAGCACAACCGCAAGCGCCGCCTGCGCATCGGGGCTCGCAGCCTTGGCCCGCCTTTGGGCAAGCCGGGCGCGCAATGCGGCTTTCTCTACAGCAATATCCATGTCGCGAGCCCGAGAAAGGCGAAAAACCCGACCACATCCGTCACCGTGGTCACGAAGGTCGGCGAGGCGAGCGCGGGGTCAGCCCCCAGCCGGTCGAGCGCCAGCGGCACCAGAACGCCGCCCACCGCCGCGGCGAAAAGATTGATGACCATCGCCATCGCGATGACCAGAGACAGCATCGTGTCCCCGAACCAAAGATACGCAACCAGGGCCAGCAGCAGCGCGAAGGTCATCCCGTTCACGATCCCGACCGCCATCTCGCGCCTGATGACGCGCAGCGTGTTCTCGGAATGAAGGCTTTTCGTTGCGAGCCCGCGCACCACCACCGTCAGCGTCTGCGTGCCCGCATTGCCGCCCAGCGAGGCGACGATCGGCATCAGCACCGCAAGCGCGACCAGCTTCTCGATCGAGCCCTCGAACATCGCGATGACCGTCGCGGCCAGCAGCGCGGTCACGATATTGACGCCGAGCCACGGCACGCGCTGCCGGACGGTCGCGGTCACGTTGTCGGTGATGCTCGATTCGTCGCCCACACCGGCGAGGCGGAGAATATCCTCCTCCGCTTCTTCATCGAGCACCGACATCGCGTCGTCGATCGTGATGACCCCGACCAGCCGTTCCGCCTCGTCCACCACCGGCGCCGAGATCAGGTGATATTTGTTGAAGACGAAAGCCACATCCGCCTCGTCGGAATAGGCGGAGATGGTGCGAAAGCTGTCCTCGATCAGATCGGTCAGCTTCGCGTCGCGCCTCGCGGCC
The DNA here is from genome assembly GCA_030539455.1 of Paracoccus sp. (in: a-proteobacteria). Taxonomy (GTDB): domain Bacteria; phylum Pseudomonadota; class Alphaproteobacteria; order Rhodobacterales; family Rhodobacteraceae; genus Paracoccus. The sequence continues at coordinate 17,658 of JAUNRZ010000023.1, read as the reverse complement.
AGAACGCGGCCCAAAGTGACATAGCCGATCGGGTGGCGGCGCGGGTCGACCAGCACGACATGGTAGAACTGGTCGGGCAGATATTCCTCGCCGCGCAGATAGTCGATCGCCTCGCCCACGGTCCAGTGCTCGGGCGCGGTCACGACCTCGGACTGCATCATCCGGCCGGCCGAATATTCGGGATAGGTCAGCGATTGCTCGACCGCCGCGCGGTCCGATTCGTCCAGAGCGGCAAGGATTTCCTGCTGCTCGGGCTCGTCCATATCCTCGATCAGGTCAACGACATCGTCGCTGTCCATCTCGCGCACGGCCTCGGCCAGAACGGCTTTCGGCAACGCGTCGATGACGTCCTCGCGCACCGCCTCGTCGATCTCGGTCAGGATCTCGCCGTCGATCTCGCCCGACCAGAGCCCCAGAAAGCTCGACCGCCGCGAAGGGGTCAGCCCCTCGATGATGTCGGCGATATCGGCGGGGTGGAGCGGGTCAAGAAGCAGATCGAGCCGCGCCTGATCCTCGGCGTCGATCGCCTCGTGGATATCGTCGCGAAGCGCGCGCGAGGGCGAGAAATTCTCTTCGCGGTCGGTCTCGCGCAGGTCGTGATGACCTTGCGGCAGGGCGGCCGCAGGGGCGTGATCGTCGGTCTGCGGATCGCGCGGCGTGTCGGACATGACGGCCCCCTGTTCTTGCGACTTCTCTTTTGCCTGATCGTTTGCGCTATGAATCAAGCGCCGCGTTTTTTCAAGCGTCGCGATTGGCCGGGCCGGCCAGCAGCGCCATTGCCGCGCGGTGAAGATCAGGCGTCGCGGCGGCCAGCACCTGCCCGCCCCCATCTGCGCGCCCGCCCTGCCAGTTCGTGACGATCCCGCCCGCCGCCTCGATCACCGCGATCGGGGCGGCGATGTCGTAGGCCTGCAGCCCCGCCTCGATCACCAGATCGACCTGCCCCATCGCCAGCAGCGCATAGGCGTAGCAATCGAGCCCGTAGCGCGTCAGCCGCACCTTGGAGGCCACGCGCCCAAACGCCTCGGCCTCGGCCCTGGTGCCGATCTCGGGGAAGGTGGAGAGCAAGATCGCCTCGCCCAACGCCGCGCTGCGCCGCACGCCAAGCGGGCGCGAGCCGTGCGGTCCGGTCATGACGGCGCGGCCGAGCCCGCCTTCGAAACGCTCACCTATATAGGGTTGGTCGATGATCCCGTAGATCGGCCCGCTTCCATCGCGCAAAGCGATCAGCACGCCCCAGCTTGGCGCCCCGGAGATGAAGGCGCGGGTGCCGTCGATCGGGTCGAGCACCCATTCAAGCCCGGAATTTCCGGGGCTTGGCCCGAATTCCTCACCCAGGATCGCATCACCCGGCCGCCGCCTTGCGAGGATGTCGCGCATCGCCTGCTCGCAATCGCGGTCGGCTTTGGTGACCGGGTCGAACCCGCTGGCGGATTTGTTGGAGAGCCCGACCCCATCGCTGCGAAACAGCGCCAGCGTGGTGGATCGGGCGGTGTCGGCCATCTGGGCCGCGGTCTCGAAAATCTCGGTCTTGTCCATCGCGGCCTCCGGCGCCCTGCCTAGCGCGCCGCAGCCGCGCCTGCCAGCCCCGAAAGCCCGCGCTCAGGCCGCCGAGGACAGCACCCGCGCAAGCTCGAAAATCTGGTTCCGCTGCGCTTCGGGCATGGCGTAATAGGCGCGGATGAGCTGCATCGCCTCGCGCTGCGCAAGGATATCGGCGTCCAGCCCGCCATCATCGGGCGTCACCTCGCCGTGGTCGATCCCTTCAAAGAACCACGCCACCGGCACGTTCAGCGCCTTCGAGATGTCCCAAAGACGCGAGGCCGAGACGCGATTCGCGCCGGTCTCGTATTTCTGGATCTGCTGGAACTTTATACCGACCTGTTCGGCCAGTTGCTGCTGCGTCATTCCGATCAGCCAACGCCGCTGGCGGATCTTGCCGCCGACATGGAAATCAACCTCATGTGTCATCTTCACCCCAATGCTCAATCCGAAGCTGAGTTACCCTGCGTTAAACCGAGATTGGCCGCGTTTCGAGTCCGTTCTTGCGCTTGCCCCCGAAACCTGTCCAAAAGTAGAGGTGGTATCGGCGAATTTTCGCGTATGGGACTGATTTATATGACCTCCGAGCTGCCGCACCGGACCGTGAGAACCGCCTTGGTCGAGGCGCGCGGCGCCCTGCCGGTGTTGCGCGAATCGGCTCTCGCGCAGCCCGGCGCGGGGCAGGTTCTGGTCGCCATGAAAGCCGCTGCGCTGAATTTCGCCGATCTGCTGATGGTCAGCGGAAGCTATCAGGACACGCCGCCCTACCCGTTCGTTCCGGGGATGGAAGGCGCGGGCGAGGTCATCGCGGCGGGGCCCGGCTGCACGCTGCGCGAGGGCGCGCGGGTGGCGGTGGGCGCGATGGGGTGCCTGACCGAGGCGGGTCTGTTCGACGAAAGCGCGTGCCAGCCGATCCCGGATGCGATGAGCTTCGATCAGGCCGCCGGCTTTCAGATCGCCTATGGCAGCTCGCATCTGGCGCTCGATCTGCGCGCGCGGCTGCGCGCGGGCGAGACGCTCGCGGTGCTGGGTGCGGCGGGCGGTGTCGGGCTCACGGCGGTCGAGATCGGCGCGGCGATGGGCGCGCGGGTCATCGCGGTCGCGCGCGGGGCCGACAAGCTTGACGTGGCGCGAAAGGCCGGCGCCGCAGAGCTGATCGACAGCGACGAGACCGGCGATCTGCGCGCGGCGCTGCGGCAGGCGGGGCCGGTCGATGTGGTCTATGACCCGGTCGGCGGGGCGGCGGGGCTCGCCGCGTTTGGCGCGCTTCGCCCGGGCGGGCGGTTTCTGGTCGTGGGCTTTGCCGGCGGCGCGCCGCCTGATCTGCCGCTGAACCACGCTTTGGTCAAGAATATCGCGATTCACGGGTTTTACTGGGCGGGTTATCACCGGCTCGATCCCGCCGCGCTGCGCGCCAGCATGGAGACGCTGCTTGCGATGTTCGAGGAGGGCAAGCTGCGCCCCCATATCGGCGCAGCCATGCCGCTGAGCGATCTGCAAACCGCCTACGAGGCGCTGCGCGCGCGCAAGATCGCGGGCAAGCTGATCGTGCGCACCGCCCCCGAAGCGCCCTGAACATCGCGTGATCCGTCAAATGCGCGGCATTTTTTTGACCCGCCTTAGTTGAATTTCCAACCGTTTCGGCCAATATAACCACGCAAAGGTGCGTCCTGCGCCGCCAACGCCAATGAGGAGACTATTAATGGCAGAATTCGACTCCCTGCGTCAGGCTCACGCCCGCGCGGGTGCCGCAAGCCAGGCCCGCATCGACGAGGGGCTTCGCGCCTATATGAGCCGCGTTTACGGCATCATGTCGGTCGGGATGCTGGTGACCGCCGGCGCCGCCTGGGCCATTTCGGGCCTTGCCGTGACCGAGGTGAACGGCCAGCAGCAGCTCACCGAGCTGGGCCGCCTGATCTACACCACCCCGCTTCGCTGGGTCATCATGTTCGCCCCGCTGCTGATCGTGTTCGGCTTCGGCGCGATGATCAACCGCATGTCCTCGGCGACCGCGACGACCGTGTTCTACGCTTTTGCCGCGCTTATGGGCGTGTCGATCTCGTGGATCTTCCTGCAATTCACCGGCATGTCGATCATCCAGACCTTTCTGGTGACCGCCGCCGCCTTTGCGGGCCTGTCGATCTATGGCTACACGACCAAGCGCGATCTCTCGCCGATCGGCACGTTCCTGATCATGGGCCTGATCGGCCTGATCGTCGCGATGATCGTGAACCTGTTCGTGCAGTCCAGCGCGATGCAGATGGCCATCTCGGTCATCGGCGTGCTGATCTTCGCGGGCCTGACCGCGTTCGACACGCAACGGATCAAGAACGAGTATGTGGCTCTGGCCAGCTCGGATAGCGAATTTCTGGGCAAGACCGCCATCATGGGCGCGCTCAGCCTCTATCTGAACTTCCTGAACCTGTTCATGTTCCTGCTGCAATTCCTCGGCAACCGCGACTGATCGCGCTGCCTGACGGAAACGAAAGGGCCGCCCCTCGGGGCGGCCCTTTTTCATGCGCGGCGCCTTGGCCTATTTGATGCCGGGCGATCCGTCGAATTTCTTCTCGAGCGAGGCCCAGCAATCGGCGTAATCATCCTGCATCGGCGCCTCATCGGCCGCAAACCGGGTGAGGTGCTGCGGGAAGCGGGTCTCGAACATGAACTGCATCGTATTGTCCTGCTTGACCGGGACCATCGGCTCGGTCGAGCCATGCTCGAACGCCGCGCGGTCAGGGCCATGAGGCAGCATCATGTTGTGGAGGCTCATCCCGCCCGGCACAAAGCCTTGCGGTTTCGCGTCATAGATGCCGTGGATATTGCCCATCAGCTCGGACATGATGTTCTTGTGATACCAGGGCGGGCGGAACGAGTGCTCGGCCACCATCCACCGCTCGCGGAAGAGAACGAAGTCGATATTCGCCGTCCCCTCCTGCCCCGATGGCGCGGTCAGCACGGTGAAGATCGACGGGTCGGGGTGATCGAAAAGGATCGCGCCGACCGGGGAATATGTCCGCAAATCATACTTGTAGGGGCAATAGTTCCCATGCCACGCGACGATATCGAGCGGTGAGTGGTCGATGAAGCTTTCATGGAACTGGCCGCACCATTTGATGACCACGCGCGAGCGCGCCTCGCGATCCTCGAACGCCGCGACCGGGCATTTGAAATCGCGCGGGTTCGCAAGGCAGTTGGCGCCGATCGGGCCGCGGCCGGGCAGATCGAATTTCTGCCCGTAATTCTCGCACACGAAGCCGCGCGCGGGCCCCTCGGTCAGCTCGACCCGGTAGACCAGTCCGCGCGGGATGATCGCGATCTCGCGCGGCTCGAGGTCGATGATGCCAAGCTCGGTCACGAAGCGCAGCCGCCCCTCTTGCGGGACGACCAGCAATTCGCTGTCGGCCGAGTAGAAATATTCGTCCACCATCGATTCGGTGACAAGATAGATATGGCTCGCCATGCCGACCTGCGTGTTCACGTCGCCAGCCGTCGTCATCGTGCGCATCCCGGTCAGCCAGTTCAGCGCCTCGCCCGAATGGGGGACCGGATCCCAGCGATACTGGCCGAGGCTCGCGACGTCCTCGATCACGTTCGGCGCCGATTTCCAGTAGGGCAGATCGATGCGCGAAAAGCGGCCGACATGCTTGACCGAGGGGCGGATGCGGTAGCACCAGGTCCGCTCGTTCTGGCCGCGCGGGGCGGTGAAGGCGGTGCCGGAAAGCTGCTCGGCATAAAGCCCGTATTCGACCTTCTGCGGCGAGTTCTGCCCCTGCGGCAGCGCGCCCGGCAGCGCCTCGGTCTCAAAATCATTGCCGAAGCCGGGCATATAATACTCGTGAACCGGCGTTCCGTTGCGGGTCTCGGCGCGGGTCATCGCCTTCTGCGGCGTGCTGCTTGTCATCTCAATACCCTCATCGCGTGGCGTGACGCGAGGTTAAGTTTCAAGTGAAACAAAGTCAATATGCACCGCCGGGAGGGCGGCGCGGCGGGCGCGATGCTTCGGCACTCAAAGGTTGTAACTGCGCCGGGTTTTCGACACACTCGGCCGAAGCGGAACAAAGCCGCGCCGCGATGCGGCGACGCAAGCAAGGGGCAGCACATGACCGACCGAGCCATCGCCTATTGCGGCATCGCCCCGACCCCCGCCGAGTTCTGGAGCGCGTGGAATCTCGACCCCGTCCTCTTGGCCGGGCTGGCCGCGCTTGCGGTGCTGATCCACCGCGCGGCGCCGCGCAAGGGCGCGGCATGGGCCGGGTTCGCGCTTGCCGTGGTGGTTTTTGTCTCGCCGCTGTGCAATCTCAGCTCGGCCCTGTTTTCGGCGCGGGTGCTGCATCACGTGCTGCTGACCGCCGCGATCGCACCGCTACTGGTGATCGGGTTCGGGCTGGGCGCGGGGCGCACGCTCCGTCTGGCGCAGATGGGCGGGCTGGCGGCGGTGATCCACGCGGGCGCGATGTGGCTGTTCCACGCGCCGCCGGTCTATGACTGGGCGCTGCAAAGCGTGGCCGGATACTGGCTGATGCAGGCGGCGCTTGGGCTGAGCGCGCTTTGGCTCTGGACCGCGATCATCAGCGGGCCGCGCGGGGCGGGGCTTGGCGCGGCGGCGATCAGCTTCGTGCAGATGGGGATGCTGGGCGCGTTGATCGTCTTTGCCGCGAGCCCGCTTTACATCGCGCATCTCTTCACGACCGAGCCTTGGGGGCTTGGCGCGCTTGCCGATCAGCAGCTTGCCGGGCTGTTGATGTGGGTGCCAGCCGCCGGGCCCTATGCGGCCGCGATCATCTGGGGCATCGCGCAGATCCTGCGCGACGAGCACAGCCCCGAGGGCGCCCGCGCATGAGCTTCGAGATCTGGCTCTGGGCCGTCAAGCTGGTCCATATCGCGGCGATCTGCATCTGGGTGGGCGGGCTTCTGGCCATGCCCTACCTGACATGGCAGCGCCACGGGCTTTTGCGCGAAGAGGGCCCCGAGGCCGTCCACCGCCTGCACCGGATGGTGCGGATGCTTCACGTCTCGCTCGTCTCGCCCTTTGCGGTGCTGGCGATCGGCTCGGGGATCGTCCTCATTTTCATGCGAGACACTTATGGCCCGTGGTTCGCGATCAAGATGGCCTTCGTCGCCGTTCTGGTGCTGGCCCATAACCTTGCGAACCGGGTGCAGCGTCAGGTCTTTGCCGATTCCGAGCTAGACCCGGACGGCGAGGCACGGATGCGCGGCGGCGATCACGCCAATCTCAGCGGCGGACGCGCGCTTGCGCTTGGCGTGATGATCGCGATCGGATCGAGCGGGGTGCTGCTCGCGGTGCTCGGGAAGCCGCAGCTTCATTTGCTGAGCATCTCGCCCGAGCTGTTCCAGCCGGGCGGGCTTGGCGTGTGGCTTGGCCCGCTCAATCCCTTTGGGACACGTTGAGGGCGATGCCGTGATCGAATATCAGCTTGCCGCCATGCCAGCCCGCAATGCCCGCGAATACGGTGCAAAGCAGCGACCAGATGAGCCCATCGGGCAGGACCGGGTAGACATCCGAGATCCGCAGGCCCCAATTCGCGGCGCAGGCGGCCAGAAAGCTCATCGCGGCGGCGGCGTGGGTCCAGCTTGCGCCGCGGTTGCGGATGCCGGGCACGGCGACCACCTCGACCAGCCCGACAAGGCTCGCGGCGATGCCGGTCAGGAACGCGCCGCCCGCCGCCCATGTCGCGGCGCGGGCGAAGAACGGATCGCCCAGAAGCCAGTAGATCACGTCAAGCCCCAGCACCGAGACCGCAAGCGCGATGGGAAAATGCACCAGCATCGCATGGATCGGGTGGCCCACGATCGCAACGGCCGAGCCGCGATCCATCGCCGCGATCTCGGCCATGACGGGGTCGGTCCTGCTTTGGTCTTTTTGCGACATGATCGGCCCCTTGCGCTGCGCTTCACGGGCAGACTAGCCGCCGCGGGCGCGCTTGTCACCCTGCCCGGCTGTTCGGTCTCGCTTTCCGCGCTCCACCCCGCCGGGCCGGTCGCGGGGCAGATCCTGACGCTGAACAATGTGCTGATCTTCGGGTTCGCCGCGATCTGGCTCGCGATGATCGCGCTATTTCTTATCGTGATGCTGCGCCCCGGCGCCTTGTCGCGGCTGTCGATCCGCGCGTGGCTGATCTGGGGCGGGCTGGCGCTGCCGCTCGCGGTGATGGTGCCGCTGTTTATCTGGACGGTGACGCTGACGGACCGGCTTTGGCCCAAGGGCACGCCCGATCACGTGATCGAGGCCGAGGCGTTCATGTGGGGCTGGCGCTTCAGCTATCCCGAGGCGGGCGGGGCGGCAGCGGGCGCCGAAAGCCGCGACATTCTTTATCTTCCGCAGGGGCGCGAGGTTCATTTGCAGATCACCTCGCTTGATGTGATCCATTCGGTCTGGATCCCGCGCCTTGCCGGCAAGCTCGACGCGACGCCCGGCCATACCGGCACGCTGCGCCTTCAGGCCGACGAGGCCGGGATCATGGAAGGCCAATGCGCCGAGTTCTGCGGGCTCGGCCATACCGAGATGCGTTTTGTCGTCGATATCCGCCCCGAGGCCGACTACGCCGCCGCCATCGAAGGGCTGGCGGGCGGGACGACACCGCGCAACGTGTCCGAGCTGCCACTGAATCTGCGCGCGGCCGCCGGCGGCGCTCCCGCCGCGATCGAGCGCGGGCCGGCGCCGCGCGCGGCCACGTCGCGGGAAGATAATTCCGAGGAGGCAAGCCGATGAGCATCGCGGACGCCGATCACCACGGCCGCACCGATACCGGCGCGAAGGCGGATTATGCGGACACCGCGATCCGCCTCTCCCCGCCCGGCGACGGGCTGAGCGCGGTTGCGCGGCACCGCGCGCTCCATGCGATCTGGACGCCGGGGCGCGGGATATGGGGGTTCCTCACCTCGACCAATCACAGCCAACTCGGGCTGCGTTTCATGGTGACGGCGGCGTTTTTCTTCGCGATCGGCGGGCTGCTGTCGATGCTCATCCGCGCCCAGCTTGCCACCCCGGACAGCGCGTTTCTGAGTGCCGAGGCCTATAATCAGGTCTTCACCATGCACGGCACGATCATGATGTTCCTCTTCGCGATCCCGGTGCTGGAGGGGTTCGGGCTTTATATGCTGCCGAAGATGCTCGGCACGCGCGATCTGGCCTTCCCGCGGCTAAGCGCGTTCGGCTATTGGTGCTATCTTTTCGGCGGGCTCATCATCCTTGGCGCGATGCTGATGGGCCTTGCGCCCAATGCCGGCTGGTTCATGTATACGCCGCTGTCCTCGGACGTCTACACGCCGGGGATCAACTCGGATATCTGGCTGCTGGGCGTGACCTTCGTCGAGATCTCCGCGATGACGATGGCGGTCGAGCTGACCGTGTCGATCCTGATGCTCCGCGCGCCGGGGATGTCGCTGGCGCGGATGCCGATCATGGGCTGGTATTACCTTGTCACCGCCCTGATGATGGTGGTGGGCTTCCCGCCGCTGATCGCCGGGTCTTTGATGCTCGAGGCCGAGCGCGCCATTGGCCTTCCCTTCTTCGATCCGACCCGAGGGGGCGATCCGATCCTCTGGCAGCATCTGTTCTGGCTGTTCGGTCACCCCGAGGTCTATATCATCTTTCTGCCCGCCGCCGGGATGCTGTCCATGCTGATCCCGACCTTCTCGGGCCGGCCGCTGAGGGCCTATAACTGGATCGTCGCCGCGATCGTCCTGATGGGCGTGGTGAGCTTTCTGATCTGGGCGCATCACATGTTCACGGTCGGGCTGCCGCAATGGGGGATGCACGTCTTCTCGATCGGCTCGGCGATCGTGGCGATCCCGACCGCGATCCAGATCTTCGCCTGGCTCGGCACGATGGCGGGCGGGCGGCCGCGCCGCTCGATCCCGATGCTCTATGTGTTTGGCTTCTTCGTGATCTTCGTGAATGGCGGGCTGACCGGGGTGATGCTCGCCGCCGTGCCGTTTAACTGGCAGGTTCATGACAGCTATTTCGTCGTGGCGCATCTTCATTACGTGCTGATCGGCGGGATGCTGTTCCCCGTGCTCGCGGGGCTTTACTACTGGCTGCCCTCGGTCACCGGCCGGCTGAGCGTTCACAGCGTCTCCGTCCCCGCCTTCTGGCTGATCTTCGCGGGCTTCAACGGCACGTTCCTGCTGATGCATCTGACCGGGCTTTTGGGGATGCGCCGGCGCGTTCACGGCTATGAGTGGGAGGATGGCTGGCACTGGCTGAACCTTTTGTCATCGGTCAGCGGGTTCGTTCTGACGATGGGGTTTGCGCTCATCGTTCTTGATATCGTGCTGCAACGCCGGCTTGGCCCGCGCTTCCGGCGCAATCCGTGGGCCGCGCGGACGCTGGAATGGGCCGTGCCGTCGCCCCCGCCGAGCTATGCGTTCGGCGCGATCCCCGCCTTTCGCGGGCGGGCGGACCGCATCGATGTGGACCGTCTCGCCGGGCGGCTCGCGGCGGGCGAGGGCTATCTCGCAACGCCCCGCAATGGCTGGCAGGAGACGATGGCGGTCGATATCATCACCGGCAAGCCCGACCATATCGCCATTCTGCGCGGCAACTCGATCCTGCCGCTGCTGACCGGGGCGAGCATTTCCGCCGTGGTGCTGGGCGTTCTGCTGAGCTGGTACTGGATCTCGCTGGCTGCCCTGATCGTGACGGCGGGCCTCTTCATCCTGAACGCCATGACGGCCGGGCAGGACCGCGACCGGGGGCCGGTCGATGCGGGCCAGGGGCTGAGCCTGCCGGTCAGCTCGGAAGCCCCCTACCCGATCAGCCGCCTTGCCATGCGCTTTACGCTGATCGCGAACGGCACGCTCTTTCTGTCGGTGCTGTTTGGGGTGTTTTATCTGCGCTTTGCCGCGCCGAACTGGCCGCCTCTGCCCGAGTTCGGCCCGCGCGGCGACCAGATGGCGGTGATCGGCGGCGGCGCGATTGCGGCGGTGGCGGGGCTGGTGCTGATGGGGCTGCAACGCTGGCTGAACGCTCAGAACCGTGCTGGCGGTGACTGGTCAGCCGCCGGGCTCGCCGCCATCGCGGTCCAGATCGCGGGCGCGCTTGGCCTCACATGGATGCTGGCGAGCGGCGCGATGCCCGACCCCCGCGCCCACGCGTTCGGCGCATCGCAGGCGGCGCTTGTCTTTTACGCGGCCTTCCATTTCGGCGTCGGCGCGCTCTTCAACCTCGCCGCAATCCTGCGCGCTCGCGCCGGCCGCATCTCGCCAAGCCGCAGCGCCGAGCTGGAGCTGCCGCGCATGTGGATCGACTACACCGCCGCCGTGACGCTCATCTCGCTGGCTGTCGTGTGGTGGCTTTAGGGGCGTCTTGGGGGCGGAGCAAACCTCACCGCTGCCCCGCCGCGCGGTTCGTTGCCTAAAATGTCAGCCTGAAAGCGTGATGATGACATTGAAAGATGCAGCGAACGCTGACCGGCGGTCCGGGCCAGGCGAATTTTCATTGCTTTGCGCATGAGCTGACCGCTCCGCCGGGCGTCGAACCGCCGCCCCCACAAGACTGTCAAGATCGCGCATCTGCCCTGAAGCCAGCAGGCGCGAGCAAGCCCCGCCTCGGCCCCCTCCGCCGTGAGAGGATCGAACCGACAGCCCCGCGCCCCTCTGGCGCGGCCCCCATTGCCTGACGTCACCAACCGCCTACCGCGACGCGCCGCCCTACTCAACCAAGCCGATAATTCGGGCTCTCCCGCGTGATCTGAACATCGTGCACATGGCTTTCCTTCAGCCCTGCGCCGGTGATGCGGACGAACTCGCAGCCCCTGCGCATCTCGGCGACGTTTGCGCAGCCGGTATAGCCCATCGCGGCGCGGAGCCCGCCGACGAGCTGGTGGATGACCGTGCCGGCCGGGCCCTTATAGGGCACCTGCCCCTCGATCCCCTCGGGGACCAGCTTGTCGCTCGCCGCGTCCTTCTGGAAATAGCGGTCCGCCGAGCCGCGCGCCATCGCGCCGAGCGAGCCCATGCCGCGATAGGATTTGAAGCTGCGGCCCTGATAGAGGATCACCTCGCCGGGGCTTTCATCCGTCCCGGCGATCGCGCTGCCGACCATCGCGCAGGAGGCGCCCGCGGCGATCGCCTTGGCGAAATCGCCCGAGAACTTGATCCCGCCATCGGCGATCACCGGCACCTCGCCGGCCTCGCCCGCCGCGTCCATGATCGCGGTCAGCTGCGGAACGCCGACGCCTGCGACGATGCGCGTCGTGCAGATGCTGCCCGGCCCGATCCCGACCTTGACCGCATCCGCGCCCGCCTCGATCAGGGCGCGGGTCGCGGCGCCCGTCGCGACGTTGCCGGCGACGATCTGGACATCGTTCGAGAAGGTCTTGACCCGCTCGACCGCGCGGGCGACGCCCTCGGAATGGCCATGCGCGGTGTCGATGACGACCATATCAACGCCCGCATCAATCAGCGCCTTGGTGCGCTCGAACCCCTCTTCGCCCACGGTCGAGGCGGCGGCAACGCGCAGCCGGCCCAGCTCATCCTTGCAGGCCAGCGGGTTGAGCACGGATTTCTCGGTATCCTTCAGCGTCAGAAGCCCGGTCAGGCGGCCGCCCTGATCGGTGATCAGCAGCTTCTCGATCCGGCGCGCTTTCATGAGGCTGATCGCCTCGGCGCGGTCGGCGGGCTCTTGCAGGATCGCGAGTTTCTCGGCGGTCATCATCGCGCTGACGGGCGTTTTGTCGTCGCTTGCAAAGCGCATATCGCGGTTGGTCACGATCCCGACGACGCGGCCATCGCCGTCCACCACCGGAAAGCCCGTCACGTTATAGCGCGCGGCCAGATCCTGCGCGTCGGCCAGTGTCTGATCGGGGCGCAGCGTGATCGGCTTGTAGACGATCCCCGATTCGAAGCGCTTGACCCGGCGCACCTCGTCGGCCTGCTGCTCGGCGCTCAGATTGCGGTGGATCACGCCCATGCCGCCCGCCTGCGCCATCGCAATTGCCATGCGGCTTTCCGTCACCGTGTCCATCGCCGAGGACAAAAGCGGGATGTTCATCGCGATCCGCCGCGTCACGAACGTGGCCACATCCGCGCTTGCTGGCAGGACCGCCGAGGCGGCCGGCACAAGAAGGACATCATCAAAGGTAAGCGCCTCACGAATCTGCATCGCAGCATCCTTTCCGGGATCGGTTCGGGTGTCGTTTGGCAGTTCCCCTTTTCACCCAACGCAAGGAATGTCCAGAGCGAGTTTCACGCAATCGCCGCATTCACCTTGGCCGGCAGCCGGCCGCTGGCCCATTCGCGCATGATCAGAAAGACGATGGGCGGGATGATCAGCGTGGCGGCGATCAGCAGGACGCTTGCAAGAAGGCGCAGCCCTTCGCCGCCGAACAGGGCGTAGAGCGTCCAGAAAAGCCCGGTCGTCGCCGCAAGCGGGAAGGTGAAGGCGCCCCAAAGCGGCGAGAAGCCGGCCTCGGTGATCCATCTGATGCTCAGGATCAGCACGCCAAGCAGCGCGGCCGAGGCGACCCCGCCGATGATGGCGAGCGTGTGATAGCCGGTCAGCGCGGCAACCGTGCTCGAAAGTGCAAGCGGGGCGAGGTGGATGGCGAGCATCGGGCGCAGCGGCGCGGGCGGGCGTTTCGCGATCAGTTGCCGCGCGCTTGCCAGCCAGATGAAGCTCGCCATCGCGATGCAGGGGAAGAGCAGAAACTCGGCCAGCCCGGTCCAGCCCATAAGCGGCGCGGCGCGGGCGGCGACGATGAAGCCGACCCAGTTGAGGTGCCATGCGGGCGTGATGGTGCGGATCTCGGGCGGGCCGGCGCGGAACACCGCAAGCAGGGTGGCGAGAACGGCGATATGGACCGCAAGCCCCGCCACCAGAAGCAGGCGCGCAAGCCCCGGCGCATAGGCCGAGATCACCGCCGCCAGCATATAGATCGAGACCACCCCGGCGCCCAGCCCGGCCCGCCCGGGGAGCAGTTTGAGATCGTCGAACAGCACCGATGGCCGCCGCGCCAGCTTGCCGCCATAGGCCAGCAGCGCGAACCCGGCAAGCGCGGCCGCAACCCCGTCCAGCAGCCCCGAAAGCCCGCCCGGCAGCCCGAAATGGGCGATCCCGGCGCGCCATGCGAGGGCGAGGCCAAGCAGCCCGAGGATCGGCGGAAAGATCGCCGGCGGCACGCGGCGCCACAGCCCTTTGGGGACGATCTTCGGGGCGGCAAAGCGCAGCCGCTCGCGCCGAGGGGCGGGATTGGAGCTGGTCGTTGCGTCGGATCGGCGCTTGGGGTTGTCCATGATCGCTTGGCGTCTTGTTGGTCCTGCCCTTGTCCCCCGCAAGCTGGCCGAGCGCAAGCGTTGCGTCACAGACACGCTTAGCTCTCCATCGTGCGGGGAACGCAACGTAACAGATTCGCGGCAATTGACCCGTCCCGCCCGCCCGGCCCATCATCAGTGCGCAGAGAACGCGCCATCGTGCGAGGGAGGGTCACCTTATGAAGAAAATCATCTACGGAGCAGCCGCGCTTGCGCTCAGCACCGCTCCGGTTCTGGCGGGCGGGATCGAGCGGGCGAACCAGTCCATCGGCATCCTGTTCGAGGAAGGCAATTACGCCGAAGCCGGCATCCAGCTCACGCGGCCGAGCGTGTCGGGGCGCGATGTCCGTGGCGACACGACAGGCAATGTGGCCGAGAATTACAGTGCGCTGAGCTTTGGCTATAAGCATGAGTTCGGGAATGGTCTTTCGGCGGCCCTGATCGTCGATCAGCCTTACGGTGCGGATATTGCCTATCCAGCCGATCAATCGACGGTCCTGGGCGGCACTCAGGCAAATGTTTCGGCAACAGCGATCACCGGCATCCTGCGCTACAAGATGGAAAACAATTTCGGCGTGCATGGCGGTATCGCGGTCTCGCGCGCCAGCGGTGACGTGTGGCTTGACGGCGCGGCCTATGGCGGTCTGCCAGTGCCGCCGGCCCCCGGCGTGTCGAGCTATAACGCGACCATGGAGAGCAGCACCGCGACCGGCTGGCTGGCTGGCGTTTCGTGGGAACGCCCGGACATCGCCGCCCGCGTCGCGCTGACCTATTATTCGCATCGCGACCATGATTTCGACACGACCGAGCGGTTTGGATCAAACCAGATCGACCAAAGCGTGACCACAGTCCGCACGCCCCGCGCAATCAATCTGGACTTCCAAACCGGCGTTGCGGCAGACACGCTTGTCTTTGGTCAGATCCGCTGGGTCAAATGGTCCGAGTTCGAGATCAACCCTAGAAGTTTCGTTGGCATTACTGGCGGCGGGCTGGTCAGTCTAGAGGACAGCACCACTTATACGCTAGGCGTCGGTCGCCGGTTCAACGAAAACTGGTCTGGCAGCGCGTCGATGACCTACGAGCCGAAGGGGGACGTGCTCGTCTCGCCTCTCGCGCCGACGACGGGCCGGGTTGGCGTCACGCTCGCCGGGGTCTACACGCAAGACAACATGAAGATCACCACAGGCATCAACTACACCCGCCTGGGCGATGCGCAGCCGCAGACACGCGGCGATGCGCGCGCAGAAATGACCGGCAACAGTGCCCTCTCGGTCGGCGTTCGCGTCGGCTATCGG
>JAUNRZ010000023.1:0-2448 GCA_030539455.1 Paracoccus sp. (in: a-proteobacteria) | reverse complement strand
CGCAGAAATGACCGGCAACAGTGCCCTCTCGGTCGGCGTTCGCGTCGGCTATCGGTTCTGATTGACGGCATGACGACCGGCGCGGCAGAGCCGGAGTAAGAAAGACCAGCACCATGGGAGGGCCCGGCCATGCGCCGGGCCTTTCCCTTACGTCTCCGATTGCCTAGATAGATGCGAAGATGACCGCCCCGAGCCCCCGCATGATCTACCAGACCGGCGATGACTGGCTGCACGCGCCGCGCAAACGCGCTCTGCTCTTCGGCATGTCGGGGCTGGGAAAGACCTACCTTTCCAACATGCTTCGCGGATCGGGCGAGTGGTTTCATTACAGCGTCGATTACCGCATCGGCACGCGCTATCTCGGCGAGCGGATCGCGGATAATTTCAAGCGTGAGGCGATGAAGGTGCCGTTCCTGCGCGAGCTTCTGCTGTCCGATTCGGTCTATATTGCCAGCAACATCACCTTCGACAATCTCTCGCCGCTCTCGACCTATCTCGGCAAGCCGGGCAGCGAGACGCGGGGCGGGCTCGCGCTCGACGACTATATGCGCCGCCAGAACGAGCATCGCAGCGCCGAGATCGCCGCGCTGCTCGACACGCCCCATTTCATCGCGCGCGCGCAGGATATCTACCGCCTGCCGCATTTCGTCTGCGATTCGGGCGGCTCGATCTGCGAGGTGGTGGACCCCGGCGATCCGGCCGATCCGGTGCTGAGCGTTCTGGAACAGAACCTGCTGCTGATCTGGATCAAGGGCAGCGAGGCGCATACGGACGAGCTGATCCGCCGCTTTGACCGCGCGCCCAAGCCCATGTATTACAAGCCCGATTTCATCGACGCGGCCTGGCGCGATTACCGGATGGAGCGCGGCCTGCGCGAGGATGAGGTCGACCCGGACGATTTCATCCGCTGGGCCTATGCCCGCGCGCTCGCCCATCGCCAGCCGCGCTATGAGGCGATGGCGCGGCGCGGCGTCACCATCACCGCCGAAGAGGTCGGCAGCGTCCGCTCACCCGAGGATTTCACCGCGCTTGTCGCCGCCGCGATCGACCGCCAGCACAGCGCCGCCGCCGCAAAGAAGGACCACGCCTGAATGCCGATCACCCTGCCGAGCGATCTGCCCGCTTTCGATATTCTCTCGGGCGAGGGTGTCATGGTGATGTCGCCCGGCCGGGCCGCGACGCAGGACATTCGCCCGCTGCGGATCGGGCTTCTGAACCTGATGCCGAAGAAGATCCAGACGGAAAACCAGTTCGCGCGGCTGATCGGCGCAACGCCCCTTCAGATCGAGCTGTCGCTTATCCGCATGTCCGATCATGAAAGCCGGAACACCGCCGCCGATCATATGGCGAGCTTTTATCGCAGCTTCCGCGAGGTCGAGGCGACGGGCGAGAAATTCGACGGGCTCATCATCACCGGCGCGCCGGTCGAGCATCTGCCCTTCGACGAGGTCACCTATTGGGACGAGCTGCGCCGCGTGTTCGACTGGACGCAAACCCATGTGCATTCGACCTTTGGCGTGTGCTGGGGCGGGATGGCGATGGCCTATCATTTTCACGCCCTGCCCAAGCTGGAGCTTGCGCAGAAGGCGTTCGGCTGTTTCCGCCATGAGAATCTCGCGCCCACCTCGCCATATCTGAGGGGGTTTTCGGACGATCTCTTGATCCCGGTCAGCCGCTGGACCGAGGTGTCGCAGGAAGATGTCAACGCGCGCCCCGCGCTGCGCACTTTGCTGGCCTCGAGCGAGGTCGGGCCCTGCCTGATCGAGGATCCCGGCCATCGCGCGATCTATATCCTGAACCATCTGGAATATGATTCGACGACGCTGAAGGACGAATATGACCGCGACGCGCTTGCCGGCAAGCCGGTCGCGGTGCCGGTGAATTACTATCCCGGCGATGATCCGATGAAGGCGCCGACCAACCGCTGGCGGAGCCATGCGCATCTGCTTTACGGCAACTGGATCAACGAGATTTACCAGACGACCGAGTTCGATCTGGCGAAGATCGGCCTCTAGCACCTTTCCGCGGGGCGTCGGCGGAGTTGTCCGCGCGCCTTTGCGCATCCTCTTGTCGCGTTTGGCCTTCCGCCGCATAGTTGGCTCAGCAAAGCGGAGCAGAACATGACGAAAAGCCCTATTCCCCATGTCGGCGAGATCACCGATTACCTCAAGAAGGCTCCCAAAGAGGTGCGGCGGGCGATCGAGGAGGGCTCGAAGAAGGATATTCTCGAGCCGAGCTATCCCTACGACAAGCGCATGGATTCAAGCGCTTATAACGAACATCTCGAGGCGCTTCAGGAACAGCTCGTGCGGATGATGTATGAGGTGATCGCGAGCGGAAAGCGGGTGGTCGTCATATTCGAGGGGCGCGACGCGGCGGGCAAGGGCGGCTCTATCGAGCGGGTGCGGATGAACCTCAACCCGCGCTCGGCCTATATCGTGGCGCTGC
>JAUNRZ010000148.1 GCA_030539455.1 Paracoccus sp. (in: a-proteobacteria) | reverse complement strand
ACGAAATTCAGGCGATCACCAGCTTTGATCCTTGGTTCCTCGCCCGCCTGCGCGAGATCGTCGATGCCGAGGCTGATATTCGCGAAAACGGTCTGCCCGAGGATAGCGAAGCCCTGCGCAAGCTGAAGATCATGGGCTTTTCCGATGCGCGGCTGGCGAGCCTCACCCAGCGGGACGAGGCTGAAATCCGCCGCGCGCGGCGCGCTGCGGGCCTCCACCCGGTCTTCAAGCGGATCGACACCTGCGCCGCCGAATTCGAGGCGCAGACGCCCTATATGTATTCGACCTATGAGACCCCCGCGATGGGCGAGGCCGAGTGCGAGGCGCGGCCGTCGAGCGCGAAGAAAGTGGTGATTCTCGGCGGCGGGCCGAACCGGATCGGGCAGGGGATCGAGTTCGATTATTGCTGCTGCCATGCGTGTTTCGCGCTGACCGACGCGGGCTATGAGACGATCATGGTTAACTGCAACCCCGAGACGGTCAGCACCGATTACGACACCTCCGACCGGCTTTATTTCGAGCCGCTGACGCTGGAACATGTGCTTGAAATCCTCCGGGTCGAGCAGGAAAATGGCACGCTCCACGGCGTCATCGTGCAGTTCGGCGGGCAGACGCCGCTCAAGCTCGCCAATGCGCTTGAGGCGGAAGGCATCCCGATCCTCGGAACGACGCCCGACGCTATTGATCTCGCCGAGGATCGCGAGCGTTTTCAGAAGCTTCTGAACGATCTGGGCTTGCGCCAGCCGATCAACGGCATCGCCAGCAGTGACGCGCAAGCCGTTGAAATAGCTGAACGTATCGGCTTCCCTCTGGTGATCCGGCCGTCTTATGTTCTGGGCGGGCGCGCGATGGAGATCGTGCGCGACATGGACCATCTGCGCCGCTACATCACCGAGGCGGTCAGCGTTTCGGGCAAGAACCCCGTCCTGCTCGACAGCTATCTCGCCGGCGCGATCGAGGTCGATGTTGACGCGCTTTGCGATGGCGAGAACGTCCATGTGGCTGGAATCATGGAACATATCGAGGAGGCGGGGGTGCATTCCGGCGATTCGGCCTGCTCGCTGCCGCCGCACACCTTGCCGCCCGAGATTATTGACGAGCTCAAGCGGCAGACCGTCGAAATGGCGCGCGCGCTGAAGGTTGTCGGCCTGATGAACGTGCAGTTCGCCCTGAAGGATGACGAGATTTTCGTGCTCGAGGTCAACCCGCGCGCCAGCCGGACCGTGCCGTTCGTCGCCAAGGCGACCGACAGCGCGATCGCATCGATCGCGGCGCGGCTGATGGCGGGCGAGAAGATGCCGGCCTTTCCGGCCCGCGCGCCCTATCCCGAAGGCGTCGGCCCCGAGGATGACCTGCCTTTCGCGGACCCCCTGACGCTCGCCGACCCGATCACGCCGTGGTTTTCGGTGAAAGAGGCCGTGCTGCCCTTCGCGCGTTTTCCCGGCGTTGACACGATCCTCGGGCCCGAGATGCGCTCGACCGGTGAGGTGATGGGCTGGGACCGCAACTTCCCGCGCGCCTTCCTCAAGGCGCAGCTTGGCGCCGGAACCGATCTGCCGCGTGGCGGGCTGGTTTTCGTGTCCGTCAAGGATTCCGACAAGACCGAGGCGCTTGGCGATGCGATGCGTGATCTGCGCGAGATGGGCTTTGATCTGATCGCGACGCGCGGCACCGCCGCCTTCCTCAACTCGGTCGGGGTCGAGGCGCAGGTGGTTAACAAGGTGTATGAGGGGCGCCCGAACATCGTCGATCGCCTGAAAAACGGCGATATCGCGATGGTTCTGAACACGACCGAGGGCGCGCAGGCGCTTGCCGATTCGCGCGAGATCAGAGCCGTCGCGCTTTATGACAAGATCCCCTATTACACGACCGCGGCCGGCAGCATCGCGGCCGCTGCGGCGATCACCTCGCGTCAAGAGGGTGAGGTCGGGGTGCGGAGCCTTCAGGCGTAAGCCGCCGGCTCAGCCTCGCGTGATGAGGTGGATCACCACCGGGATCGTGGCGATGCTCGCCGCGGTCGAGATCAGGATCGCCGAGGAAATCCGCTGCACCGCCAGGTCGAAATGCTGGGCGAGGATGTAGACATTGCCCGCGACCGGCAGCGCGGCGGCGGCGATCATGACCCCCGCCGCGAAGCTTTCGACGCCGAGCAGCAGGGCCGCGATGCCGACCGATAGCGGGTGGAGCACCAGCTTGGCGGTGCTGAGCCAGATGGCGCGGCTCAGCCGCTCGGCGCGGCGCCCGACAAGGCTCGCGCCAATGGCGAAGAGCGCGCCCGGCGTTGCCGCAGCGCCCAGCAGCACCAGAAATTCGTCCGCCGGGCCGGGCAGGGGCAGCGCGGCCCATGACCAGAACAGCCCCGCGACCATCGACACGATCATCGGGTTCGCGAGCAACCCGCGCAGCAGCGGCAGCGCGATGCCCGCATTGACCCTTCCCTGCCGCGCGCCCGTGACAATCAGGGTGATGAGCGTCGAAAACACAATCATATCAACGATCAAGACGATCAGGATCGGCGCCGCGGCCTCGGGCCCCAGCAGGACGACCAGCATCGGGACGCCCAGAAAGCCGGTATTGCCGATCATGCAGGCATGGGCCTCCATCGCGGCTTCGGGCAGGCTCTGACGGCTCGAGAGCGCCGAGGCAACGCCGACGACCCAGACCGCCGAAGAGCCGAGCAGATAGGCCAAGGCAAAGCGCGGATCCCAAAGCTGGTCGAGCGGAAGCCGCGCCGCCAGCCGGAACAGCATCGCCGAAAGCGCGAAATAGAAAACGAACTTGGTCAGCCACGCCGCCGCCTCGGCCGGGAACAGCCGCAGCCGCGCGGCGAGCCAGCCGAGCCCGATCAGGGCGAAAAACGGCAGTGTTTTCAGAAAAACGTCAATCATCGCGCGCAATTAACCCTGTGCTTGCGCCACCACATCACCAAGCGCGCGCGGCTGCAAGCGGGAGGCGGCCCCGCGCGCGCCGATCGCGGCGCAAACTACTCGGTGCGGCCCAGATGCTGCTCGCCGCGCGCCGAAGCAAGCTGCATCTGCCGCTCGCGTTCGCGGAAACGGTCGCGGTCGGCTTCGGAATATTCGCCTATGCAGCGATGGCAAGCCGCGCCCTGCTCGAACTCGGGCCGCGCGCGGTCGGCGGGCGAGAGCGGGCGGCGGCAGGCCCGGCAAAGCTGATGATCGCCGGGCGTGAGGCCGTGGCCCACGCTGACGCGGCCGTCGAAAACGAAGCACTCACCCTGCCAGAGGCTGTCCTCGGCCGGCACCTCCTCAAGATATTTGAGAATGCCGCCTTGCAGGTGATAGACCTCTTCCACCCCTTGCGAGATCAGGTAATTCGTTGATTTCTCGCATCGAATCCCGCCGGTGCAGAACATCGCGATCCGCTTGTTGTGAAAGCGATGCGCGTTTTCCTGCCACCATGCGGGGAAATCGCGAAAGCTGCGTGTGCCAGGGTCAACGGCGCCCTGGAACGTGCCGATCTGCACCTCGTAATCATTGCGCGTGTCGATCACCGCGACGTCGGGCGCGCTGACAAGCGCGTTCCAGTCCTCGGGCGCAATATAGCGTCCGACAGCGGCGCGCGGGTCGATATCGGGCTGGCCCATCGTCACGATCTCGCGCTTGAGCCGCACTTTCATGCGCCCGAACGGCATGTCCTCGGCCCGGCTTTCTTTCCAGACCAGCCCCGCGCAGCCCGGCAGCGCGCGGATATGCGCAAGCACCGCGTCGATGCCCTCGCGCGGCCCGGCAATCGTCCCGTTGATCCCCTCGCGCGCGAGCAAAAGCGTGCCGCGCACCCCCGCCGCCTCGCACATCGCCAGCAAGGGGGCACGCAGGGCCGCAGGGTCGTCGAAAGGCGTGAAGTGGTAAAGCGCGGCGATGGTCAGCATCGCCCGGCCATACACAGCGCGCGCGGCGCGATCAAGCGCCGCAGCCTGCCCGCGCCCTCGGCAATTGACGCGCCCCTGCCCCGCTTCTACGTTTTGCCAGACGGAGGAGTTCATGCGCGCGCTGCTTGTTGTTGATTGTCAGGTGGATTTTTGCCCCGGAGGCCGGCTTGCGGTCGCGGGCGGGGATGAGATCATCGCCCCCGTGAACGCGTTGATGGGCGATTATGACGGGGTGATCCTCACCCAGGACTGGCACCCGGAGAATCACAGCAGTTTCGCGGATAACCACGAGGGCGCCGCGCCATTCTCGGTCGTCCAGCTTGATTACGGCCCGCAAGTGCTGTGGCCGGCGCATTGCGTGATCGGAACCGCCGGCGCCGGCTTTCATCCCGAGTTGGACACGGACCGCGCCGATCTGGTGATCCGCAAGGGCTTCAACCCCCGCATCGACAGCTATTCGGCGTTTTTCGACAATGACCAGACAACCGCGACGGGCCTTGCCGGATATCTCAAAGACCGGGGCTTTACCGCGGTCGATCTCGTCGGCCTCGCCTATGATTTCTGCGTCGCGTGGTCGGCGATGGATGCCGCGAAGCTGGGGCTTGAGGCGCGGGTGCTGCGCCAATATACGCGGGCGATTGATCTTGACGGCTCGGCCGACGCGGCCACGCGCGCGATGCGCGATCTGGGGGTGGATGTAGAAGAATGATGCCGAATGTGGACATCCCGTCGCGGGTCTGGAACCACCGCTGGAAGATCGACCCGATCGTGCGCTCGCTGCTGGATACGGATTTCTACAAGCTGCTGATGTGCCAGTCGGTGTTTCGCAACCGGCCCGATACAAGCGTCACCTTCCAGCTGATCAACCGCACCACGCGCATCCGGCTTGCCGAGATCGTGGACGAGGGCGAATTGCGCGAACAGCTTGACCATGTGCGCGGGCTCAGCCTCCAGCGCGGCGAGTCGACTTGGCTGCGCGGCAACACGTTTTACGGCAAGCGCCAGATGTTCCGCTCGGATTTCATGGAGTGGCTCGAGGCGCTGCGCCTGCCGCCCTACCACCTCGAAAAGCGCGACGGCCAGTATGAGCTGACTTTCGAGGGCAAATGGCC
>JAUNRZ010000147.1 GCA_030539455.1 Paracoccus sp. (in: a-proteobacteria) | reverse complement strand
TCCTGCGGTTTCGCCTCGATCGTCTCGGGCGGGGGCAGGGTGATGCGATAGATCTCGCCCCCGCTCGCCCGCATCTTGCCGTCCGCGACCGTCCCGCCCGGCCCCTCGACCGCGCCCGCCGCGATGAGCTTTGCAAGGCGCGAGCGGGACAGGGCGGCTTCCTCTGGCGCAAGGCCGGGCAGCAGCTTATCAAGACGGTCGCTCACGCCTTCGGGAATGGTCAGGATCAGATCGGACATGAAAACGGATTTAGACGATAAGCAAGCGGGGGGCGAGGCCCTGCCGCAGCTTCGCTATCTGAGGCTCCTCGTCACCGGGCTTGCCGTCATCATGGGCGCGGGGATGATCGCGATCGTCGCTTTGCTGTGGATGCGCCTTTCGGTGCCGCCTCTGCCCGAGCTGCCTGTGCATCTCGCGCTGCCGGGCGGAGTGCGCCCGCAGGCGCTGACCTTCGCGCCCGACTGGATCGTGGTGGTGGATCAGGCGGGCGCGGTCTGGCTCTTTGACCGCCAAAGCGGCGATCTGGTCTCGCAGACGCCGCGCCCTTAGCGCGGCTCGCCGTCCGAGCCAGATTCCGTCCCGCCCAGCCGCGCCTCGAGAGCGTCAAGACGCGCGCGCAGCTCGGCGTTTTCGGTGCGCGCCTTCACGGCCATGTCGCGAACCGCGTCGAAATCCTCGCGCGTGACGAAGTCGCGGTCGGCCAGCCAGCGATCAACGCGGCCGCGGATAGCGGTCTCCGCCTCGGATTTCGCGCCCTGCGCCACGCCCATCGCATTGGTCATAAGCTTCGAGACATCGTCGAAAAATTTGTTCTGGGTGGTCATCGCGCCCTCACTGACAGAAGTTTGACCCTATATGGCCCCGCCGCGCGCCCGGTTCAATGTTGACAGCGCCCGCCCCTTGCTTAGCGTGCGCGCAAAATCGAAAGGTGCCTGATGATCCCCTTCCCGAATATCTCGCCCGAGATTTTCACGATCTCGATTGGCGGGATGGAGTTCGCGCTTCGGTGGTATGCGCTCGCCTATCTGGTCGGGCTGATCCTCGGCGCGGTCATCATTTACCGCCTGATGCGCCGGCCCGAGCTTTGGGGCGAAGGCGCCGCGCCCATGCCGCCCGAAAAGGTCGAGCAGCTTCTGACATGGGTGGTCGCGGGCGTCATCATCGGGGGGCGGCTTGGCTTTGTTCTGTTCTATCAGCCGGGCTATTACGCCGCCAACCCGGGTGAGATCATCCGCGTCGATCAGGGCGGGATGGCGTTTCACGGCGGGTTTGCGGGCGTGGTGATCGCCGCGCTCTGGTTCTGCCGGCGCAACGGGGTCGAGCCGCTGCGGCTGGCCGACGCGCTTGCGGTGGCGACGCCGATCGGGCTCGGGCTCGGGCGCGTTGCGAATTTCATCAATGCCGAGCTGTGGGGCCGGCCGACCGATCTGCCCTGGGGCGTGATCTTTCCGGGCGAGGCCGCGCAGTATTGCCCCGGCTTCGAGGCGCCCTGCGCGCGCCATCCGAGCCAGCTTTACGAGGCGGGGCTCGAGGGCGTCGTTCTGGCCATCGCGCTATTCTGGCTCGTCTCGCGCGGCGGGCTGCGCCGGCCCGGTCTCGCCTTGGGCGTGTTTCTCGCCGGCTACGGGCTCAGCCGCTTTTTCGTCGAGTTCTTCCGGCAGGCCGACTGGCAGTTCATTACCCCGGGCAACCCGCTGGGTCATGTCGCGCTTGGCATGTCGATGGGCCAGCTTTTGTCGCTGCCGATGATCGCGGCGGGGCTTTTCTTCATCTGGCGCGCCAGATCGCGCCCGGCGCGGTGAGCCGGCTCAAGGATCTGATCGCGGCGCAGATCCGGGCCAGCGGGCCGATCGGCATCGCCGAATATATGGAGCTGTGCCTGCTCCACCCCGAGCACGGCTATTACACGACGCGCGAGGTTTTCGGCGGCGCGGGCGATTTCGTGACCGCGCCAGAGATCAGCCAGATGTTCGGCGAGCTGCTGGGCCTCGTGCTCGCGCAGGCGTGGCTCGATCAGGGCCGGCCGCAAGGGGCGGTCATTGCCGAGCTGGGGCCGGGGCGCGGCACGCTGATGTCCGATGCGCGCCGGGCGATGGCGGCGGCCGGCGCGGCGGCGTTGCCGCTTTATCTGATCGAAGCGTCGCCGCGTTTGCGCGAGGTTCAGAAGGCGGCCCACCCCGATGCGCGCCATATAGATCATGCCGCCGATCTGCCGGACGCGCCGGTGTTCCTGATCGCGAACGAGTTTTTCGACGCCCTCCCGATCCGGCAGTTCCAACGGGTTCCGGACGGCTGGGCAGAGCGGTTGATCGGGCTCGAGGGCGGCGCGCTGCGCTTTGGTCTTGGCCCGGTCATGGCGGGCGGGCCGGACGCGCCCGAGGGGACGATCCGCGAATATTGCCCCGCCGCCGCGTCAATCATAGCGCAGATCGTGGGCCGGATCGCCGCGCGGGGCGGTGCGGCGATCATCGTCGATTATGGTGGCTGGGACGGGCAGGGCGATACGTTTCAGGCCATGCGCGCGCATGGCTACGCGGACCCGCTGCAAGACCCCGGCCGCGCCGATCTGACCGCCCATGTCGATTTCGCCGCGCTCGCCCGCGCCGCGCGCGAGGCGGGGGCCGAGACCGGCTACACGACCCAAGGTAATCTGCTGCGCGCACTTGGGATCGAAGCGCGGGCGCAGCGCCTTGCCGCGAAGGACGCGGGGGCGTTGGGTGCGCTGTCGCGCTTGACCGGGGGGGCGCAGATGGGCGATCTCTTCAAGGTGCTGGGGCTCTGGCCCAAGGGCGCGCCCGCCTTGCCCGGTTTCGAGAACGCAAAGGCCGATATCGCATGAAACTCTCGCTGGAAATCCTGACATCGCCGCTGCTGGACGGGGTGCGCCACGGCTTTTTTACCCGCAAGGGCGGGGCGAGCACGGGGCTTTACGAGGGGCTCAATTGCGGGCGAGGCTCCAGCGATCAGCAGGGCGCGGTCGAGGTGAACCGCAGGCGAGTTGCGGGCGCGATGGGGGCGGAGCCCGAGCGGCTTGCGGGGGTGTGGCAGGTCCATTCCGCCGATGTGGTGACGATCACCGCCGCCGACGAGATCGCGCGGGCGCTTCAGACCAAGGCCGATGCGCTTGTCACCGATCAGCCCGGCATCGTGCTGTCCGTGCTGACCGCCGATTGCCAGCCGGTGCTGCTGGCGGACCCCGATGCGGGCGTGATCGGCGCGGCCCATGCGGGCTGGAAGGGCGCGCAAAGCGGGATACTCGAGGCGACGACTGCCGCGATGGAGGCGCTTGGCGCGCGCCGCATCCGCGCGGTGATCGGGCCGACCATCTCGCAGCGCGCCTATGAGGTCGGCTGGGATTTCATGGACAGCTTTACTGCCCATGACCCTGAAGCCGAACGGTTTTTTGCCCAAGGCGCGGGCGGCAAGCCAATGTTCGATCTACCCGGCTACGGCCTTGCCCGCCTTCGCGCCGCAGGGGCTGAGGCCGAATATTGCGGGCATTGCACCTATTCCGACCCCGCGCGGTTTTTCAGCTATCGCCGCGCCACGCATGAAAGCGCGCCCGATTACGGCCGGCTGATCTCGGCGATCGTGCTGTAAAAGGGCGCCGCGCGCCTAACCCGCGGCGCGGCTCTCGACCAGATCGAACGGCACGCCCGGCTCGTCCTTGGCGCAGCGGATCACGAGGCTCGTCTTGACGCTGGCGACATTCTCGGCGGCGGTGAGCTTTTCGGTCAGAAAGCGCTGGAAGGTCGAGAGATCGGGCGAGACGCATTTGAGGATGAAGTCGATCTCGCCGTTCAGCATATGGCACTCGCGCACCATCGGCCATTCGCGGGCCTTCTGCTCGAACGCCGAGAGCGCCTTTTCGGACTGGTTCTCAAGCCGGACCATCGCAAAGACCTGCACCTCGAAATCGAGCGCGCGGGCGTCGATATCGGCGTGATAGCCGCGAATATACCCGGCCTCTTCCAGAACGCGGACGCGACGCAGGCAGGGCGGGGCCGAGATGCCGACCCGCCGCGCCAGCTCGACATTCGTCATCCGCCCATCCGCCTGAAGCTCGGCCAGAATCTTGCGGTCGATATCGTCCAGCTTGGCGCCTGCCATCATTTCACCCGTTTACCCAGAATGTCGCGGAAGCTATACGCACGAGCCAGTTTGCGCAACAATATTTCGCGCGCCGCCTTGAGATCATCACGCGATTGAAAGCCCGCGTTTTGCCGACTAGGTGAGGGCGTGTCAGTTTCGCACCGCAAAGAGAGGGCCCGCCTATGGCCGAACAGCATCGCCAGATCCTTATCATCGGCTCGGGTCCGGCCGGTTATACCGCCGCCGTTTACGCCGCCCGCGCGATGCGTGCGCCGCTGCTGATCCAGGGGATGCAGCCGGGCGGTCAGCTTACGATCACCACCGAGGTCGAGAACTGGCCGGGCGATACCGAGGTGCAGGGCCCCGATCTGATGGTGCGGATGGAGGCTCATGCCCGCGCGATGGGCGCCGAGATCAAATCCGATGTCGTCACGCGTCTGGATCTGAGCGCTCGCCCGTTTCGCGCCGAATGCGATTCGGGCGATGTGGTGACGGCGGATGCGGTGATCCTGGCGACGGGCGCGCAGGCGAAGTGGCTTGGCCTGCCCTCGGAGGAGAAATTCAAGGGCTTCGGCGTCTCGGCCTGCGCCACCTGCGACGGTTTCTTCTATCGCGGCCGCGAGGTGATCGTGGTCGGCGGCGGCAATACCGCCGTCGAAGAGGCGCTGTTTCTGACCAATTTCGCCTCGAAAGTCACGCTCATCCACCGCCGGGACAGCCTCAGGGCCGAGCGGATTTTGCAGGACCGCCTGCTCAAGAACGAGAAGATCGTGCCGGTCTGGGACAGCGAGCTGATCGAGGTGCTGGGCGAGGACGACCCGCTGGGCGTGACCGGCGTGCGCATCCGCAACGTCAAGACCGGCGCGGAATCGCAGATCGACGCGGCCGGGGCGTTCATCGCGATCGGCCACGCGCCGGC
>JAUNRZ010000146.1 GCA_030539455.1 Paracoccus sp. (in: a-proteobacteria) | reverse complement strand
CGGTCGCGATCAGCACGGATGAGGCGGCGACGCGCCGCGCCACGCCGAAGATATTGGCAAAGAGATAGGCATTCACCCCCGGCGCCATCGCCGCCGTCAGCACTGCCGAGCGCAGCGCCGCCGTCTCGAGCCCGAAGGCGAGCCCCAGCCCGTAAGTGATCGCCGGGTGCAGCGCGAGCGAGGCCGCGCAGCAAAGCGCAATCGCGCTCGCATCGCCTTCGGGGCGGTAGCGCAGAAGAACGCCGCCCAGCCCGAAGAGGGCGGCGGGCAGCGCGGCGCGGGCCAGCATATCCACCGCGCTCCAGAACCCTTCGGGCATGACCAGCCCCGCGCCGGTCAGAAGGTTCATCACCAGCCCCGCGAGGATCCCTATGACCAGAGGCGTGCGCAGAACGCCGGTCAGGGCGCGCAGCGCGACGCGGCCGATTGGCGCCGCGCGCCCGCTTGCGCGGCTGAACTCCATGAAGGTGATGCCGAATGTGTAAAGCAGCGGCGCGTGGAGCGCGATGATCATCCAGTTGCCGGCAAGCGCCTCGGTGCCGTAAGCGCGCTCGGTGATCGGAACGCCGAGCAGAAGCGAGTTGGAAAAGAGGCACACAAAGCCGATCGCCACCGCCTCTTCGGCGTTACGGCCCAGCCGGCGCGCGCCGATCCAGCCGACCCCGAACGAGACGAGCGCGCCGATATAGAACGCGGCCAGCATCGCCATATTGAACTCGGCGCCCAGATCGAGCCGGGCAATGGACTGGAACAGCAGTAGCGGGACCGCGAAATTCTGCGCAAAGCGCATCAGCCCGTCCACCGCGCTTTCCGAAAACCAGCCCCGCCACGCGGCGAGATAGCCAAATCCGATGACCAGAAAGACCGGCAGAACGACGGTGAAAAGCGCGCTCATGCGCCCGCCTCGATCACCATGCCGTCATGGGCGGGGGAGATATGGGACGGGCTTTCGCGCGCGATCTCGGCGTAATCCATGTCGAGATGCATATTGGTCAGAACGCCCCGAGCCGCGCCCGAGCGGGTGATCCACTCCACCGCCTGCGCGAAATGGGCGTGCGAGGGGTGCGGCTCGCGGCGGAGCGCGTCGCAGATGAAGATCTCGGGGCGCGCGATGATGTCCCAGCCGGCCTCCGGGATGTCGCTGGCGTCCGGCAGATAGATGATCCCGCCGCGCGCAGTGTCGATCTTGAGCCCGAGCGCCTCGATATTGCCATGCGCGACGGTGAACGGGTTAATCCGCAGCGCGCCGCCCGCGCCGTCGATGACCAGATCGGCCGGCATATCGCGCAGATCGCAGATGGGCGGGTAATAAGATCCGGGCGGGGTCTCGAAGATATAGCCGAAACGCTCGCGCAGCGCCGCTTGCGTTGCCGCATCGGCAAAGCCGGGGACAAGCGCGCGAGCATTATAGGCCATCTGCCGCAGATCGTCGATGCCGTGGATATGGTCGGCATGGGCGTGGGTCCAGATCACCGCATCGAGCGTCGTCACATCCGCATCGAGCATCTGCGGCACCAGATCGGGGCCGGTATCGACCAAGGCGCGCGTCAGCCCCCCCGGCCCGATCCGGTCGATCAGGATCGCGCAGCGCCGGCGGCGGTTTTTCGGGTTGGCCGGATCGCAGCGCCCCCAATGCCCGCCAATGCGCGGGACGCCGCCCGACGATCCGCAGCCGAGGATCGTGACGCGGATCAGATCGCCGCTCACGGCCGGGCGCCCGGCGCGGCCTTGGCGAAAAGCCGGTCGAAATTGGCGCTGCTTTGGGCGGCGAAATCGGCGTAGTCCATGCCCAGAAACTCGGCCGCGGCGGCGGCGGTGCGGGTGACATAGGCGGGCTCGTTTCGGCGCCCGCGATGGGGGGGCGGGGCGAGATAGGGCGCGTCGGTCTCGACCAGAAGGCGGTCCACCGGCGCGGCGGCAAAGATCGCGCGCAGATCGGCCGAGCGCGGAAACGCCGCGATCCCCGACATCGAGAGATAAAAGCCCAGATCAAGCGCCGCCTCGGCGAGGGCTTGCCCCGAGGTGAAACAATGCATCACGCAGGAAAACGCGCCCGCGCGGTGCTCGTCAGTCAGGATGCGGGCCATATCCGCGTCCGCGTCGCGCGAATGGATGATGAGCGGAAGGCCGGTGCGGCGTGCGGCCTCGATATGAATGCGCAGGCTTTCGGCCTGCACGGCGGCGCTGTCGGCGGTGTAGTGATAATCAAGGCCGGTCTCGCCGATCCCGACGAATTTGGGATGGGCCGCAAGCGCGCAAAGCTGCTCGACCGAGGCAAGCGGCTCGTCCGCCGCGCTCATCGGGTGGGTGCCGGCGGCGTAAAAGACCGGCGCGTGCGCCTCGGCGATGGCGCGCACGGCGGGCTCGGTCCGAAGGCGCGTGCAGATCGTGACCATGCGCGTGACGCCCGCCGCGTTCGCGCGCGCGATCACGCCGTCCAGATCATCCGCGAAATCGGGAAAATCGAGATGGCAATGGCTGTCCACGACAGGTGCAGCCGGTCCGGCTTGGGGCAGGGGCATGGGTTATCCCTTGGCAATTCCAGCATCCGGGGCCAGCCCGGCAAGCTCGATCAGCATATCCATGACCAAAGCGGCAGGGTCAAGATTGACCGCCCGCCCGGCCCGCGCCCGCGCCGAAAGCTGGGCCTGAGCGCCCGCCCAAACCCGCGCGGCCCTCGCATCGGGGCAAAGCCGGGCCAGCAGCGCGCCCTCATCGCTCGCAGCCTCGGGCAGCGGGGCGCCTTTCAGACCGGCGATGGCGATCCGGCGCAGCAGCAGATCAAGGAGGGTGATCGCGAGATCGAAGGGATCGCCCTCGGCGGTGGCGCGGCCTGCGGCGGTGTCCGCGAAGGCGCGCGCGCGGGCGCGGTCCATCAGCGGCAGCGTGGCCATCAGATCGACAAGCTGCTGATAGCGCGCGAGCCCGTCCTGACCGTCAAGCCGCAGCGCCTCGCCCGCCGAGCCGCCGGCAAGCGCCGCGAGCCGCGCCGGATCGCTGCTGACCCCGAGCCCGGTGAGCACCTTGCCGAGATCATCGGGCCCAAGCGGGGCCAGCCGCAATTCGCGGCAGCGCGAGCGGATCGTCGGCAAAAGCCGCGCGGGCTGATGGGCGATCAGCACGATCACCGCATCGCGCGGCGGCTCTTCCAGCAGCTTGAGCAGCGCGTTGGCGGCCTGCGTGTTCATCTCGTCCGCCGCGTCGATCAACGCGACGCGCCGCCCGCCATCGGCCGCGCTCATCTGGAAAAAGCCGAGCAGGCGGCGAATATCCTCGACCCCGATCTCGGCGCGCAGCCGGCCGGTCTTGTCGTCGAAACCGCGCCGCACGAGATGAAGCCGAGGCTCGGAAAGCGCCGCCACCCGGCGCGCGATCGGGTGGTCAGGCGGGAGAGCGAGGGCGCTTGTGTCGAGTGGCGCGGCGCCGGCGCCGCGCTCTGCGGCGTCGCCGCTCGAGATGGAGCGATCGCGGTCCGTCGCGTCCTTGCCGACAAATCCCGCGCCCGCATCTTCGCCGCCCGCATCACGCAACAGCCCGTGGGTCGCAGCATCTCCGACAGAGTTGGCGCAATCGCCGCCCGGCTCAGCCTCGCCGAACAATCCGCCGCCTGCGTCTTCGCCGCCCGTCTCGCCGAACAGGCCTTGGGGTGCGACGCTGCCGACCGAGGTGGCGCGATCGCCGCCGGGTTCTGCCTCGCCGAACAATCCGCCGCCTGCATCATCGCCGCCCGTCTCGCCCAACAGGCTGTCGGTTGCGGAGCCCTCGCCACGCCCTCGGGCAGCCGGATCATCGCCAACCGCACCCTCCGCCAGCAAAAACCGTGCCATCGCCCAGCCGAGCGTCGCTTTGCCGATCCCGCGCGGGCCGGAGAGCAGCCAGGCGTGGTGGAGCCTTCCGGCCGACACGCTCGCCAGAAAATCGGTCACGGCAGCGTCTTGGCCGATGACGCGCTCGGCCATGCGGGGATGGGGGGCGCCGGGGACTTTATCGGCTTCGGGGCGCGGATCGTTCTCGCTCACAGCATGGCCCTGACGCGCGCGGCAACTTCTGCGGGCGTGCCCGCGCCGTCGATCACCCGCACCCGGCCCGGATCACGCCGCGCGATCTCGGCGTAAGCCTCGCGCAGCCGCTGCTGAAAGCCAAGCCCGAGGCTTTCAAAACGGTCCTCGCCCTCGCCGCGCGCTGCGCCGCGCGAGAGGCCCTCGGCGGGGTCGAGATCGATGATGAAGGTCAGGTCCGGCTCGATCCCGATCATCAGAGCGTGGAGCTTTTCGACCAGATCGCCCAGTTCGGCCCGCGCCGCGCCCTGATAGGCGCGCGTCGAATCGGCGAAGCGGTCGGTGATGACGGTCGCGCCCTGCGCGAGGGCGGGGCGGATCAGCCGCTCGAGATGATCGCGCCGCGCGGCGGTGAACAGCAGGATCTCGGTCTCGGGCGACCACCGATCGCCGCCGCCCTCGACCAGAAGGCGTCGGATCTCTTCGGCGCCGGGGCTGCCGCCCGGCTCGCGCGTGAGGATCGTCTCGGTGCCCTCCGCTCGCAGATGCTCGGCCAAAAGCCGCGCCTGCGTGGACTTGCCGCTGCCATCGACGCCCTCGAAGCTGATGAACATGGGCCGCCTAAAGCCCGGCGGCCTGAATCGCGCGGCCGGTCAGGCGATGAACGGCATTCTGAACGCGGCCGACAAAGCCCGCCTCGGCGACCTCATGGGCGGCGAGCAGCGGAACGCTCGCCCGCGCGCCGCCGGGCAGGGTGATGTCGAGCCGCCCGACCCGTTCACCCGCCGCGATCGGCGCCTGAAGCGGGCTGTCATAGACCGCCTCGGCGCTGACCTCGCCCGCGGCGGCGCGGGGCAGCAGGACGCGCAGCCCGTCCTCGGTGGTCAGCGCAACGCGGCCGCGCGTGCCCATCCAGACCGGGGCTTGGGTGACCGTCTCGCCTTCGGGGACCACCTCTTCCATCACGAAATCGCGGAACGCCCACGCGGTGATCCGCTCGGCCTCCTCGGCGCGGGCGCGTTCGGATTG
>JAUNRZ010000022.1 GCA_030539455.1 Paracoccus sp. (in: a-proteobacteria) | reverse complement strand
GCCGTGCCGGTGATGGCGCAGGTGATGGAGGAACGCGGCGCGCGGGTTTTGCTGGATCGGCGAGTGGTGTTTCTGGCCGATGAGCGGGTCGATATCACCGATGATCTGCTGGCGCGGATCGACGCCGAGATCGGCGACGGCGCCGCCTGGGTTGCGCCGCCCGAGGGCGGTCAGGGTCAGTAGAACGCGGCGACGAAAAATGCCCGGCGGTGCGCCGGGCATTTGGATCTTCGGTAAGGCGGCGGCTTAGCCGTCGAAATTGACTTCCTCGATCAGGCGCAGGGCGTCGGGGCGCAGATCGGAAATCTCGCTCAGGCTCAGCGTGTCGGGCGTGAACTCGCCCCAGCCGGCGACGATCTCGGACCGCTCGACCCCTTCCAGAACCGGAAACTCGAAATTCGATTCCGCATAGATCTGCTGGGCGCGGTCCGAGGCAAGGAACTCCATCAGCGAAAGCGCGGCCTCGCGGTTCGGCGCATGGGCGGTCATCCCGACGCCCGAGACGTTGACATGCGTGCCGCCGTTTTCAAATTCCGGGAACACAATCCGCACCGCATTCGCCCATTCCTGCTGCTCGGCATCCTGGAGCATCTGGCCCATGTAATAGGTGTTGCCGAGGCTGATATCGCACTCCCCGGCCCAGATCGACTTGACCTGCGCGCGGTCATTGCCCTCGGGCTGTTTGGCGAGATTGCCGCGCAGGGCGGTCAGCCACTCGCGCGTGGCCTCTTCGCCGTGATGGGCGAGATAGGACGCGGTCAACGCGACGTTGTAGTCGTTCGAGAAGGGGCGCGTGCAGATCCGCCCTTCCCATTTGGGATCGGCCAGATCTTCGTAGCTCGTCACCTCGCCCTCGGCCACGCGGTCCTTATGGGCGTAAACGATCCGCGCGCGCGTCGTGACGCCAAACCACTGGCGATCGACATCGCGGAGCGCCTCGGGGATCGCGCTGTCCAAAATGTCGCTTTCGACCGCTTGCAGCAGACCCGCATCTTTCAGCTCGCCCAGACGCGCGACATCGACGGTCAGCACCAGATCAGCGGGAGAGCGCGTGCCCTCGGCCTGAAGCCGCTCGACCATGCCGCGCTCGATCAGGGCGATGTTGACGTCGATGCCGGTCTCTTCGGTGAAGGCGGCGAGCACCGGCTCGATCAGGAAGGGCTGGCGGTGGGAATAGATATTCACCTCATCCGCGAGAGCCGGGAACGCGACCGAAGCGGCCAGAAGGGAAAGAAGGGGACGCATTGTTGATTCCTTTTGTCGGGTAATGCTGCGGCGCTTGTGACACGCGGCACGGGGGGGCGTCAATACCGCAGTGAAACACTCGGGTAATCTGTTGATTGAGTATTTATGCGCAGAAGAAGGGGCGGGGTTTCTTCTGCGTTCAAATACTCATGACAAGCCGCCCGCCCGGCTTGACCGGCCAAACCGGGCCGGATAGACGGCCCGCATGGCCGCGATCCCGCTTCTTCAGCTCACCGATATCTCGCTCACCTTCGGCGGAAATCCCGTGTTCGACGGGCTGTCGCTGACCATCCAGCCGGGCGACCGGGCGGCGCTTGTGGGTCGCAACGGGGCCGGGAAATCGACGCTGATGAAGGTCATGGCGGGGCTCGTTCAGCCCGATCGCGGCGAGGTGGTCACGCCCGCCGGCGTTCGCGTCGGCTATATGGAGCAAGAGCCCGACCTTGCCGGTTTTGCCACGCTGGGCGATTTTGCGGCGGCGAATCTGGCGCCGGGCGAGGAATATCTGGTCGAGATGGCGGCCGAGGGGCTGAAGCTCGACCCCGCGCGCGAGATATCGACCGCATCGGGCGGTGAGCGGCGGCGCGCCGCGCTTGCCCGGCTGCTGGCCGAGGCGCCCGAGCTGATGCTGCTGGACGAGCCGACCAACCATCTCGATATCGAGGCGATCGGCTGGCTCGAATCCCATCTTGCCCAGACCCGCGCGGGCTTCGTTCTGATCAGCCACGACCGCGCCTTTCTGCGCGCCCTGACGCGCGCGACGCTTTGGATTGACCGCGGCGCGGTGCGCCGGCAGGATAAGGGGTTTGCGGCGTTCGAGGAGTGGCGCGATCAGGTCTGGGCCGAAGAGGACGAGGCGCGCCACAAGCTCGACCGCAGGATCAAGGCCGAAGCCCGCTGGGCGGTCGAGGGGATCTCGGCGCGGCGCAAGCGCAATCAGGGCCGGCTGCGCGCGCTTGCCGATCTGCGCGCTGAACGGGCCGCGCAGATCCGCCGGCAGGGCGCCGCGGCGATGGAGCTGGACGCAGGCCCGCAATCGGGCAAGCGGGTGATCGAGGCGCGCGGCATCGCCAAAAGCTTCGGCGAGCGGGTGATCCTGCGCCCCTTCGATCTGCGCGTTCAGCGCGGCGACCGGGTCGCGTTTGTCGGCCCGAATGGGGCGGGCAAGACGACGCTGATCAAGATGCTCACCGGCGAGATTGCCCCCGATCAAGGCAGCGTCAGCCACGGCACCAATCTCGAGATCGCGGTGTTCGATCAGACCCGCAGCGCGCTCGATCCCGCGCGCACGATTTGGGACACGCTGACCGCCGATCCCGATATGGCGGTCTCGGGCCGCTCGGATCAGGTGATGGTGCGCGGGCAGCCGCGCCATGTGGTCGGCTATCTCAAGGATTTCCTTTTTGACGAGGCGCAGGCCCGCGCGCCGGTGCGCAGCCTCTCGGGCGGCGAGAAGGCGCGGCTGTTGCTCATGCGGATCATGGCGCGGCCCTCGAACCTTCTGGTGCTGGACGAGCCGACCAACGATCTTGATGTGGAAACGCTCGATCTCTTGCAGGATCTGCTGGGCGAGTATGACGGCACGGTCCTGCTGGTCAGCCATGACCGCGACTTCATCGACCGCGTGGCGAGCACCACCGTCGCGATGGAGGGTGACGGGAATGCCGTGATCTACGCAGGCGGGTATAGCGATTACCGTGCGCAGCGCGGCGCGGATGCGGCGCCAAAGCAGGCTGCGCCGGCCAAGGCCGCACCCGCCAAGGCGCCCGAGCCTGCGCCGCAAAGCGCGCCCAAGGCCAAGTCCGGGCTGAGCTTTACCGAAAAGCACCGGCTCGAGGCGCTGCCGGGGATCATCGCGCGGCTTGAGGCCGAGATCGGCAAGCTTGCCGCGTTTCTCTCCGACCCCGCGATCTACACCGACGCGCCGGCCAAGGCGCAAAAGGCAACGGATGCGATGGCCGAGCGTCAGCAGGCGCTGGATGCCGCCGAAGAGGAATGGCTGACGCTTGAGGAAAAGGCCGGCGCCTAGCCCTCGGCTGCGTCCTCGGGCGCTGCAAGCGGGCGGATGCGCAGCTTCGCGATGCGGTTGTCGCGCCGCTGGACGACCTCGAAACGGTAGCCGAGAAATGAGAATACCTGCCCCTGCGCCGGGATCGACTGGGCCATGTGGATCACGAGGCCGGCCACGGTATTCGCCTCGTCGTCGGGCAGGTTCCAGTCAAGCGCGCGGTTCAGATCGCGGATCGTCATCGCGCCGTCGATCAGATAATCGCCCGATGGCAGGGGCTTGAGCTCTTGCGCGGCTTCGGTGTCATGCTCGTCGGCGATCTCGCCCACGATTTCCTCGAGGATATCCTCGAGCGTGATGAGCCCGCGCAGGCTGCCATATTCGTCGATCACAAGCGCGAAATGCGCGCGCCTTGCCAGAAATTCGCGCATCTGCTCGTCGAGGGCCGTGGTCTCGGGCACGAAATAGGGCTTCATCGCGACCGCCATCACCTCGAAATCGCGCACCGCCTCGGCGGGATCGCCGATATCGTCATAGGCACTGTTATGGACCGCGCGCAGCACATCCTTGGCGTGGATCACGCCGATGACATTCTCGCGCTCGCCGCGATAGACGGGCAGGCGGGTATGGGGGCTCGCGAGCACGGTCTCAAGGATCGTCTCGGGCGGCAGATCGGCGTCGATCATCTGGATTTCCGAGCGGTGCTTCATCACCTCCTCGACCGAGCGGTTGCCGAGATCGAGCGCGCCAAGCAGCCGGTCGCGATCCTCTTTCTGGACCGCGCCCGATTCGTGGCCGATCGTGAGCGCGCCGGTGATTTCCTCATGAACCGAGAACAGGCTGCCATCGTTGCCGGCCCTGAGACCGAACGCCGACAAAAGTGAGCGCACGATGACCTGCACCACCATGACAAGCGGCGAGAGGATCTTCGTGACGCCGCTTATCGGGCGCGCGACGGTCGCGGCAAGGTTCTCGGGATTGCCGATCGCGTAGGATTTGGGCATCACCTCGGCGAAGATCAGAACCAGAACCGTCGTGACGACCGTGGCGATGGCGACCCCGCTTGCGCCGAAAAGCCCGGTAAAGAGCGCGGTTGCAAGCGACGCGGAGAGGATATTCACCACGTTATTGCCCAGCAGGATCGCGCCGATCAGCCGGTCCGTGTCGCGCGTGACCGACAAAGCGGCCTCGGCGCCCGCATCGCCCTTATCGGCGCGCGCGCGGAGTTTGGACCGGCTCGCGGCCGTCAGTGCGGTTTCCGAGGCCGAGAAGAAGGCCGACATCACAAGCAGCAGCAAGATCGCGGCGCAGGTGATCCAAAGCGCGTTGGACGCGCCCGCGCCGGCATCGCTGGGCAGGGTCGCGCTTTGCGCGGCGGCTTGGCTGAGGAGTGGTGTCATGACGTTCCGGCGGTCTTCGCTGGCCCCTCAACGCGGGCCAAAGGGTGATGGTTCAGCACCAGATCGCGCATCCGCGCATCCAGCACATGGGTATAGATCTCGGTGGTGGAAAGATCCGCGTGACCCAGCAGCGTCTGGATCGCCCGCAGATCGGCTCCGCCCTCGAGAAGATGGGTCGCGAAGGCGTGGCGAATGACATGGGGCGTCACGCGGGCCGGGTCCAGCCCGGCGGCAATCGCGAGATCGCGGATCAGGATGTTGACCGCCTGGCGGTTCATATGCCCCGCCTTGCCCGGCGCCGGGAAGAGATAACGCGCCCCGGCCCCGGCGGTCAGCTGGCCAAGCGCGCTGTCCTTCGGCGCCTGATCGCGCAGCGCGAGCCAGGCGGCAAGCGCCGTGCGCGCCGCGCCGCCGAGCGGGACCATCCGCTCGCGCCCGCCCTTGCCGCGGATCAGCAGCGCCTCGGGATTGCCGCGCACGGCATGGACGGGAAGCGTGACAAGCTCGCTCACCCGCATTCCGGTGGCGTAAAGCAGCTCGATCAGGCAGGCGGCGCGGGTGCGCGCGGTGCTGTCCGGGCCGATCAAGGCGATGGCGCCGAAGATCGCCTCGACCTCCGCGCGGCTCAGCGTTTTGGGCAGGCGCGGGCTGCGGCCCGGCCCCTCGAGCCTGATCGCGGGATCGTCGGCGCGCAGCCCCTCGGCAAGCGCAAACCGCGTCCATTGCCGGATCGACGAGAGCCGCCGCGCCCGCGTCGCGCGCGAAAGCCCGGCCGCGTCGCAGGCGGCGAGATAAGTCTCGATATCCCCGCGCGAGGCGGTCAGAAGGGAGAGGTCTCGCGCGCCGAGATGATCCGAGAAATCCTTGAGATCGCGCCCGTAAGCCAGCAGCGTGTTGCGCGCGGCCCCGGTCTCGGCGGCGATCGCATCGAGGAAAGAGGCGATCAGTTGCGGATCGGCGGGGGGTTTGGGCTTAGCCATGCGGGCACTCACGCGAGCCGCGCCGATTGCGGCTTCCGCTGGCGCCGCGCGGCGATCGGTGCGCGTCAGTCATGCGCCGCCTCGCTCAGCAGCGGATCGAGCGCGATTTGCGTTGCGATCCGCCGCGCGTCGGCCCACAGCCCCATCTCGCGCAGCGCCGCAATCCCGCGAGCGGCGCGCGCCAGATCGCCGTCCACCGCCGCATCCGCATCGCGGATCGCCTCGAAAAGCGGGGCGGCGCGGGCAGGCTCGGCCGGGGCAGGGCTTTCGGCGAAGATCGGGCCAAGCGCGGTCAGCTCGGCCCCGATCGCTTCCGGGCTCTCGCCGCTGGCGAGGGCCAGCAGCGCAAGGTCGATCTCGGCCTCGGGCGCGGCGCGCAATTCCGTCACCCCCGCCCAAAGCCGCAGCCAAAGCGCAAGCCGCGCGGCCTCGCCCGAAAGATCGGCCGGGTCAAGCTGCTCGGCATAGATCCGCGCGAAGCTGTCGCGCAGGCCCGCCGCATCAAGCTGGCGATGCGCGACACGCAGCGCCGGGCCGATCCGCGCCGGATCATCGGTCAAAAGCGCCGCATCCAGCGCCTGGATCGCCGCCGCCCGTTCCCACACGCTGCCCGAGGCGGCCGGGCGCTGCGCGGTGTAAAGCCGGTGCAGCGTCGGCGGCGCAAGCGCATCGGCGCGGGCCAGCCGCTCTGCCGCATCGAGCTGCGCTTTCCAGCCGGCATTGACGCGCAGCTCGGACCACGCGAAGGCAAGCGGCAGATGCGCGGTCGGGAGCGGCTGGCCGATCGCCTCGTGCAGGCGGAAGATCAGCGGGCTTGGCGCGGGCGGCGGCTCCCGCAGCGTTCCGTCATCGGCCGAGCTGTCGTCGAGAAAATCCGTCAGCAGATCGGTATACATGGGATCGAGCAGCCCAAGCGCGCCCGCCCCCTGATAGGTCAGCGACGCCGCCGGCCAGTCGCCCTTGACCGCGAGGCAGAAGATGCGCGCCGGGAAATCGCGGGCGATGCCGGGGGCCTCGTCCATCAGGCGGCAGGCATTGGCTTCATCGCCGAGCAGCAGCGCGACCGCAAAGACCCGCGCAAAGCGGTCCTGCCCGCCGGGGCCTGCCGCGTTCAGCATATCGCGCGCGATTGGCAGCGCGCCAAGATCAAGCAGCCGGTCCACCCGCGCGAGAAAGAAGCTGCCCTGCGCGGCCTCGCCCTCGGCGGGGGCCGGCGGGTTGAGCTGCGCCTCGATCACGCGGCGAAAGAGCCGCGCGGCAGCCGGAATGCGCGGCGTCTCGGCGGCCAGAAGGCGCGCGGCCTGCGCGGTGTCGAGCCCCTCCCACAGATCCAGCGGCACCGCCGCCTGCCGTGCCGAGATGATGCCAAGCGCATCGGGGTTCGTCCCGTCGAGCCGGCTGACGCCGACCGGCACCGCCGCCGCGCTGTCCGCAATGGCCTCTGCCGCGTTGCCGG
This sequence comes from Paracoccus sp. (in: a-proteobacteria), assembly GCA_030539455.1. GTDB lineage: Bacteria > Pseudomonadota > Alphaproteobacteria > Rhodobacterales > Rhodobacteraceae > Paracoccus. The sequence continues at coordinate 16,478 of JAUNRZ010000022.1, read as the reverse complement.
GGCGGGGGGGCGGGCGCGCGGCGCCGATATCGGGGCGCAGGCGCTGCGCGTCCTCGGGGATCGGATCGCCCGGACGCCATGAGCTGAGATTGCGCGGCACGGTCCCCGAGCCGGCCAGCCAGTCATTTGCCGACAGCGGCGCCTCGGCGCGCGCGCCCTCCGGCACCGCCGCGATGGCCGCCAGAATGGCCAGCACGGCGCCGCACGCGCTGCGCCGCGCTGCCTTAGCCGCCGGCATCTGCATCGTCATCCGCCGCGGCCTCTTCGGGCGCCGCCGCCGCGCCCCCGGCGGCTGCGGGGGCGGCGTCAACGTCAAGCTGGACCGGCACGCGCACCTCGCTGCGCTGCGGTTCCATATCGCCGAAATAGGCGTAGCCAACCAACCCGGCGAGCGCCAGGATCACCAATACCAAAAGAATTTTAAGCAATCGCATCCATCGCCCTTTCTGCCCGGCCTCATGCGGCCTGCCCGATCTCCGCCGGGTCAGGTGCTTTTATATATGGCATTTTCGGAAAGATCACGCCATTCAGCTTGAGGCAGACGGTAAATTGAAGAAGATGCACGGGCAGATCGTTCTGGTGGGTATGATGGGCGTCGGCAAATCGGCCGTCGGCGCGGCGCTTGGGCGCCATCTGCGCGTGCCGTTCGTCGATAACGATACCGAGATCGAGCGCGCCGCCGCCATGCCCATCGCCGATATCTTCGCCCGCGACGGCGAGCCGTTCTTTCGCGCCCGCGAGACCGAGGTGCTGGGCCGGCTTCTGTCCGGCCCGCGCGGGGTTATCGCGACAGGGGGCGGGGCGTGGATCCAGCCCGCGAACCGCGCTTTGATCCGCGAGGCGGGGCTGTCGGTGTGGCTCGATGCCGATTTCGAGACGCTCTGGGCGCGGGTGCGGCAGCGCCCGACGCGCCCGCTTTTGCTGACCGAGAACCCGCGCGAGACCTTGGCCAGCCTGATCGAGCGCCGCGCGCCGATCTATGCCCGCGCCGATCTGCGCTTTTCTGCGCGGGCAGGGGGTGATATCGACGCTGCCGCCCGCGCCCTTGCCCGCGCGATCCGCACCGCGCGGCCCGGATTTCTGGAGGAGCCATGACAGATCCCGCCGACCGCGTTCGCGTCAGCCTTGGCGCGCGCAGCTATGATGTGCTGGTCAGCGAGGGGCTGATCTCGGATGCGGGCGCGCATATCGCGCCGCTGCTGGCCCGCCCGCGCGCCGCGATCATCACCGACGAGGGCGTCGCCCCCCACCATCTCGGCCCGCTGCAAGACGCGCTGTCGCGCGAAGGGATCGCGGCGGAGGCCCTGATCCTGCCGGCTGGCGAGGCGACGAAATCATGGGACACGCTTGGCCGCGCGGCGGAGTGGCTGCTCTCCCGGAATATCGAGCGGCGCGATATGGTCATCGCGCTCGGCGGCGGGGTGATCGGCGATCTGGCAGGGTTTGCGGCGGCGATCCTGCGGCGCGGGGTGCGCTTTGTGCAGATCCCGACAACGCTTCTGGCGCAGGTGGACAGCTCGGTCGGCGGCAAGACCGGGATCAACGCAAGCCACGGCAAGAACCTCTTGGGCGCGTTCCATCAGCCGAGCCTCGTTCTGGCCGACATCACGGCGCTTGGCACGCTGCCGCAGCGCGATTTTCTGGCCGGCTATGGCGAGGTGGTCAAATATGGCCTGCTGGGAGACGCGGATTTCTTCGACTGGCTCGAGGCGAACGGCCCGCTTTTGCGCGGCGATCCGGCGCTGCTGCGGCAGGCGGTCGCGCGCTCTGTCGCGATGAAGGCCGCCATCGTCGCGCGGGACGAGACCGAGCAGGGCGAGCGCGCCTTGCTCAATCTCGGCCACACATTCTGCCACGCGCTCGAGGCCGCGACCGGCTATTCGGACCGGCTGTTGCATGGCGAGGGGGTCGCGATCGGCTGCGCGCTTGCCTTCGATCTCTCGGCGCGGATGGGGCTTTGCGCGCAGGAAGACCCCTCGCGGGTGAGCGCGCATCTGGCGCAGATGGACATGAAGGCCTCGCTGCGCGACATCCCGGGCGATCTGCCGGACAATGCGCGGCTGATCGAGTTGATGGGGCAGGACAAGAAAGTCGTCGACGGCCGCTTGCGCTTCGTGCTCGCGCGCGGCATCGGCGCGGCGTTCCTGAGCGATGATGTGCAGCGCAGCGATCTTCTCGCCACGCTGAAAGCCGCGCGCTAAGCGCTTCTTTTGTCTCTAAATATCCCCGCCGGAGGCACGCCGCCCCGCAAGGGGCGGCGCCAAATCAGAAGGGGATCTCGTCGTCGAAATCGCTCCGCTGCGGGCCGCGCCCGCCGACGGCGCCGCCGCCCGATCCGCCGCCGCGCGGCTCGTCGCCGTACGCGCCGCCATATCCGCCGCCGCCGCCATAGCCGCCATCATCGCCGCCCGCGCCGCCGCCGCTGCGCCCGTCGAGCATGACGAGCGTTCCGCCGAATGCGCGCAGCACAACCTCGGTCGTGTAGCGGTCCTGACCCGACTGGTCCTGCCATTTGCGCGTCTCGAGCTGGCCTTCGATATAGACCTTCGAGCCCTTTTTCAGATAGCGCTCGACCACGCCGACCAGCCCCTCGGACATGATCGCGACCGAGTGCCACTCGGTTTTCTCGCGCCGCTCGCCGGTGTTGCGGTCCTTCCAGTTCTCCGAGGTGGCGATGCGCAGATTGGCCACCTTGCCGCCATTGGCAAAGCTGCGGATCTCGGGATCGCGGCCGAGATTGCCGATCAAGATCACTTTGTTAACCGAGCCTGACATATGCCGTTCCCTTTCGTCCTGCCATGATTGCCGAGGTCTAGCGCGGGGCGGGCTGAAGCTTCAAGGCGAAACGGCACGGGGCTTCGCGACAGACGATTCGGCGAAAAACCGCCGATCCGCAAGGCGCATGGAACTGTGATCAGCCCGGCGCTTACAGGCGGCGCGAATTGCGCTATAGTCCGAATAAAAAGACAAAAGCGCAATCCGCGCAGACAGGAATTGAGGGGCAATTACATGAGCTTGCTGAAAAAATGCGCCGCCTTTCGGAAGATCGCGCCGAAGGTTGCGACGCTTGGCGCCCTGGTTTTCGCCGTCGGTTTCACGCTTGCCGAGCCGGTCGAGGCGAACGGGCTCCAGCTTCGCAACGTCACCAACCAATCGCGCGAGCAGCAATTCCAGCGTCAGCGAGAGCTGATGGATTCGCGCCTTGCGAACCAGTATCAGCAATCGCGCCGGCTGCGCCCGCAGGGCCGCGAGGTGGTCAATGTCACCACGATCGAATTGCAGCCGCAGGTCTCCAATCTGAACTACACGGGACGGCGCACCGCCTATATGCCTCACGCGCAGGCCGCAGCGCGCCGGCACGGTATCCCCGAGGCGCTTTTCCTGAGGCTCGTCCAGCAGGAATCGGGCTGGAACCCGAACGCGGTCTCGAACAAGGGCGCGATGGGTCTGGCGCAGCTTATGCCGGGCACCGCGCGCCAGCTTGGCGTGAACCCGCGCGATCCGCTGCAAAATCTGGAAGGCGGCGCGCGCTATCTTCGCATGATGTATAATCAGTTCGGCGATTGGCGCCTTGCGCTTGCGGCCTATAATGCGGGCCCCGGCGCGGTGCAGCGCCATCGCGGCATCCCGCCCTTCCGCGAGACGCAGAATTACGTGCGGATCATCGCCGGCGGCTGAGCCGCGCGGTTTGTCCGATACAGTAAAACGCCGCGCGGGACTTGCGCGGCGTTTTTATTTGCGTCGTCAGTGAGTTAGCGCGCGCCGGCGCGGGTATATTTGACGCCCTCGATCGTCGCCCCGGCCATGAAGCCGGTCTGCCCGAAGATCATCGCGACAACCGGATATTCCGCCGACATCGTGTCGCCCCCATAAGCGCCGCCGCTGTCAGGAAGCGCGTAATACGCGCCCGCCGCCGCGAGCCAACCGTGATGCGCGCGGAAGCTCGCAAGCGCCTGATCGGTCTGGAAGGCGAGCACATGCGCGTATTGCCGCGCCCCCGCTTGCAGCCCGATGCCGGCCTGCGTCGCGGTATAATACTCGACCGTTTCGTTGTTGATACGCAGCGCGCCCTCGCCATAGCTGCCGCCGACGCCAAGCCCGGCCTGCGTCATCACCGGCATGTAAAGCACGCCCTTGGCGTTTTCGATGATCGGGCGCGTGCCGGGATGGGCGCGCAGCAGCTCGGTGCGGGTGGCGTCCACCAGCTCGTCGATGCGCGCGCCGCTGAGCCCCGCGATATTGCGCCGGCTCAGCCCCGGCGGGGTCCGCGTGCAGGCGGCGAGCCCCGCCGCTGCCGCGCCGATCAGGAAAAACCGCCGCGCAACGGGACGCGCGATGGGTGAGGGCTTTGCGCCTATATAGTGGTTCGTCATGCTCTTGCCCCTTTATCTAGTCGCGATCATAGCGTTTCGGGCCAGGCTAGGCCAGCATTTCCGCGATCTCGGGCGCGAAATAGGTCAAGATCCCGTCGCAACCCGCGCGCCGGAATGCGATCAGCGATTCGAGCACCGTCTCGCGCCCCAGCCAGCCCCGCTGGATCGCGCCCGCCAGCATCGCGTATTCGCCCGAGACCTGATAGGCGAAGGTCGGCGCGTCGAAACGCTCGCGCACATCGCGGCAGATGTCGAGATAGGGCATTCCGGGCTTGACCATGACCATATCGGCGCCCTCGGACAGATCGCGCGCCACGCAGCGCAGCGCCTCGGCGCGGTTGCCGGGGTTGATCTGGTAGGTTTTCTTGTCGCCGGTCAGCCGCTCGGCCGCGCCGACCGCATCGCGGAACGGGCCGTAAAACGCCGAGGCAAACTTCGCCGCATAGGACATGATCGCGATATCCTTGTGCCCCGCCGATTCCATCGCGCTGCGCAGCGCGCCGATGCGCCCGTCCATCATGTCCGAGGGGCCGAGAATATCCGCGCCGCATTCGGCCTGCACAAGCGCCATGCGCACAAGCGCCTCGATCGTCTCGTCGTTCAGCACCACCCCGTCCCGAACGAGCCCGTCCTGCCCGCTCGCATTATAGGGATCGAGCGCGATATCGGTCATCACCAGCATCTCGGGCACCGCATCCTTGATCGCGCGGATCGCCCTGTTGCCGATATTGTCCGCGTCCCAGGCCCGCGCGCAATCATCGGTCTTGCTGGCCTGATCCGAGTGCGGAAAGACGCAGATCGCCCCGATCCCGGCGCGGGCTGCGGCCTCGGCGGCGGTTTTGACGCTTTCGGGGGTGTAGCGGCGCACGCCCGGCATCGCGGCGATCTCGACATCCGCGCCCTCGATCTCGGTGACGAACACCGGCCAGATCAGATGGGCGGGCGAAAGCGTCGTCTCGCTGAGCATCGCGCGCATCGCGGGGCTTTGGCGCAGGCGGCGCAGACGCGTGGCGGGGAACGGGGCGAGGATCGGATTCGGCATGGCGCGTCTTTCGGTAATTAGCGGTTTCCCTTGGCGTTTGCCCGTTCTAGATTGGCCTTCGTCCGACGACAAGCAAGGGTATGATTGTGCCGTTTCCCAGTGGTTTTCTTGAACTGGTCGACACGCGCCCGTTCATCTCGCTGTGGTTCTGGCTGTGGTTCATCACGCTTTGGGCATGGTCGGGGCGCTATGTGCTGGGCGTGCCGTCCGAGACGATCCAGCGCGCCGACCGGGCGCTGCGGGCCGCGAAAGCCGGCAAGACCGGCCCCGAGCCGGCCGAGCTGCCCGAGGCGGCCTTGCTGCTTGATTTCCTGTCGCTCCACGTTCCCCATTGGCGGGCCGGAGAGCGCGAGGGGCCGATCATGCTGGGCCTTGGCGCCTTCGCGGGGGCGAGCCTCTTCGTTCTGGGCTTCCGCTTTGGGATCAGCACGGCGCAGGCGCTGTTTTTCCTGACCGTTCCGTTCATGATCCTTTCGGTGATGCGCGCCCGGCTTGCCGCGCGGCTCGAGGTCATTCTCGATCAGGCGGCGCGCGGGATGGCGGTCAATGACGCCGCCCGCGCCGCTTTGCGCCAGATCGGGGTTCACCGCACGCTGCTGACGATATTGTCGCTGCTTTCGGTCGTCGTCACCTCGATCTGGGGCACGCTTTGGGTGCTGACGCATCCGAGCGGCTTGTAACCCGCCCAAGCTGACAATAAAGCCCGGTCACATGTCAAAACCCATCATCCTGTCCGGCGCCCCCGAGGGCTATGACGCCGCGCTTCTGGCGCGCGAGGCGGCGGGCGCGCCGGTGATCCACATCGCCCGCGACGACCGGCGGATGGAGGCGATGCGCGCCGCGCTCGCCTTTATCGCGCCCGGCCTGCCGGTGCTCGAGTTTCCCGCCTGGGACACGACCCCCTATGACCGCGTCTCGCCCGCAGGCGGCGTGATGGCCGCGCGGATGGCGACGCTCGCCGCGCTTGCCGGCGGGGCAATCGGCGGCAATGTCGTGCTGCTGACCACGGTGAACGCAGCGGTCCAGCGTGTGCCGCCGCGCGACGTGCTGAAGGGCGCGAGCTTTGTGGCGCAAAAGGGCGCGCGGATGGATGAGGGCGCGCTGCGCGCATGGCTCGCGCGGATGGGGTTCAGCAAGGCGCCGAGCGTCGCCGAGCCCGGCGATTACGCGATCCGGGGCGGGATCATCGACATCTACCCGCCGGGCGAGGGCGGTGCGATCCGGCTCGATCTTTTCGGCGATGTGCTCGACTCGGTGCGCCAGCTTGATCCCGAGACGCAGCGCGGCGGCGCGGCGCTAGACCGGCTTGAACTCGCGCCGATGTCCGAGATCATCCTTGACGAGGATTCCATCGCGCGGTTTCGCCAGAATTACCGCGCCGCATATGGCAGCGGCGCGCATGATCCGCTTTACGAGGCGATAAGCGCCGGCACCAAGACCGCCGGGGCCGAGCATTGGCTGCCGTGGTTCCACGACCGGCTCGAGACGATTTTCGACTACCTGCCGGGCGCATCGGTGATGATCGACGACCGCGCCGAGCAGACGCGGGCCGCCCGCGCGCAGATGGTGGCCGAGCAATATGCCGCGCGCAAGGAATCGCGCCGCAGCGGGGCCGAGGCGGTCTATCGCCCCGTCCCGCCGGATCTGCTGTTCGCGGATGACGCGGCGTGGCAGGATTGGCTCGCCCCGCGCCGCGTGCTCCAGTTTTCGGTCAATCCGGCCCCGCCCGGCCCCAAGGTTCTGGACGCGGGCGGGCGCGTGGGCCGCAATTTCGCGCCCGAGCGGCAGGCGGAGAAGCTCGACCTTTTCGGCGCGCTCGGCGCCCATATGCGCGATCTGGGCAAGACCCACCGCATCGTCATCGCGAGCTTCTCCGAGGGCGCGCGCGACCGGATCGCGGGGCTGATCGGGGATGAGGGGATCGAGGGCGCGCGGCCCATCGGCGCTTTGTCGGACCTTCCCGATCAGCCCGGCGCGATAGGCCTTGCGGTCTGGCCGCTGGAAGAGGGGTTTGTCGCGGACGGGCAGGCGCTTGGCCGGATCGCGGTCATCTCGGAACAGGACGTGCTGGGCGATCGCCTGATCCGGGGCGCGCGCAAACGCCGCCGGGCCGAGAATTTCCTGCAAGACACGCAAAGCCTCACCCCCGGCGATCTGGTCGTTCATGTCGAGCACGGGATCGGGCGCTTTACCGGCCTCGAGACGATCACCGCGGGGGGCGTTCCCCATGATTGCGTCGCGCTTGAATATGCGGGCGGCGACCGGCTGTTCCTGCCGGTCGAGAATATCGAGCTGCTCTCGCGCTATGGCCATGAAGAGGGGCTGCTGGACCGGCTGGGCGGCGGGGCGTGGCAGGCGCGCAAGGCGCGGCTGAAGGAACGCATCCGCATGATCGCGGACCGGCTGATGCGCGTCGCGGCCGAGCGGCTTTTGCGCGCCGCGCCCGTCCTCGAGGCGCCCCATCACGAATGGGAGGCGTTCTCGGCGCGCTTCCCCTATTCCGAGACCGAGGATCAACTGGCGGCGATCGACGATGTGGTGGCCGATCTGGCGGCGGGCCGGCCGATGGACCGGCTGATCGTCGGCGATGTCGGCTTTGGCAAGACCGAGGTTGCGATGCGCGCGGCCTTTGTCGCGGCGAGCCAGGGCAAACAGGTCGCGGTGATCGCGCCGACAACGCTTCTGGCCCGCCAGCACGCACGCAGCTTCGCCGAGCGGTTTCGCGGCACCGCCATCACGCTGCGCGCCCTCTCGCGCTTCGTCTCCGCGAAAGAAGCCGCCGCGACGCGCGCGGGGCTGGCCGATGGCAGCGTCGATATCGTCGTCGGAACCCACGCCGTGCTGGCGAAATCGGTGAAATTCAAGAACCTTGGCCTGTTGGTTATCGACGAGGAACAGCATTTCGGCGTCGCGCATAAGGAACGGCTCAAAGAGCTGCGCTCGGACGTTCATGTGCTGACCATGACGGCAACCCCGATCCCGCGCACCTTGCAGCTTTCGCTGACCGGGGTGCGCGATCTGTCGATCATCGGAACCCCGCCCGTGGACCGGCTGTCGATCCGCACCTATGTCGCCGAGTTCGACAGCGTGACCATCCGCGAGGCGCTCTTGCGCGAGAAATACCGGGGCGGGCAGTCGTTCTTCGTCGTCCCGCGCCTGTCGGATCTGCCCGATATCGAGGATTGGCTGCGCGAGCATGTCCCCGAAATCAGCTTCGTGATCGCCCACGGCCAGCTCGCCGCCGGCGATCTCGACGAGCGGATGAACGCGTTCTACGACGGCAAGTTCGACGTGCTGTTGGCCACCTCGATCGTCGAAAGCGGGCTCGATATCCCGACCGCGAACACGATGATCGTCTGGCGCGCCGATATGTTCGGGCTGGCGCAGCTTTACCAGATCAGGGGCAGGGTCGGGCGCTCGCGCATCCGGGCCTATTGCTACCTGACCACCAAACCGCGCGCCCCGCTGACCCCGCAGGCGGAACGGCGGCTGAAATTCCTTGGCAATATCGACGGGCTGGGGGCAGGCTTCAACCTTGCCTCGCAGGATCTCGACCTGCGCGGGGCGGGCAATCTCCTCGGCGAGGAACAGTCCGGCCATATCAAGGAAGTCGGCTTCGAGCTTTATCAGGCGATGCTGGAAGAGACGATCGCCAAGCTGAAATCGGGCGAGCTCGAGGCCGCGCCCGAGGATGAATGGGCGCCCCAGCTTAACCTTGGCGTGCCGGTCACGATCCCCGAAAGCTATGTCGCCGATCTTGATGTGAGGCTCGGGCTTTACCGGCGGCTGTCTCATCTCGGCAGCAAGGTCGAGATGGAGGGCTTCGCGGCCGAGCTGATCGACCGGTTCGGCCCGATCCCGCGCGAGGTCACGCTGCTGATGAACGTCATCCGCATCAAGGCGATGGCCAAGCGCGCCAATATCGCGCGGCTCGACGCGGGCCCGAAAGGGGCCACGGTGCAGTTTCACGGCGACAAATTCCCGAACCCGGCGGGGCTGGTCGAGTTCCTGCAAGACGAGCGGGGGCTTGCGAAAGTCAGCGACAACAAGATCGTGCTGCGGCGTGACTGGTCGTCGGACGCCGACCGGATCAAGGGCGCCTATGCGATCGCGCGCGATCTGGCGGCGAAGGCGCGGGCGGGGGCGTAGCTGGGATGCGCGCAGGAAAAAGGGCGGCCACTTGGGCCGCCCTTTGAGGTTTTTGCGTGCGATCAGCGGTCGCGGCGCGGCGCGTTCGGGTCGCGCTCTTCGTCGATTTCCACCTCGGTCTTGCGGACGGTGTCCTCGACGCGCTCGGTGCGGTGATCGGCGGTCTTGTTCAGCTCGATCTCTTCGACGACGCGGGCCTCTTTCGAGACGACAGCTTCCTCGCGGCGCTCATGCGCTTCGATGGTGCGGTCCTCGAACGCGCCCTCGCCGGCGGGGCGATCGACCGGGCGGCGGGTCACGTCCACACGCTCATCGGTCAGCTCGACATCTTGCGAGACCGGCTCTTCGCGAACATGCGAGCGCACGCGCACGGTGCCCCGGCCCACATCGCGCTTGCCGATATTGAGCTGCTCTTCAACGACTTCCAGCTTGTCGCCGGTGCCTTCATGATGCGGGCGGCCCGCGCCATAAGCGGCGTGATCCCAGCCGCCCTCGCGCCATTCGGCTTCGCGCGCATCCAGATCGACCGAGCCTTCGCTGTCGAGGATGCGGGTGACTTCGGCCTCACGCTCGGCCGGGATGCCGCGCGCGGTGACCAGATAGCCGCCACGGTTCAGCCCTTCGGCGTAGCTCGCGCGGTCCTCGTCGGGGAAGAAGAAATCGCCGAGCGATTCAAAAAAGCCGCGATCTTCGGCCGGCTCGCGGCGAGTCGCGTCGTAGCCGGTGTTCTGCTCACCGTGGAGCGCGACGTCGGTCACGCCCAGTTCGCGAAGACGCTCGACGGCGCGGTCGGCCTCGGCACGGTTATCGAACATTGCAGAGTAAGTGCGCGAAGTGTTATCGTGATGCATCTGATAGCTCCTTATTGGTCAGACATTGGGGTTGTCGGTGCACCCTGCGACGGCTCGCGTTCTTCCACAAATCGTTGCTTTCGCAGGGTGATCGGCACCTCGACCGGCTCGGCCGTCTCGGTGCTGATGAGGTGAATTTCTTCGACCAGCACAAGCTCGGTCGTGATGACGGCGCGTTCCTCGAGGACGGGAATGATCGTCACATTGTCCTCGCGGCGCACGCCGGGCGCCTCGGTGACGACACGGTCCACGGGCACGCGGCGGATGACGACATCGTGGCGCATGTTCTCGGCCTGCACCGTCTCTTCGATCTGCTCGGTGACGGTCGAGACGCGAACGATCGCCTCATCCGCGACGCGTTTGCCGATCGTCGCGACCTCTTCGACACGCTCGATGATCTGCGAACGGTCCTGGCCGGTCGCGTCCGCTTGGCGGTCCGCGGCGTCCGGGTTTGGTCTTTGCTCAGAGCCTTCCATCGTCACATCCTCGTGCGTGCCTCGTGTCGCAGAGGTAACGAGAGCCGGAGCAAACCAGTTCGATTAACATTGGTTTGTTGGCGGCGAGTCGCCGGGAATGGCGCGCTATTGCTGCGCAAGGCAAGAAAAATGGCGCCCGAAGGCGCCATTTCGTCTTGCCTAAGCGATCACTCCGCAGTCAGCAACGGGGTCTTGCTTCGCGTGATGCGTGGCGCGTCCGGCCCGGTGATGTCGAGAGCGGGCTTGTCGCCGTCGATCAGCACGCGAACCACGCCGCCTTTGGTGAGCCGCCCGAAAAGAAGCTCTTCGGCGAGCGGTTTCTTGATCGTCTCCTGAATGACGCGGCCCAGCGGGCGCGCGCCCATCTTGTCGTCATACCCCTTCTCGGCCAGCCAGTTCGCGGCCTCGGGGGTCAGCTCGATCTGAACACCGCGGTCGATCAGCTGCGCCTCGAGCTGGAGCACGAATTTCTCGACGATCTGCACGATCACCTCGCGCGGCAGCGGCGCAAAGCTGATCACCGCGTCGAGACGGTTGCGGAATTCGGGCGTGAAGGTCCGCTCGATCGCGGCGGTATCCTCGCCCTCGCGCCGCTCGCGCCCGAACCCGATCGCCGCGCGGGCCTGATCGGCAGCGCCCGCATTCGTGGTCATGATGAGGATCACGTTGCGGAAATCGACCGTTCGCCCGTTGTGATCGGTCAGCCGCCCCGCATCCATGATCTGAAGCAGGATGTTGAACACATCGGGATGCGCTTTCTCGATCTCGTCGAGCAGCAGGACGCAATAAGGGTGCTGATCGACGCCGTCCGTCAACAGCCCGCCCTGATCAAAGCCGACATAGCCGGGCGGCGCGCCGATCAGCCGCGAGACGGCGTGCTTTTCCATATATTCCGACATGTCAAAGCGCAGCAGCTCGACCCCGAGCGTCGAGGCAAGCTGCTTGGCAACCTCGGTCTTGCCGACGCCGGTGGGCCCGGCAAAGAGGTAGTTGCCGATCGGCTTCTCAGGCTCGCGCAGACCGGCCCGCGAGAGCTTGATCGCCGAGGACAGCGCCTCGATCGCCTGATCCTGCCCGAATACGAGCCGGCGCAGATTGCTGTCGAGATCGCGCAGCATCTCGGTGTCGTCCTTGTTCACGCGCTTGGACGGGATGCGCGCGATCTTGGCGACGACCGCCTCGATCTCTTTTGGCGAGATGGTCTTGCGACGCCGCGATTCGGGCAGCAGATGCTGCGCCGCGCCCGCCTCGTCGATCACGTCGATCGCGCTGTCGGGCAGCTTGCGGTCGTTGATATAGCGCGCAGCCAGCTCAACCGCCGTCTTGATCGCGTCATTGGTATAGCGCAGCTCGTGATGCGCCTCGAAATGCGGCTTGAGACCCATCAGGATCTTGATGGAATCGGGCACCGAAGGCTCGTTCACGTCGATCTTCTGGAACCGGCGCGACAGCGCGCGGTCCTTCTCGAAATGCTGACGGAATTCCTTGTAGGTGGTCGAGCCCATGCAGCGCAGCCGTCCATCCGACAGCGCCGGTTTGAGCAGGTTCGAGGCATCCATCGCCCCGCCCGAAGTCGCGCCCGCGCCGATCACGGTATGGATCTCGTCGATGAACAAGATCGCATCCTCGTGGTTTTGCAGCTCTTTGACGACCGCTTTCAGCCTCTCCTCGAAATCGCCGCGATAGCGGGTTCCGGCCAAGAGAGCGCCCATATCGAGCGAGTAGATCGTCGCGCCCGCGAGAACGGCGGGCGTCTCGCCCTCGACGATCTTCTTCGCCAGCCCCTCGGCGATGGCAGTCTTGCCGACGCCGGGATCGCCGACCAGAAGCGGGTTGTTCTTGCGGCGGCGGCAGAGCACCTGAATGCACCGTTCGACCTCGGCCTCGCGGCCGATCAGCGGATCGACATCGCCGATTTGCGCCTTCGCGTTCAGATCGACGCAGTATTTCGCAAGCGCCGATTCCTCTTTCTTCTCGGAGCTTTGCGATTCCTGCCGCGCTTCGGTGTCGTCGGCGCCGGTGATCGGGCGGCTTTCGGCGAAATCGGGGTTCTTGGCGACGCCATGAGCGATGAAATTCACCGCATCATAGCGCGTCATGTCGAGCTCCTGCAAAAAGAACGCGGCATGGGATTCGCGTTCGGCAAAGATCGCGACCAGCACATTCGCGCCCGTCACCTCGGCCCGGCCCGAGCTTTGCACATGGATCGCGGCACGCTGGATCACCCGCTGGAACGCAGCGGTCGGCACGGCTTCAGAGCCGTCCACATCGGTGATCAGCGTGGACAGATCGTCATCGATAAATTCGTTCAGCAGGCGCTGAAGCTCGGCCAGATCGACATTGCACGCGCGCATCACGCGCACCGCATCCGGCTCGGACGTCAGGGCGAGCAGAAGATGTTCAAGGGTCGCCAGTTCGTGGCGGCGTTCATTGGCAAGGGCCAGAGCCGCGTGAATGGCCTGTTCAAGAGAATTGGAAAAAGATGGCACTTGCGTCTCCTGTCAGTCCTCCGGCGGTTTGGCCGCAACGCGCCCACCTGCACAGACTGTCATCATATTCTTAAGGATTGGTGGATTTCGGCGCAGTTCAAGCTGTTTTTTTCCTGCTTGCACCAAAAACCGCCCGGTTGACCGTGATGTGATGACGGGCGAGGCGGTTTTCAAGGGGCGCGCCGCCCGCCCATATCAGAACGAATCCTTCATCTTGCGAAGTTTTGCGAAGGCCCCCGCGTCGTCCTTCGCGCCCAGCGATTGCGCGAGATCACCCGCGCGCAGGAAAGGGTTGGTCGCGCGTTCAAGCGCAAGCGTCGCGGGCGCGCAGGGCAGGGCGCCCGATTGCGTGCCCTCCAGCCGCGCCCGCAGCTCGTCGTTATCGCTGTCAACCGACAGCGCGAATCGCCCGTTCGAGGCGCAATAATCATGCCCCGAGCAGATCAGCGTCTCACCCGGAAGCGCATCAAGCCGCATCAGGCTTTGCCACATCATCGCAGCGTCCCCCTCGAAAATCCGCCCGCAGCCAAGCGCCATCAGACTGTCGCCGGTGAACGCCGCCTCGGCCTGCGGCAGATAATAGGCGACATGGCCGACCGTGTGGCCCGAGACGTCGATCACCTGCGCATCGAGACCGCAAATCGGGATCACCTCGCCCGGCTGAACCGCCCGGTCGAGCTTGGGCAGGCGCAGCACGTCGGCCTTGGCGCCGGTAACAGTCGCATCAGGAAACGCCTCGAGCAACTCGGGCACCGCCTGAATGTGATCGTCATGGTGGTGGGTCAGGATGATCTCATCAAGCCGCCAGCCCCGCGCGGCCAGCTCGTCCAGAACCGGCGCCGCTTCGGGGGCATCGAAAAGCGCCGTCCGCCCGTTCGCATGCAGCAGATAGGCGTAATTGTCGGACAATGCGCGAAGGGTGATGATCTCGGTCTGGCGGGACATTGCGGAACCTCTCTCTTTGCCGCAGTCTGGCCCGCAAGGAAGGAGCCCGCAACCCGCGATGCATCAGGACGTGATCGAGCTTCGCCGCTTTTATTACGGCCGCGCCTTGGGCCGGATCGCGCAAGGCATCCTGCGCGAGCGGCTTCAGACCGCATGGCCGCCCGCGCAGATGAGCGGGATGACGATTGCCGGGATGGGGTTTGCCGTGCCGCTTCTGCGCCCCTGGCTCGGGCAGGCGCGGCGGGTCATCGGGCTCATGCCGGACGGGCAGGGCGTGATGGGCTGGCCCGCCCGCGCGCCGAACCACTCGGTGCTGTGCGCCGAAGCCGAATGGCCGCTCGAGACGGGCAGCCTCGACCGGCTGGTGCTGCTTCACGCGCTTGAGACCTCGGACGATCCCAAGGCGGTCTTGGCCGAGGCGTGGCGGGTGCTGGGGCCGGGGGGGCGGCTGATGGTGATGGTGCCGAACCGTGCGGGGCTCTGGGCGCGGTCTGATTCGACGCCGTTCGGGGTGGGGCGCAGCTATTCGCGCAGCCAGCTCGAGCGCCAGCTCGAATCGGCGGGCTTCGTGGCCGAGCGCGGCGAGGCCGCGATCTATATCCCGCCATCGGACCGCCGCTTCTGGCTGCGCACGGCGATCTGGTGGGAAAGGCTGGGCCGGCGCATCGCGGGTGTGCTGGTCGCGGGCGTGATCATGGCGGAGTTCTCGAAGCAGGTGAGCGCGCCGATCCTGCCCGCGCGGCGCGCGGCAGTGCCAAGCCCGCTTGACGTTCTGGGCGGCATCGCCCGCCCCGCGCCCGGCCCGGCGCGGCCAGCCCATAACGATACGGCCAGCCAGGAAGCCAAAGGGCAGACCCGCACCGGGCCGGGCGGGATATGAGTATTTTTGCGCAGAAGAAAACCTGCCGCATCTTCTGCGCCCAAATACTCATCCGGCCTTGCGGTGCGCGCCTCGGGCTTCGGGGATGGCGGGATGATCGCCGCCGCGCCGCCCGTTTTGCTGCATCGCAGCAAGCGCGGCGGAAAAAAACCGCGCAGGCGGGCAGAAACTGACCGTTCAGATCAATCAAGGCGGTTGCAGCACGAAAAAACACTTGCTAGAGACCTCGCGAGAAAAACGGGCTGGCCGCGCGCGCGCATCCGGCCTTGATGGGACAGAGCCCGCTCCGGCCTGCGCAGATCGCGCATCGCTGGCTCGCGGCTCTTCGTGCTAACCGGAAGGATGACCGTGGCCAATTCCGCTTCGATTTCCGCTTCGATCGCCGGGCGCTATGCGCAGGCATTGTTTGATATCGTCAAGGAAGAGGGCGGGCTGGACGCTCTGGCCGATCAGGCCGGGCAGATGGATGCGGCGCTGCAAGAAAGCGGTGATCTGCGCGCGATGATCGCATCGCCCATGCTGACCCGCGCGCAGCAGGAAAGCGCGATCGGCGCTATCGCCGAGAAGATGGCGCTTGCGCCCGCTTTTGCGAACACGCTGCGGCTTCTGGCGCGCAACCGCCGGCTTTTCGTGCTGCCCCAGCTCGTCGCGCGCCTGAGCGCCCTTGTCGCGGATGAGCGCGGCGAGCTGACCGCCGATGTCACCTCGGCCGCAGAGCTGAGCGCGGATCAGAAAAAGCGTCTGGCCGACACGCTGTCCGAAAAATCGGGCAAAAAGGTCAAACTGAATACGCGCGTCGATGAGAGCCTCATCGGCGGCATGATCGTCAAGATGGGCTCGCAGATGATCGACAGCTCGATCCGCTCGAAGCTCGCCTCCCTACAGAACGCTATGAAAGAGGTCGGATAATGGGAATCCAGGCTGCCGAAATTTCGGCGATCCTCAAGGATCAGATCAAGAACTTCGGGCAGGACGCCGAAGTGGCCGAAATCGGCCAGGTGCTGTCGGTCGGTGACGGGATCGCCCGCGTCTACGGTCTGGATCAGGTGCAGGCCGGCGAGATGGTCGAGTTCCCCGGCGGCATTCGCGGCATGGTTCTGAACCTCGAGACCGACAACGTGGGCGTCGTGATCTTCGGCGATGACCGCGACATCAAGGAAGGCGATACGGTCAAGCGCACCCGCTCGATCGTGGAAGTGCCGACCGGCAAGGCGCTTTTGGGCCGCGTCGTCGATGCGCTTGGCAACCCGATCGACGGCAAGGGCCCGATCGA
>JAUNRZ010000145.1 GCA_030539455.1 Paracoccus sp. (in: a-proteobacteria) | reverse complement strand
CCCCGCAGCCGGTCCGAGCGGCGGCGCAGCAGCTCCAGCGTCAGCAGGAACAGGACCGAGGCGAAGATCAGCAGCGTTGCGACGGCGAGGATGGTCGGGTTGATCGACTCGCGCAGGCCCGAGAACATCTGGCGGGGGATCGTCCTCTGGCCCGGCCCGGCGAGGAAGATCACGATCACCACCTCGTCGAAGGAGGTCACGAACGCGAACAGCGCGCCCGAGATCACGCCGGGGCGGATCAGCGGCATGGTCACGTCGCGAAACGCGCGGATCGGCGTTGCGCCCATCGAAAGCGCGGCGTTGTAATAGGCCGGATCAAACCCCGAGAGCGTCGCCGTCACCGCGATCATCACGAACGGGATGCCAAGCGCCGCGTGCGCCATGATCAGCCCGATATACGTCCCCGCAATGTTGTAGCGCGTGTAGAAAAAGAACATCCCCGCCGCCATGATGATCAGCGGCACGATCATCGGCGAGAGCATCAGGGCGGTGATGAGGTTCTTGAACGGCATATAGCGCGAGGTCATCCCGACCGCCGCCATCGTGCCCAGAACCGTCGCGATGATCGTCGCGCAGATCCCGATGAAGAAACTGTTGCGGATCGCCAGCATCCAGTTGGGGTTGTTCATCATCTCGCGATACCAACGCAGCGAATAGGCGTCGGGGTCGAGCCTCAGCATCCCCTCGGTAAAGCTGAAAAACGGCTGCGCGTTGAAGGAAAGCGGCACGATCACGAGGATCGGCATGATCAGGAAGAACAGCGTCAGATAAGAGAACCCCGCCAGCAGCCGGGCGAAGAATTTATGCGTGAAGGTGAAATAGGCGGGCCAGGTTCTGAACATGCGCTTATCCCAGCTTGATATTGCTGGCGCCGACCAGCCGGTCAAAGAGGAAATAGATCACCAAGATCAGCCCGAGCAGCAGCGAGCCAAGCGCCGCCGCCAGCCCCCAATTGTTCGATTCCGTCATATGGAAGGCGATCAGGTTCGAGATCATCTGCCCGTCCGTGCCGCCGACCAGTGCCGGCGTGATGTAATAGCCGACCGAGATGATAAAGACGAGCATCGCCCCGGCCGAAAGGCCCGGCAGGCTCGCGGGCAGATAGACCGCCCACCACGCGGCAAGGGGCTTGGCGCCCATCGACATGGCCGCGCGCATATAGCTCGGATCGATCCCGCGCATCACGGCGTAAAGCGGCAGCACCATGAACGGCAGCAGGATATGGGTCATCGCGAGGATGGTCGAGAATTCTGTGTAAAGAAGCGTCATCGGCTGGCGGATCACGCCGAGCCGGATCAGGGTCGAGTTGACGACTCCGTTCGTTTGCAGCAGCGCGATCCACGCCGTGGTGCGCACCAGAAGCGAGGTCCAGAAGGGCAGCAGCACAAAGATCATCAACAGATTTGCGCGCCCCGGCGAAAGCCGCGAGAGATAGAAGGCCAGCGGATAGCCGAGGAGCATCGTCGCGAGCGTGATAATCAGCGCGATCCGCAGCGTTTTGACATAAAGATTGATGTAGATGCGTGCCGATTCCCGCGCGCGGATCTCGCCGTCAGGGCCGCGTTCGAGATCGAGCGCGGTCAGGAAATTGCGGTCCGTATAGACCTGCCCGGCCTGCTGCATCGAGCGCCAGATACGCCCGTCGCGCCAGTTGGCATTGGCCTCGGCCAGCATCTCTGCGCCGCGCGCTGCAACATCGGCCTCATCCTCGCGCGACAAGGCGCGCCCGGTGCTCTGGATGGTCGAGGACGCGCCGGGCATCACGCGGTTGATCTCTTCCCCGAGACGGCCCGAGCGGCGCTCATTGAAAAGCCGGCGCAACTCGACCGCAAAATCGGCGCGCGCCTCTTCGGGCGGCAGATCGACGCCGTCCCACTCGGCCAGCGTGTCGAGCGTTTCGGGGATAAGCTGCATCATGCCGGGATTGTAGACCGAGCGATACAGCATCGTCCCGATCGGCGCGAGAAAGGCAAAGCCAAGAAACGCCAGCAGCGGCGCGACCAGCAGGAAGGCCCGCAGACGGTGGCGGCGCACCTCGCGCCTTGCATGGCGTTTTTCCTCTGGGGTCAGCGCCAGATCGGCCTCCATGTGCAGGGGCTTGCGGATCGGCGCGGCGCCGGTCTGGGTCATGGGTCAAGGTCCGACATCTGGCGTGGGGGTCCGGGGGCGAGGCCGCCCCCGGCTCGGATCATGGTGCGGCGCTGTCTATTGCAGCAGCCACTGGTTGAAGCGCTCGCCCAGAGCCTCGCCGTAATCGGCCCAGAAGATGCCGTCCGCGCGCAGCCCCATGTCAAGATGCGACGAGGGCAGATAGGGGACGACTTCGGGATCAATCAACGCGTTGGACGAACGACGCGTCGGGCCGTAAGCGACATCCTGCATCCCGGCCAGCGGCTCGGTGCCGGTGGCGAAGGCGATGAACTGATGGGCCAGCTCGATATTCTGCGAGCCGCGCAGGATCGCCCAGACGTCGATGTCGAAGAGCTGGCCGTCGAACACCATCTCGAACGGGCGGTCCTCGTCCATCACGACCGCGAAGATCCGGCCATTGGCCGACTGCACGACCGATGCGCCGCCATCGTTCAGCAGCACCGGAGCCTGGCTCCAGCTATCGAACCACACGATATCGTCGCGGATCTTGTCGAGCGAGGCAAAGGCGCGGTCCTGCCCTTCGGGCGTCGAGAGCACCTCGTAAACCTCTTCCTTCGGAACGCCGTCCGCCATAAGAGCCCATTCAAGGTTCACCTGCGGGCGCCGCTGGAAGCCGCGCTTGCCGGGGAATTCCTCGACATTCCACAGATCGTCGATGTTCTGCGGGCCGCCATCGGGGAACACTTCGCGGTTATACGCGAAGATCGTGGACCAGAAGATCACGCCGACACCGCATTCGCTGGCCAGCCCGTCCTCGTAGAAATCCTCGATCGCGGGCGTGCCGTCCGCGCCGTCAGGCAGGATGTCGCGCGGGATGTCCTCGAGAAGCCCCTCGGCGCAGGCGCGCTCGAGATCGATCGCCTCGATATCGACCACGTCCCACAGGATATTCCCGGCCTCGACCTGCGCCTTCATCTCGGCGATGCCGCCCGAGTAATCCTCGAACAGAACATTGACGCCGCTTTCTTCCATGAACGGCTCGATCATATGCTCGCGCTGAGCCGCGCCATAAGCGCCGCCATAGGACACGACGGTGAGCTGCTGCGCCGCCGCCGGAAGCGCGAGCGCGCCAAGCGCCGTCGCCGCGAGCAGGTTGCGGATGGTTGTCATTCCTTGGTCTCCTTGATGTTGAACGTGAGGTTGGTCGTGCGGGCGGGGGCCGTTATCCGGCCGCCTCTGTTATTCTTCAGGGATCGGATCGGTCGGCTCGAAGGCCGAGCAGTCTTGCGGCGCGGCGATCAGCGTGACCTCCTCGCCTTCGGTGAAACTGGGTGCGGCGCTGTCGTTGAGCAGCTTGATGACGACCGGCGTTCCGTCCGGCAGCTCGACGAAATATCGAATGAAATCACCGACATAAAGCTGGGTTGTGAAGCGGGCGTGGAAGCGGTTCTCGCAGCTTTGCGCGGGGCTGTCGAAGAACAGCTTTTCGGGCCGCACCGAGACGTTGCAGCGCATCCCGACGCGCTCGGCATCGGCGCGCCGACAGCGCAGCGTCTCGCCCGACGAGATGCGCACCATTGCGCTGCCCCCGTCCAGCCCGACCAACTCGCCCGGCAGAAAATTATTCTCGCCGATAAAATCCGCAACAAAGCCATTCTTGGGGCTTTCATACAGCACATCGGGCGCGTCGCATTGCTGGACGACGCCGGCGTTGAACACCGCGATGCGGTTCGACATGGTCAGCGCCTCGGTCTGATCGTGCGTGACGTAGATCACCGTGAAGCCAAGCTGCTTGTGGAGCCGCGTGATCTCGAACTGCATCTGCTCGCGCAGTTTCTTGTCGAGCGCGCCCAGCGGCTCGTCCATCAGCACCAGACGCGGCTCGAAAATCAGCGCGCGGGCAAGCGCGACACGCTGCCGCTGCCCGCCCGAAAGCTGCGCGGGGCGGCGATTGCCGAAGCCGCCCAGCTCGACCAGATCGAGATATTCCTGCACCTTCGCCTTCAGCGCCGCCCCGCTCATCTTGCGCAGCTTCAGCGGGTAGGCGAGGTTTTCCGCGATCGTCATATGCGGAAACAGGGCGTAATTCTGGAA
Organism: Paracoccus sp. (in: a-proteobacteria); assembly: GCA_030539455.1. Taxonomy (GTDB): domain Bacteria; phylum Pseudomonadota; class Alphaproteobacteria; order Rhodobacterales; family Rhodobacteraceae; genus Paracoccus. The sequence goes on along the minus strand of JAUNRZ010000145.1, from coordinate 859 downwards.
AACCATGCCGATATCGCGCCGATAGGGCGCCATCCGCGCGATCGACTGGCCCTGAATGCGGATATCGCCGCTCGTCAGGCTCTCGAACCCGGCCAGCATCATCAGAACGGTCGATTTGCCTGACCCGGACGGGCCTAGCAGCGTCACGAACTCGCCCTCGGCAACCGACAGATCGAAATTTCTGACGACGAGATTTTCCTGATCGTAACTTTTCTGAACCCGGTCGAATTCGAGAAATTCCCGCCGGTCAGCACCATCCATGCCGTGCAAATCCCTGTCCTTTCCCCGCGCCGACGACGCTGCCGCCAGCCCGAGTCATTGTTTTGCCCGATGATACAACCCGCCCGCGAGGCGATGCAAGAAAATCGCGCGAGAGGGGGGGCGGGCTCGCGCCGGACGGGCGGGCCGCTTGCGGGAATCTGATCGCAATCAAAGGCTTGAGATTTGATGCGCTAAAATCCGCCGATACACCCTGAATTTTCAACCGGGGCTGGGAATTTTTGAGAACCGAAATGCGTTAACCAAGTCCTTAACCTTTGGAGGCCAGAAAGATGGCAATCAGGAAAATACTTGGTGCTGCTGTCGTCTTGTCGGCAATTGCCGGCGGGGCGCATGCGCAATCGGCGGAAACGCAGATCAGGAACCAGTTGCAAGCGCAGGGTTTCAACCAGATCACGATCGAAAACAACCGCCGGCAGATCGAAGTGCGCGCCAATCGCGGCGGTCAGGCAATCGTTCTGATTTACGATGCGAGGACCGGCCAGTTGCTGAGCCAGGGGGCGTCGTCGTCGAACCGCTCGTCGAATAGCTCTAGCAATACGTCCTCGAACAGCTCGGACAATTCGTCGTCGAATAGCTC
>JAUNRZ010000144.1 GCA_030539455.1 Paracoccus sp. (in: a-proteobacteria) | reverse complement strand
CATCCGGTCGGCGAAGGTGCCGCTATCGCCCTCATCGGCGTTGCAGACGATGTATTTCTGCGCCGCCTTGGCCTCGGCCACGGTTTTCCACTTGATGCCGGTCGGAAACCCCGCGCCGCCGCGCCCGCGCAGCCCGCTTTCGGTGATCTCCGCGACGATAGCCTCGGGCGTCATCTCAAGCGCGCGGCGGAGCCCCGCGAGGCCGCCATGCGCGGCGTAGTCATCGAGATCCAGCGGGTCGATCACCCCGCAGCGCGCAAAGCTGAGCCGGGTCTGCATCTTCATCCACGGCAGATCGTCCACCGGCCCGAGGCTTTCGAGATCGCCGTCCAGCAGCGCGCCCGCCTGATCCGGCGCAAGCGGGCCGTAGGCATGGCGCACCCCGCCCTGCTCGATCTCGACCAGAGGCTCGAGCCAGATCATCCCGCGCGTGCCGTTGCGGACGATGCGCGCCGAGATCCCGCGCACCTTCGCCTCGCGCGCGATGGCAGCGGCGACATCATCGGCGCCCATGGCTTTCGCGGCGCTGTCAGCGGGGACGTAGATTTTCATCCCCTGACGCCCGCGACCAGTTTCGACAGGCTCTCGGCCGAGACGCGCCCATGCACCGTATCGTCAAGCATCGCCGCCGGGGCGCAGGCGCATAGCCCGAGGCAATAGACCGGCTCGATGGTGATGCGCGCATCGGGGCTCGTCTCATGCCAGCCCATGCCAAGCCGCGCCAGCAGATCGGCCGCGACTGCCTCGCCGCCCATCGACTGACACGCCTCGGCCCGGCAGAGCTTCAGCACATGACGACCGGCAGGCTCGGTCCTGAAATCATGGTAAAAACTGACCACACCGTGGATCTCGGCGCGCGAGAGGTTGAGGCGGGCGGCCAGCACCTTATAGGCCGCCTGCGGGATATGCCCGAACGCATCCATAAGCGCGTGGAGCATCGGCAAAAGCGGCCCCTCAAGCGCCAGAAGCGGGTCGATGATCGCCTCGATCTCGTCCGAGGCGGGCACTGGCTGACCCTCTGCCATTCTCTCTCTCCTCCCGCACACGCAGCCCTAAAAGAACAGCAGGGCGCGCGCGAACGCAATACTGGCTTACCCGCCGAGCCGCTCTGCGTGCCAGATCAGGTGATCTTCGATAAAGCTATGCACGAAGAAATAGCTGTGATCATAGCCCTCCTGCATCCGAAATGCGCCCGGCTGGCGGCGGGCCATCATCGCCTCGGCCAGAGCTTCGGGTTTCAGAAGGTCCAGAAACTGGTCGCTGCTGCCCTGATCGATCAGCACCTCGCCCGGATAACCCTTCTCGCGCATCAAAAGCGTCGCATCATGGGGCGCCCAAGCCGCGCGATCCTCGCCCAGATAGGCGCCAAGCTGCTTGCGGCCCCAATCGGATTCGCTGGGATGCGCGATCGGCGCGAAGGCCGAGACCGAGCGGTAGGTCTCGGGCAGCGTCATCGCGAGGGTGAGGGCGCCGTGACCGCCCATCGAATGGCCGGTGATGCCCTGCGCGCCCCGGTCAAGCGGGAACTCGGCAAAGACCAGATCGGGCAGATCCTTGGTGATGTAATCCCACATCTTGAAGTGCTTCGCCCAGGGCTGCTCGGTTGCGTTGACGTAAAACCCCGCGCCCTTGCCGAGATCATACGCCTCGTCATCGGCCACATCATCGCCGCGCGGCGAGGTGTCGGGGAAAATGAGCGCGAGCCCCGTCTCGGCCGCCCATTGCTGCGCGCCGGCCTTTGTCATCGCGTTCTCATGAGTGCAGGTCAGACCCGACAGATACCACAGCACCGGCACCGGCCCCGCCTCGGCATCGGGGGGCAGATAGACCGCGAAGGTCATATCGGTGCCGGTCGCCGCCGATTTGTGACGATAGACGCCCTGCGTTCCGCCAAAACAGCGGTTTTCCGAGACTTTCTCCATCACGCCCGCCTTTAATACAGCACGACCGAGCGGATCGATTCGCCCGCGTGCATCAGATCGAAACCCTTGTTGATATCTTCAAGCGGCATGGTGTGGGTGATCATCGGGTCGATCTCGATCTTGCCGTCCATATACCAATCGACGATCTGCGGCACATCCGTGCGGCCCCGCGCGCCACCAAATGCGGTGCCTTTCCAGACCCGGCCGGTCACAAGCTGGAACGGGCGGGTGCTGATCTCGGCCCCCGCCGGTGCCACGCCGATGATGATCGACTGCCCCCAGCCGCGATGCGTGCATTCCAGCGCATCGCGCATCACCTTGACATTGCCGGTCGCATCGAAGCTGTAATCCGCGCCGCCGATCTGGTCGAACGGGGTTTTCGTCATCTCGACGATATGCTGCACGACCGAGCCGTCGATCTCGGAGGGGTTGACGAAATGGGTCATCCCGAAACGCTCGGCCATCTCCTTGCGGCCATTGTTCAGATCGACGCCGATGATCATGTCCGCGCCGGCGAGCCGCAGCCCCTGAATGACGTTGAGCCCGATCCCGCCCAGCCCGAACACCACGGCCTTGGCACCGATCTCGACCTTGGCGGTGTTGATGACCGCGCCGATCCCGGTCGTGACCCCGCAGCCGATATAGCAGATCTTGTCGAACGGCGCGTCCTCGCGCACTTTCGCAAGCGCGATCTCGGGCAGGACGGTGTGGTTCGCGAAGGTCGAGCAGCCCATGTAATGATGGATCGGGGTTCCGTCGAGCATCGAGAAGCGGGTCGTCCCGTCCGGCATCAGCCCCTGCCCTTGCGTGCCGCGGATCGCGGTGCAGAGATTGGTTTTCTGCGACAGGCACGACGGGCATTGGCGGCATTCGGGCGTGTAAAGCGGGATGACGTGATCGCCGGGCTTGAGCGTTGTCACCCCCTCGCCCACCTCGAGCACGACGCCCGCGCCCTCATGGCCGAGGATCGCCGGGAAGATGCCCTCGGGATCGTCACCCGAGCGGGTGAATTCGTCGGTATGGCACAGCCCGGTCGCCTTGATCTCGACCAGCACCTCGCCCGCCTTGGGGCCTTCGAGATTGACCTCCATCACCTCAAGCGGCTTGCCGGCTTCCAGTGCAACAGCGGCGCGGGTTTTCATCGTGTTTCTCCCTCAATGGCGGCGCCTTTGGCGCAAGACGGTCGGTTGGCAGCGGACTGATCGCCGCCCGCGTGAGATCGCGGCGCGAAATTCCCGCCGTGAGCTGATATGAGCCCAAACCTATTGCCCGCAGGCGCGCCCCGCAATTGCGACCTAGGTTGCAGGGCGCGCGGGCGCGGAAGGCGCAGTGGGCGACAGCACCGCCGGGCTGCCCGAGAGGCTTTGCGCCTCTGCGCCAAGCGCTTCGGCCTCGGCGGGGGCGTGGGTGACAAGGAACAGCCCCGCGCCGGTCCGATCGAGCAGCTCGGATGTCAGCGCGATCATCCGCGCGGCCGTCTCGGCGTCCAGCGAGGCGAAGGGCTCGTCCATCAGCAGCACATCGGGGCTGGTCGCAAAGGCGCGGGCAAGCGCAAGCCGGCGCTGCTGGCCAAGCGAAAGCTGGCGGGGGTAATGCGCCTCTTTCCCGGCAAGACCGACCTGCGCCATCAGGGCGCGCGCGCGGCCTGCATCGACCCGCGCGGGGATGGTGATATTGGCAAGCGCGCTGCGCCACGGAAGCAGCGTCGGCTCTTGAAAGACGAGGGCGAGCCGCGCCGCGCCGCTCACCCGCAGCCCCTCATGCGCGCCGTCCAGCCCCGCGACGATCCGCAGCAGCGTCGATTTGCCGATCCCCGAGGGGCCCAGCACCGCAACCCGCCGCCCCCGGCCGAGCTCGAGCGTGACCGGGCCAAGCACCGGGCGGGCGCCGAAGGATTTGCCGGCAAGCTCAATCCTCATCACGCCTCCAGCGGCTCGCCCGCCGCTCCCACGGGCGCAGGATCGCGTAGTCAATCAGCAGCATCACCGCGACGAAAGCCAGCGACCAGGCCAGCACCTGCGCGACGTTGAACATCTGGAAATACATATGAAGCTTGAAGCCGACCCCGTTCGAGCGGCCGAGAAATTCCACCACCAGCACGATTTTCCAGATCAGGGCGATCCCCGCCCGCGCGGCCGAGGCGATATGCGGGGCAAGCTGCGGCAGCGTGACGTGGCGCAGCCTTGCGCCCCGGCTCATCCCGTAGGCGCGCGCCATCTCGTCGAGATCGGGACGCAGCGCGCGCGTGCCGTCGCGGATCATCACCGTGACAAGCGGGATCTTGTTGACCGCAACCGCAGTGATCGCAGCGATCTCGTTCAGGCCGATCCAGATATAGCACAGCACGATCACGACGAGCGCCGGGATGTTCAGCGCGACGACAAGCGAGGGGTTCAGCCAATGATCGGCCCGCGCGCTGCGGCCCATGAAAAGCCCAAGCGCGCAGCCCGCCGCCATCGCGATCGCAAAGCTCGCGGCGACGCGAAAGAGCGTCATGCCGGCGTGATACCACAGCTCGCCCGACGCGGCGGCGCGCCAGATCAGGGCGGCGACATCCCAGGGCGGCGGCATGATGCGCGCGTTATCGGCGCCCAGCGAGACCAGAACCCACAGCGCAAGCAGAGCCAGCACCGACACCGCCCCCGCCGGGCCCGCGCCAAGCCCGGAGTGCCTTATCCGCCGCCCTTCACCCGGCATTCTACGCCTCAGGGACGCCAGAAGAGGCCCGCAGGCAACTCGGTTACGCCGCCGGTCAGATCCTCGCCGCCAAGCTCGGCCATAAGCGCGTAGGTCGCGGCGATCTGCGCCTCATCGACCGGCGCATCCTCGGGGATACCGGCCCGCCAGCCCTCGCGCAGCGCCTCGAACTCGGCATCGCTTTCGGCGTTCATGATCGGGCGCAGGCTCTCCCATGCGCTGTCATCCTCGCCCAGCCGCTCCTTGACCGCGCGGCTTGCCGCAACGAGCCCGCGCGCAAGCTCGGGGTTTGCCTCGATCCAGCTTTCGCGCAGCACATAGCCAAGCAAGGGCGTTGCGGGGTCAAGCCCAAGCGCCTCGGACGCCTCGGCCACCGAGATCAGATCGCGCATCCCGGCGGCGCGCATCTTGGCCATGAAATGCCAGAAATTGACCGCCGCATCGACCT
>JAUNRZ010000143.1 GCA_030539455.1 Paracoccus sp. (in: a-proteobacteria) | reverse complement strand
GCGTTGTGGGGGGCTCGTGCCTCCGGCGGGGATATTTGGGTGAAGAAGAAGGGGGCGGGGATGGAGATTATCGACGCGGGCGAGCCGCATCTGGCCGCGATCACCGAGATTTATAATCATTCGATCACACACGGCTCTGCGGTTTGGCACAGTGTCGAAGCTGATCTGGAAAGCCGCCGGCGTTGGATGGAAGACCGGCAGCAGGCCAGGTTTCCGGTGATCGTCGCGCTGGACGCCGAAGGCCGGGTCGCGGGATATGGCAGTTTCGGGCCGTGGCGCAGCGGCGATGGCTATCGCGATACGGTCGAGCACTCCGTCCATGTGCGGGCGGACGCGCAGGGGCGGGGTGTCGGGCGCGCCTTGCTGGGCGAGTTGATCCTGCGCGCGTCCGAGGCGGGCAAGCACGCCATGATCGCGGGGATCGAGGCCGGCAATGAAATCTCGATCCAACTCCACGCGCGCCTCGGGTTCGAGCGCGTCGGTTATTTCCCCGAGGTCGGCACCAAATTCGGGCGCCGGCTTGATCTGGTGTTCATGCAGCGTCCGCTTTGAGCGCGGTTTATCGCGGCGCGGTCGGTTTGATATCGGGCTGCTCGGGCGTGAAGGGCGCGGTCAGCTCGGCGCTCGCGCTCTCCTTGTCGTAGATGCAGATCATCCGGTCCGTGCCAGCCTCACCCGGATAATGGACGCTAACGAGCGCCGCGCCGTAGCTTTCCGACCCGAACGGGTTCACCTCGATTTTCGTTTCCGTATAGTCCGGCGCATCGACTAGCGCCGCGCAGGCAGTTTCGACCTCGCTGCGGAATTTCTCCCATTCCGCTTCGGTGGAGGCGGCGGCGGCTGAGGCGGTCAGCAGCAGGGCAGGGGCGATGGCAAGAACGCGGCGCATGATGTGATCCTTTAACCGGGCGGGGTGGCTCGCAGGAAACGCGGGCGGCGCGCGGCGGGTTCGATCAACTCGCCGCGCGCGCCCTAACGCCGGCGCTTGCTGCGCTTGTTGCCGCCGCGTTGACCCGCGCGCCCGGCGCTCGAGCGGCCCGAGGCGGACATCGCCTCGGCCGCTGCCTCTTCAACCGCTGATTGCCGCGCCAAAGGGTCGTCCGAGATGGCCAGATCGACCGCCTCGAGCCGTTTGACCTCATCGCGGAGCCGCGCGGCTTCCTCGAATTCGAGGTTCTCGGCCGCCTTGCGCATCTGCGCGCGCAGCGCGTCAAGATGCGCGGCGAGGTTCGAGCCGATCATGGGGCTCTCGACCTTCGCGGTGATCCGCGACTGATCGGTATCGCCCTGCCAAAGCCCGGCCAAGACGTCCTCGACATTCTTGCGCACGGTCTGCGGCGTGATGCCATGCGCCTCGTTATAGGCGATCTGCTTGGCGCGGCGGCGGTCGGTCTCGGCCATCGCCCGCTCCATCGAGCCGGTGATGCGGTCGGCATACATGATCACCCGCCCATCGGCGTTGCGCGCCGCGCGGCCGATCGTCTGGATCAGCGAGGTTTCGCTGCGCAGGAACCCTTCCTTGTCGGCGTCGAGAATGGCGACGAGACCGCATTCGGGGATATCCAGCCCCTCGCGCAGCAGGTTGATCCCGACCAGCACATCGAACGCGCCGAGGCGCAGATCGCGCAGGATCTCGATCCGCTCGATCGTGTCGATATCGCTGTGCATATAGCGCACGCGGATGCCCTGCTCGTGCAGATACTCGGTCAGATCCTCGGCCATGCGCTTGGTGAGCGTCGTGACCAGAGTGCGCATCCCGGCCGCCGAGACGCGGCGCACCTCGTCGAGCAGATCGTCGACCTGCATCTCGACCGGGCGCACCTCGATCTCGGGGTCCAGAAGCCCGGTCGGGCGGATCACCTGCTCTGTGAAAACGCCTTGGGTCTGGTCCAGCTCCCAATCGGCGGGGGTGGCCGAGACGAACACCGACTGGGTGCGCATCGCGTCCCATTCCTCGAACTTCAGGGGGCGGTTATCCATGCAGGAAGGGAGGCGGAACCCGTGCTCGGCGAGCGTCATCTTGCGCCGGAAGTCGCCCCGATACATGGCCCCGATCTGCGGCACCGAGACGTGGGATTCGTCAGCGAAAACGATGGCGTTGTCGGGGATGAACTCGAACAGGGTCGGCGGCGGCTCGCCCGGCGCGCGGCCGGTCAGATAGCGCGAGTAATTCTCGATCCCGTTGCACACGCCCGTCGCCTCGAGCATCTCGAGATCGAAATTCGTGCGCTGCTCGAGCCGCTGCGCCTCGAGCAGCTTGCCCTCGTCATTAAGCTGCGCGAGCCGCGTGGCAAGCTCGGCCCGGATGCCCTTGATCGCCTGCTGCATCGTGGGGCGCGGCGTCACGTAATGGCTGTTGGCGTAGATGCGGATCTGCTTGAAATTGTCGGTTTTCGCGCCGGTCAGCGGGTCGAACTCGGTGATCGATTCCAGCTCGGGTCCGAAGAAGGAAAACCGCCATGCGCGATCTTCGAGGTGGGCCGGCCACAGCTCGATCACGTCGCCGCGCACGCGGAAGCCGCCGCGCTGGAAGCTGGCGTCGAGCCGGCGATATTGCTGCGCGACAAGCTGGCCGATGAATTCGCGTTGGTCATACATCTGCCCGGTGATCATGTCCTGCGTCATCGCCGAGTAGGTCTCGACCGAGCCGATGCCGTAGATGCAGGACACGGAGGCGACGATAATCACGTCATCGCGTTCCAGAAGCGCGCGGGTGGCCGAGTGGCGCATCCGGTCGATCGCCTCGTTGATCTGCGATTCCTTCTCGATATAGGTGTCCGAGCGCGGGACATACGCCTCGGGCTGGTAGTAGTCGTAATAGGATACGAAATATTCGACGGCGTTATCGGGGAAGAAGCCCTTGAACTCGCCGTAAAGCTGCGCGGCGAGCGTCTTGTTCGGGGCGAGGATGATCGCGGGACGCTGGGTTTCCTCGATCACCTTGGCCATGGTGTAGGTCTTGCCGGTGCCGGTCGCGCCCAGCAGAACCTGATCGCGATCGCCCGCGCGCACGCCTTGGGACAGCTCGGCAATCGCGGTGGGCTGATCGCCGGCCGGCTTGAACTCGGACTGCATCACAAAACGCCGCCCGCCCTCAAGCTTGGGGCGGGTGACCTCGGCAAAGCGAGCGACCGGCGCGTTGGTATTGTTGTGCCCCATGTTTCCCCTTTCGTTCCGCTGCCTAATGTGGGCGTTTTCGCGGCGATCGCAAGGGGCTGGGCGCTATTGGCGCTCGAACACGCCGCAGCCGATGCGCCCGCCCGCCTCGCCGGTGGGTTGGCTGTGATAATCGTCTGCGTGTTCGTGGATGATAAGCGCGGCGCCGTTCTCGCCGTCCATCATCTCGGTCGAGAGATGGGCGAGGAAATACTCGACCGTGATCTCGCCCGATTCCGGGACGTGGAGGTTCGGCATATCGCCGGGATGGGGGCCGCCTTCATTGTCGATGCCGTGCTCGGCCTCGCCGGCCAGATGGCCGCCCGCCGCGTCGAAATCGGGGGTGCAGGCGCCGGTCTCGTGGATGTGGATGCCAAGCGTGCCCTCGGGCAGGCCCGACAGCGCGATCATGACATGCGCCTGACCCGAGGCGGTGTCGCGCACCGTCACCTCGCCCAGGGCGTTGCCATCGGGCCCCGCGATCTGCGCCTGCATCGAGCCGCCATCCTGACCGAATGCGACCGATGTGGTCAGCCCGGCGAATGCGATGATCGACGCGCCGGCCCAGATGAGGGCGCGCGCTGCGCTCGTGCGGCTTTGCGTTTTGCTGATGGCGTGGTTGCGCGGGTTGTTGCGGATCTTGCTCATGGCGAACTCCTTCGTCTCGGCGCTGAGCGGGGGGCGGAGACCGCCCGCCGCGTTTGTGGTTGCGAGCTGGCTTAGCGGACGCGGACGGCGCCGGTCGCGCCGGCCACACCGCCGACGGCTGCGCCGACGGGGCCGCCGACAACTGCGCCGGTGGCGGCGCCGGTTGCCGCGCGCGTGCCGACGTCGGGGCCGCACGCGGCAAGCGTCAAGCTTGCGCCAACAAGCAGAATTGCTGTAAATTTAGTCATGATGCAGGCTCCGATTTGAAATAATCTTGCGTATGATGGCTAACGCGCGGACAGGCTCAAGGTTCCGCCTGCCGGCTCTTGATCGGGCGCGCGCGATTGGCGATAACGGCGCGGTAACAGACGGGATCATCCGCCGCAGGATCTTCAGTCAGGGAATTGGCCATGAAGGTGCGCATCTACAAACCCGCCCGCAACGCGATGCAATCGGGCACGGCCCGGACGCGGCGCTGGACGCTGGAATATCCTGCCGCTGATGCGCGCGAGATTGATCCGCTCATGGGTTGGACAAGCAGCGACGACACGCAGGCGCAGGTCCGGCTCAGCTTCGAGACCCGCGAGGAGGCCGAGGAATATGCGCGCGCCCGCGGCCTCAGCTTCGAGCTGGTGGAGCCGAATACGCGCGCGCTCAACATCCGCCCGCGCGGCTATGGCGAGAATTTCGCGCCCGACCGGCGCGGCCCCTGGACGCATTAGGCCGGCCTCGCGTGGCTGCAAACGCGTCGCAATCTGGCACCGCGCCGGGGTGCGTGATCGCGCGCGAATCCCCGCTCGCCGCCGATCTCGACCTGCTTTTCGCGCGGCACCATAACGCCATGCATGACGGCAACACGCCGCCGGAATCGATCCATATGATGCCGCGCGAGGCGCTTTGCGCGCCGCAGATCGCGTTTTATGTCCTGCGCGAGGACGGGGCGGCTTTGGGGATGGGCGCGATAAAGACGATCGCGCCCGGCCACGGCGAGATCAAGTCGATGCATATTCTGGCCGAGGCGCGCGGGCGCGGCCTGTCGAGGGCGCTGCTAGAGGCGATGATCGAGGCGGCGCGGGCGGGTGGGCTCGGCCGGCTTTCGCTCGAGACCGGCGCGCAGGACGTGTTCGCGCCGGCCCGCGCGCTTTACGCTTCCGCCGGTTTCGCCGAAGTGCCGCCCTTTGCCGACTATCGCCCCGACCCCGCCAGCATCTTCATGAGCCGCCGGGTCTAGGCGCCGCGCAACTTATCCGTTGCGATCGCGGCCCGTTTGCGGCATTGATCGCCCCACGGTCCCGTAGCTCAACTGGATAGAGCAGCCGACTTCTAATCGGCAGGTTGAGGG